>JASJCU010000046.1 GCA_030065815.1 Gammaproteobacteria bacterium | reverse complement strand
CACCGAGACGGCCGAGCAGGGCGATCCACAGCCCGGTGACGAACAGCAGGGTGGCGCGTCTGCGGACCTGCAGAGCGCACGGCCCGGTGCAGCCGGTGACAGGGAAGGGCAGACGTCGCAGGCCGCTGGCGACAGCCGGGATGACACAGGCGAGGGTGACGCAGGGACCGACGATCGTCGCGGCAAACACGACGCGCCCGATGTTGCCGGTGACGCGGCCGACGACGCAGAACAGCGCGCTGAAACACCGACCGGTGACGATGCCGAAGAGGTCGCCGCAGACAGCGATGGGGTGCCGCAGGCGACAGCAGACGAGACTGCCGAGTCGACCGCGGCGCAGCATGACCGCGTCGGCGAGGCGGCGTCGCCAGATCCACGGGGAGAAACAGGGGCCGAACGGGACGCGGATCAGGCTGAGATGGATGGCATCGCAGACGCCGGTGAGGCGGCGCCGGGAACGGCGGAGGCGCATGACGGCAAGGCGGCCGGCGACAGACCCGATAACGCGGTTGAGGCGGTGACAGCGTCGAACACCGGTGTGCAGGATCGACCGAATGGCACACGGCAGGGCGAGTCCGGAGACATGGGCCGGATGCCTGCAGACCTGCCGCCGAGTCCGCGGGGCGCGCCGTCGACTCTGACGAAACGACCGGGGCTCGGTGATCTGCTCGGTGGTGACGTCGGTCGCGGACCGGGCACCGCGACGTCGCGCGAACTGGCCGGCGCCGACGGCGAGGACGCACAGGCGCTCGAGCAGATGTTGCGCCAGGTCGACGACGATCCCGGCGGCTTGTTACGCCAGCGCTTCCTGCTGCAGCATCTGCGACGCAGCGGACGCCTGCCATGAGCGTACTAGTATTCAGGTAGTGTCTTGCGGCGTATGGCATGCGACGCCCGACAACAGGAGTCACGTTTGAGTCAACGAGCACGACCGGTGATCTGGCTGTTGATACTGGCCCTCAGCGCCGGCGCATTCGGCGCGGACTTCATCGCCCGTCTCGACCGCATCAAGGTTGCCGAAGGTGACCCCGTCGTGCTGACCCTGTCGGCATCCGGCAACACCAGCGGCGCCCCGGACCTGACACCGCTGCAGGCACATTTCGACTTGCTCAACCGCGCCCAGAGTACGCACATGCGTTTTGTCAACGGACGCAGTTTTTCCGGCGTCGAATGGCGCCTGACGCTGATGCCGAAACGGGCCGGCACGATCGAGATCCCGGCGATCACGTTCGGCGACAAGTCGAGCGAACCGCTGACCCTCGAGGTACTGCCGGCCGCCCAGGCCGACCAGCTCGGCACGCCACGACCAGTCATGATCGAGGTCGACACCGAACCCAAACAGCCCTACGTGCAGCAGAAGCTGATCCACACCGTTCGCGTGCTGTTCAGTGCGCCGTTGCGTGATGTCAATCTGTCCGAGCCACAGGCGAGTGGTGCGCTGCTGCGCCCGTTGGGCGAGGGCGGACAGTTCGAGACCTACCGCAACGGCGTGCAGTACCGCGCCATCGAGCGCCGCTACGCGGTCTTTCCGCAGCGCAGCGGGGCGCTCGAGATCGCCGGCCCGGTGCTCGACGCGCGAATGGCGCTGCCGGGTCAGCAATCGCAGCGCGGCGGCAGCCTGCGCGACCGGTTCTTCGGCAACGACGTCTTGAATGGTCTCGGCCAGACACGACCGGTCCGGATCACGGCACCGTCAACGTCGGTCGACGTGCGCCCGCAGCCCGCGGGGACACCGTCACCGTGGCTGCCGGCCGAGTCGCTGACGCTCGACGAGAGCTGGTCACCCGGTCCACAGGCGTTTCGCGTCGGCGAACCCGTGACCCGGACCGTCGTGATCAAGGCTAAGGGCCTCAGTGACGCACAGCTTCCGGATCTGGCAATCGTTGCACCGGCCGGGATCAACGCGTACCCGGAGAGACCGACGATGCAGACGCGCCCGGACAAGGCCACGCTGATCGCGCAGAAGGTGATCCGCACGGCCCTGGTCCCGACCCGGCCCGGCGACCTGACGCTGCCCGAGATCAGCGTCGCGTGGTGGGATGTCGCCGCCGACAAGGCCGCGGTCGCCCGCCTGCCGGCACGCCGGGTGCAGGTGCAGGCGGCGGCCAGCGGCAGCGCGGCCGTGCCGTCGCCGCCCGACTCGGCCGTTGCGGCGTCGGGTCCGCCCGATGCCGCCGCTGCGTCAGCGCAGACACGCGACGCGGGCAACGGCACGGCGGCAGACGACGTGATGTCCGGCGGCTGGCCATACTGGCCGTGGCTGACGGCCGCGCTCGCCGTGGCGTTGGCGCTGGCGCTGGCCGCACTCTGGCGACGCAGCCGGCTGGCGGGGCCGCAGGCCGGATCCGGCGGCGAACCCGCGATGCCCACGCTGGCCAAGGCGCCAGACCCGACGGCCGCGCTGGTCACCGTCGAGCGGGCGTTTCACGCCAACGATGCCAAGACGGCCCGGCGGGCGCTGCTGGCCTGGGCCGAACAACGCTGGCCGCAGGATCCGCCGCTGCGCCTCGACTGCGTCGCAGAGCGGCTCGGCGCCGAGGCGGCTGAGGTCTTCCGGGAACTCGACGGTGCGCTGTACGCCGACAGTGCAGCTGCGGGTTCGTGGGATGGCGAAGCCGCGTGGCGGCGGCTGAAACCGCACGTGAAGTCGATCGGCCGCAGCGACAACAGCCATGACGGTAGCGCGTTGCCTCAACTGTATGCCGGCTCCAACTGACGGAATGCAGATCGCTGTCCGCGAGCGGATCCGCCGTCGGCCTGCAACGGGCCGGCGGGACTCGGTGAACCGAGGTAATTGCGCATAATACATATTATGTTAAAAGAGATGGCGATCGAATGCCGAGCGCGTCGTAGCTCCCGCCCCCCTTTCTGCAGTTGCCGGGATTCAGCCAGACGCGACACTTGCACCTCGCCCAGATCCGGCAAGGCTCATCGGCGGCCGAGTCGGCGTTTTTGATTGAAGACCGCGCAGGTGCCGAAAGCTAGCCTGCACCATCGACAGTTTTGGACGCCCATTGGTCGACGCCGCGGCCTACATCGGACTTCGTTAAGATCGGCGGAGCCCTTTGAGTTGGAACGCCATCACTGTGAATCCCAGCGATATGCCGTCGAATCCGCAGCGTCGCGTTCAGGTCCTGCTCGCCCACCCGTCACTGGATCGTTCCGAGGTGAATCGCCCGATGTTCGACGCGATACGGCACCTCGACGGCGTGACGCCGGTGGACCTGTATGCCGAGTACCCCGACTTCCAGATCGACATCGACCGCGAACAGGAACGGCTATTGGCGCACGATGTCATCGTCTTCCAGCATCCGCTGTACTGGTACTCGACGCCGGCGATCCTGAAGGAATGGCAGGACCTGGTCCTGGAGCACGGCTTCGCCTACGGCGCCGACGGAACGGCGCTGCACGGCAAGGTGTTCTTCAGCGCGCTGACCGCCGGTGGCGCCGAGGCCGCCTACTGTGCCGAGGGCCGTAACCACTTCACGATTCGCGAGCTACTGTACCCGATCGAGCAGACCGCAATGCTGTGCGGCATGGTCTACCTGCCGCCGTTTGCATTGTTCGCGTCCCGCACCGCCGTCGAAGAAGGCCGGGTCGATCGACACATCGCCGACTGGAAACGACTGATCGTGGCGCTGCGTGACGATCGCGTCGATATCACGCGCTTGAGTCAGAGGTCGTTGCTCAATGGCGCGGCAGCTGAACTGACGCAGGAGGTGTGAGACATGGGCGGGTTGCTGTTTCAGGCGTTCATCTACCTGTGCGCCGCCGTCATCGCGGTACCGATCGCGAAACGGCTCGGCCTCGGTTCGGTCCTGGGCTATCTGCTCGCCGGTATCGTGATCGGCCCGGTGTTCGGCCTGGTCGGATCGGAGACCCGGGAGATCCAGCATTTCGCCGAGTTCGGCGTCGTCATGATGCTGTTTCTGGTCGGGCTCGAGGTGCAGCCGCGAATGCTATGGCAGATGCGCAATCGCCTGCTCGGGCTCGGCGGCCTGCAGGTCGTCGCAACGGTGGGCGCGATCATGGCGATTGCGCTGCTGCTGGGCATGACCTGGCAGGTCGCGCTGACGATCGGCCTGATCTTTTCGCTGTCGTCGACGGCCATCGTGCTGCAGTCACTCAACGAGAAGGGTCTCAGCAAGACCGAGGGCGGGCGGGCGAGCTTTTCGGTGCTGTTGTTCCAGGACATTGCCGTGATCCCGATGCTCGCGTTGATACCGTTGTTGGCCGTACCGGAACTCGTCGGCGGAGGCGCCGAAAGCATCGGCGGTCACGGCGTGGATGGCACAGGCGACGCGCCGCATGCCGATCTGAGCCTGGTCGCCGGCCTGCCGGGGTGGGCACACGCGCTCGTGGTCCTCGGTGCCGTCGCCGCGGTGCTGCTCGGCGGGCACTACCTGTCGCGGCCGATGTTCCGCTTCATCGCCGCGTCACGCCTACGCGAGATATTCACCGCAACGGCACTGCTGCTCGTGATCGGCATCGGGCTGCTGATGACGCTGGTCGACCTGTCGCCCGCGCTCGGCACGTTCCTCGCCGGCGTCGTGCTGGCCAACAGCGAGTTTCGCCACGAGCTCGAATCCGATATCGAACCGTTCAAGGGACTGTTGCTCGGCCTGTTCTTCATCACGGTCGGCGCGGGCATCGACTTCGACATCCTGTTCGGCGATTTTGCGATCGTCATCGGCCTGACGCTCGGCGTCATTGTCGTCAAGGGTCTCGTGCTCTATGCCCTCGCCCGTCTGTTCCGCCTCGACATCGCTGACCGCTGGTTGTTCACGCTCGCATTGGCCCAGGCCGGCGAGTTCGGCTTCGTGCTGTTGAGCTTCAGCCTGCAGAATCAGGCCCTGCCGCCGGAACTCGCGGCAACCCTGTCCCTGGTCGTCGCGCTGTCGATGTTGCTGACACCGGGTCTGTTCATTCTCTACGACCTGTTCGTTCTCAGGCGTTCCGAAGGCAGCAGTGAACGGCAGGCCGAGCAGTTTGCCGACACCGGCACGGTCATCATTGCCGGGATCGGCCGCTTCGGCCAGATCGTCAATCGCCTGCTCGTCGCCAGCGGCGTCAAGACCGTCGTCCTCGATCACGAAGCCGAGATGATCGACATGCTCGGCAAGTTCGGCGTCAAGAGCTACTACGGCGACGCCTCGCGACCCGACCTGCTGCACGCCGCAGGTATCGATGGGGCGACGGCCATCGTGATCGCGATCGACGACAGGGAACGCAGTGTCGAGATGGTCGAGCATGTCCGCCGCAATCATCCCGACGTCACGATCCTGGCGCGGGCATTCGACGTCAACCACCTCTACCTGTTGAACAAGGCGGGAGTGGACGTAGCGGTGCGCGAGATGTTCGATGCCTCGCTGGAACTGGGCAAGGAGGCATTGAAGGCCATCGGCATGCACCCGTTCAAGGTCGAGAGGATGTCGCAGGTGTTTCGCCGCCACGACCAGGCCGGCATCGACAGCCTCTACGAGCTGTGGGACGAGAACATCGAGGTGTCCAGCAACAAGGCCTACCTGTCGCGTGCGCGCGAACACCGCGCGACGCTCAAGAACCTCATGGAAACCGACCGTCTGCAGCTCCACGACCGCTCCGAGCGCGGCTGGACGCCACCGCCCAAACACCTCGCCGAACACGCCGACGACTGAAACTGCCGCTCGACCGGCGGTCACGTGCTGACGGCGCGGGCACGTCCCCGGCGCCGTGAATGTTTCACGTTTTGCGGCGCGACTTTTTACCGGTCGCCGAGGAACCGGCCTCGTAGTCTTGTCTACGAGGGTCGTGATCCGGTGACGTGGCTGACTTCGCCGCCTATCACGAACCCTCAACGAAAATTTACAACCACTCTTTGAGGAGAATCCCATGAACACGGAACAACGTGGATCGGAAAAACTGATGGCTACGTGCTCTGAAATGAGCACGCTTTCCCAGGAAGAACTCGACCGGGTCGCCGGCGGCGCGCTGCTGTCGTCGCCGATCTTCAGCGTCTCGCAGAGCTACTGGAAGGTGTTCCCGCGCGGCATCCCGTGGCCCGAGATCTTCAATCACGGCGGCCTCGACAAGGTCAAGGAAATCGCCGAAGTCGGCCAGCCGTACTGAGCCGCTGCTGTCGGAACGGCGGCATGAGTCGACCCGACCGGCGCTAACGACGCGGCCGCCCTGAACGGGGCGGCCGTACTCCCGATCCATCGCCTGACGCGGCGCGGAGGACCTCGCCATGGGACCCACTGGAAACACCAACGTTGTACAGATCCACCCGACACGACGATGCAATCTGCGCTGCCTGCATTGCTATTCGTCGTCGTCGCCTCGCGAAACCGAAGCCATAGAGGCGGACCTGCTGAAATCCGCGATCGACGGGCTCGCTACCGAGGGCTACAACTGGGCCAGTTTTTCTGGTGGCGAACCGCTGGTCTATGCACCGCTCGCCGAACTGCTTTCGCATACCAAGCAGGCCGGCATCCATACCGCTGTCGTGTCGAACGGCATGCTGCTGACGCCGCGACGCCTCGACGCGATTCGCGACCATGTCGACCTCCTGGTCATATCGCTGGACGGAAAACCGGCTTCGCACAACCGAATCCGCAACTCGCCGCGGGCATTCGAGGCGATGGCGATGAAACTGCCCGGCCTGCGCGCGCGCGGCATCCCGTTCGGCTTCCTGTTCACGCTGACCCAGCACAACCTCGACGAACTGCCCTGGGTGGCCGAGTTCGCCGTCAATGTCGGCGCACGGCTGCTGCAGATCCATCCACTCGAGCACGTTGGCAACGCCGTGTCGCAGCTGCCCGGCAAGGTGCCGGACGCGATCGAAGGGGCGCACGCCTGGTACCTCGCCGAGCAGCTGAAGGCGCAACTCGCCGGCACGATGGCCGTGCAGGTCGACCTGGTGCATACCTCCGCGCTGGAGCACCAGCCCGACAGCTTCTTTCTCGGTGAGCACGATGCCGCGGGGCAGCGTCGGCTCGGCGATGTGCTGTCGCCGCTGGTCATCGAGCCCGACGGTGAGGTGCTTCCGCTGCAGTACGGCTTTCCGCGGACCTACTCGCTGGGCAACCTGCATGCGCATTCGGTAGGCGACATGGCCGCTCGCTGGCGTCGCGATACCGGCGCGCGCCTTCACGGCCTGTGCCGCAGCCTGTTCGACAGCCTGCCGGTCGGCGAGGCCGGCGAGTTCTTCAACTGGTATGAGCGCATCGCCAACCATGCCGCTGCCGAGGAGCGCTGCGTGCCGGTCGCGTCGATCCCGGTGAGCGTCAACTACCGCCCGGCCACCCCGGTCGCCTGACTCCCGGCCCTGCCATGCACGACGACCTGTTTCGCCAGCAAGCGATCGCGCATCAGCATGACCCGGTCAAGGGCAGTCTGCTGCTGGCGTGCGCGCCGAGCAATACCTGGTTCGGCGCGTTGGCGACAGTCGTGGCCGGCGCGCTGATCGCCTATGCCTGCATCGGCGAGTTCAGCCGCAAGGCGCATGTCCAGGGCTTTCTTGCGCCGAACAAGGGGCTCGTCAAGGTCTTTCCCCAGGTCGCCGGCACGCTGCTGGAGCGCCGCGTCGACGAAGGCCAGGCGGTCCGCAAGGGCGACGTGCTCGCTGTCGTATCGACCGAGCGCGCTAGCCTCAGCGTGCGCGCGGCCAATGACATGACGATCGAGCTGCTGCGGGAACGCGAGGCCAGCCTGGTCGGCGAGCTACGCTCGCGCGAGGCGATCGACGCGCTGCGCACACGGCGCCTCGACGACGATCTGGACAATCTGGAGGCCGAGCAGCAGCAGCTCGACGCGGCGATCCGGACCAACCGGCAGCGTCTCGAGTCGGCCGAGCGCGAGACCGCGCGATTCAGCGAACTCGAGGCCGACGGCTTCATCGCCGCGAACCAGGTGCAGGGCCACCGCGACAACGTGCTGGAGCTGCGCGGACGCCTGCAGGAGCTGCTCCGCGACCGCATCGCGTTGCAGGGACGCTGGCAACGGCTGCGCAGCGAACGCGGCAGCGCCACCCTCGAGGGCGAGGCGTCGCGCGCGGCGCTGCAGCGCAAGCTCGCCGAGGTCCGTCAGGAACTGACATCGCAGCAGTCGAACAGCGATGTCGTCATCGCGGCGCCGGCCGATGGCGTCGTCACGACGGTGCTGTTCGAAGCCGGTCAGCACGCCCGCCCGGACGCACCGCTGCTGACCATCCTGCCGGCCGGCAGCCATCTCGAAGCCAAGCTGCTGGTACCCAGCCACGCGATCGGCTTCATCGCCGAGAACCAGTCCGTCGCCCTGCGTTACGCCGCATTCCCGTACCAGCGCTTCGGCCATTACGAGGGGGTCGTCGGCTCGATCGCCCGGACACTGCTGCTGCCCGGTGACACCGATCTGCCGCTGCCGCTGCAGGAACCCGCGTACCTGGTCACGGTCCGCCTGCGAGACCAGGCCGTGCGCGCCTACGGCAAATCGTTCGCGCTGCAGGCGGGCATGGCGCTCGACGGCGACGTCATGCTCGATCGCCGCAGCGTGATCGCGTGGATCTTCGACCCGCTGCTCAGTCTCGTTCAGAAGAGCTGAGCATGTCGATTATCACGCTGCTCGATTTCGTCGGTCGGCGCAAGACGCCGCTGATCCTGCAGAACGAATCCAGCGAATGCGGCCTCGCCTGCCTCGCGATGGTGGCCGGGTATCACGGTTACCGGATCGACCCGGCCGGCATCCGTCGACGCAATCTCGGCGTCGGCCGCGGCGCCAGGCTTGCCGATCTGATGAACGTAGCCGCTCAGCTGAAGCTCGGCGCGCGCGCGGTCAAGGTGCCGCTGCACGAGCTGTCGAGACTGCAGCTGCCGGCAATCCTGCATTGGGACTTCAACCACTACGTTGTCGTCACACGGGTCCGCGGCAATCATGTCGAGGTCCAGGATCCGAGCAGCGGCAGGCGCCGCTTGCCGCTGGATAGGGTTTCCGAGCATTTCACCGGTGTAGCCCTCGAACTCAGCCCCGACACCGGCTTCACCGCGGCAGAGGCGCGTCGCCGCATCAGCATCCGTGAGCTGCTCGGCCGTGTGCAGGGGCTGCGCCGCGCGGTCACGACCGTCGTGATGCTGGCGCTGAGTCTCGAAGTGTTCACGCTTGCGGCACCGCTGTTCATGCAGCTGGTCGTCGACAGTGCCGTGGTATCGAAAGATCGCGACCTGCTCGCGCTGCTGGCGATCGGCTTCGCGTTGCTCGGTCTGATACGCGTCGCGGTGACGGCGCTGCGCGCCTGGGTCGTCATGGTGCTCAGCAACCAGCTGAACCTGCAGCTGTTGAGCAATCTGTTTCGCCACCTGATCCGGCTGCCTCTGGTGTTCTTCGAACGCCGGCATCTCGGCGATATCGTGTCGCGCTTCGACTCGATGGGGAGCGTGCAGCAGACGCTGACCGGCAGCTTCCTCGAGGCCGTGATCGACGGCCTGATGGTGTTGACGACACTGGCGATGATGCTGGTCTATTCGACGCAGCTGACACTGATCGTGGTCGCCGCGGCCCTCGCCTACGGCCTGTTGCGGATCGGGCTGTACCATCCACTGCGACAGGCCCAGGAGGAAGAAATCACCAAACGGGCCAAGCAGCAGTCGCACTTCCTCGAGACCGTGCGCGGTATGCAGAGCATCAAGCTGTTCGGCCGCCAGGTGCTGCGGCGGGCACAGTACGAAGACCTGCTGGCCGAACAGTTCAACGCCGGCATCCGCGTACAGCGGCTCGGCATCGCCTACCAGGCCGCCAACGGCGTCATCTTTGCGGTCGAGAACATTGCGGTCGTCTGGATCGCAGCGACGATGATACTGGACGGCGCATTTTCCATCGGCATGCTGTTTGCGTTCATCGCCTACAAGCAGCAGTTCGTCTCGCGCGCCACGGCGCTGGTCGAGAAAGGCATCGAGCTGAAGATGCTCGGCCTACATACCGAGCGGGTCGCCGACATTGCGTTGAGCGAGGCCGAACGCGATCTTGGCGCCGGCCAGGCCGTCGACGACGACAGGTCCCTGTCGCTATCGGTCCACGGGCTGTCGTTCCGCTACTCGGACAACGAGCCCTACGTGCTCGACAAACTCGATCTGCAGATCGAGGCCGGCGAGTCGGTGGCGCTGGTCGGACCGTCGGGGTGCGGCAAGACCACGCTGGTCAAGCTGATGCTCGGCCTGCTGACACCGGACAGCGGCGAGATCCGCATCGACGGCATGCCGCTCGCGCAGCTCGACACGGACGGCTACCGCCGCACCATCGGCACCGTCATGCAGGACAATCAGCTGTTCGCCGGTTCGATCTCCGACAACATCGCGTTCTTCGACCCTTCGCCGGACTGGGAGTGGATGCAGGCATGCGCGATGATGGCGGCGGTCCACGACGACATCGTCGCGATGCCGTTGCAGTACCACACGATGGTCGGCGATATGGGGTCGGTGCTGTCCGGCGGGCAGAAGCAGCGCGTGCTGTTGGCGCGCGCGCTGTACAAGCGCCCGAAGATCCTGGTCCTCGACGAGGCGACCAGCCACCTCGATGTCGGTGCCGAGCGTCTGGTCAGCGATGCCGTCATGCAGCTGCCGTTGACGCGGATCATCGTCGCCCACCGCCCCGAGACCATTGCCGCGGCCGGCCGGGTCATCAATCTGCGCGAGAAACACCGGCACGCGACAGTCGACGTCGCGGAAACCGACAGACCTCGGCAGAAGCAACGCTCGGCACGCCATTGATTCGCATTCAATGGGCCCGGCCCGACGGGCCCGAGACCGCACCGTTCTTGGTCGCCGGCGGCGACGTATCGCGTGCGGCATGGCGTTGTTGCGTAGGCCGCGGCCGGCGCTCGTGGGAAGTCTCCCAGCACTCATAACATAGATCAATGTTCCCGCCGGTTCAGCGGTCCTGCGTCCCAGATCAGAGCAGATCAGAGCGCTGTCGGGCCATGTGCGCTGCTGGTCTGCTGGCGCCGGTTGTCGGTTGCATGGGAGTCCCGGTCCCGGCCTGATATTTGATTGTTACCCGTCAAGTTGGTGCAGGCACGCTTGTGCCAGAATTTTTGTCGAGAGACTGCAAATTGTTGATTCGAGGAGATCGACGCCGAGAATGCGGTCGTGACAGCCATGGACAGTACCGATACCCGGTCAGCAGAACAGGGATCGCGCATCGACGCTGCCGCGGGGCGATTGGTCGACAGCGGCAGGCTGCAACCCGGTCCGCTCGCGCAGATGGCTCGCCCGTGTAACAACCACGCTGGGCTGCCCGGTCCGCGGCTGACCCGGCCCGGCGGCTTCGTCGGTGAGCGAGACCTGGCCCTGAGCCTGAATGCGGCCGGCGAGTGGTGGGTCACGGCAGGTTTCGAGTTCACCCAACCTTCGGCTTTTGACATCGCCGGCAGCGCTACGCCGTCGATCATCGCCGCCGCAGTCGGCCGCGCTGCGGCTGTCGACATGTACCTCGCTCACGGTGCCGGCCCTGGACGACTACCCATTCCGAGTCCGGCGAATCTCCAGGGCCTGACTGCACGGACATGGGTCGAGAAACGTGGGACCGGCGATATCGCGTTTCGACTGGATACCGGCAGCGCCGGTTGAGCAGCGGAATCTCGCGGAGGAAAGTGGTGAGCACTTATTGCGATAGCGAAATGACAGTTGACGCGGCGAGACCGCCCATCCGTTGAATCGCTGCGCGGGACGGACTTGGGAAGTCCGCTGAAAACATGAAGACGCAACTGAGTCACGCGGTGTTGCTGACGGTACTGGCGACCGGCAGCGCACCGGCATTTCCGCAAGATGCGTGGCAGTTCCTGCCGGACAGGGCGCCACTCACAGACCACAGTACGTTTTTCGACAAACCGTTTCCCGATGGTCCCTCGGTTACCCGCGCCTGCCTCGAATGCCATCCGCAGTCGGCGAGCGACATCATGAAGACGGCGCACTGGAATCTGGTTGGCGACGAGGTCGCTGTGCCCGGACACGATCAGCCGACGCGCATCGGCAAACGCAACCTGATCAACAACTTCTGCATCGGCATCCGCTCCAACTGGCCCGGTTGCACCAGTTGCCACATCGGGTTCGGTTGGGAAGACGACAGCTTCGATCTCAGCGATGAAACCCTCGTCGACTGCCTCGTCTGCCATGAGCAGACCGGCACCTACCACAAGGACGCCGGCGATGCCGGATGGCCGGCCGCCGATGTCGACCTGCTCGCTGCGGCACGCAGCGTCGGTCTGCCGACGCGCAGCAACTGCGGTGCCTGCCATTTCATGGCCGGCGGGGGCAACGCAGTCAAGCACGGTGATCTCGACGAGAGCCTGCTGTTCCCGAACCCCGAGATCGACGTCCATATGGGTAGGCTCGGCTTCCATTGCATCGACTGTCACCAGGCCGAGGATCACCTGCCCCCGGGCCGCTTGCTCACAGTGAGCGTCGACGACAGCAACCGCCTGCACTGTACCGCGTGTCACAAAGGCGCCGACCTGCACGGCAACCGGCGTATCGACAGTCATCTGGAGCGCATTGCCTGCCAGACTTGCCATATTCCGTTCATGGCGGTCAAAGAGGGCACCAAACTCAGCTGGGACTGGTCCGAGGCCGGTCGGGATCTGCCGATCACCGATGAACACCTCTATCTGAAGATCAAGGGGAGGTTTACCTGGGTCAAAGGTGCGCGGCCTGAATACGCCTGGTACAACGGGACCGGCAAGCGCTACCTGCTCGGCGACAAGATCGATCCGGCTTCGGTCACACAGATCGCGGCGCCGCTTGGCAGCAAGGACGACCCTGCGGCCAAGATCCACCCGTTCAAGATCCACCGTGGGCGGCAGGTCTATGACGTCGAGCACCGGCATTTCATCCTGCCGCACGTCTATGGCGACAAAGGCTTCTGGACACGTTTCGATTGGGACGAAGCCCTGCGTATCGGCTCGGAAGTGACAGGCCTTGCTTTCAGCGGCAGGTACGACTTTGCGGCAACCGAGATGTACATACCGCAGAACCACATGGTCGTCGACAAGCAACGAGCGTTGCGTTGCCCGGACTGTCACGGCGAATCGTCGGCCTTCGATTGGGAGGCCCTGGGATACGCCGCCGACCCGCTGCTCCGCCCTGCCATCGATCATGAGCCGATCCCCCTGCTCGACCGCGACGGTGAGCTGGTGCACGAGTCCGGGGAACCCTTGTCAACGGCGATGACCTGCAGCCAATGCCACGAGATCGAAGACGAGGCGTTCATGACGACGCATGCCTATCACGAACGCGTCGTAGAGGCGTCGCTGCCCGGCGCACGTCGGGCCTTGCTGGTCGAAGGACCGCGTATTCGTGCCAGCGACAGCGCCGAACAGATGAACTGCTTCCTGTGTCATCTCGACGATCCCGATGTTGGGGCCTGGCGCGATGCGAAGCGCTCGGGCGATCGAGCCTGGGCCGTTGCCGCGACGCTGACAAGGACCGGTCTGATCAGTCGCACGGCCGCGCAATATCGGTGGGAACCGGGCAGGCTCGACGAAGACGAACTCGCCGTGATTCGGATGGCGTTTCCGCGTCCGCGGCACTGTGGTGCCTGTCACGGCGCTGTCGCGATCGATCGCCAGCCATTGACGCTCGATCTGGGCAGTGAGGCCAACTGGAGCACAGAGACCACCGGGCAGCTGTTCTCGGCCCAGCCGATGCGACTGTCCGCGTTGAACTTGCGTGACAAGGACTCGCTGGGACAGGCCTGGGACATCCACGCCCAGCGCCTCATCGAGTGCCGTGAATGCCACTACGCGAAATCACGCCCGGACCGGATGGTATCGGGCGAAGTTGGTTTGCCCGAGCATCAGCCGGGCCAGCGTCGCGAATGTACGAGTTGCCATCGCGCCGAGACCGGGCACGAGTGGCTGCCGGAAATGCAGCGCCACCTGCAACGCGTGACCTGCGAGGCATGCCATGTACCGACGATTCGCCTGCCCGCGCGTCGCCATGTGGATGCCACGGTCGTCGACACCGACGGCTCCCCGTTGATCGCTTACCGCGGCGGTTCTTTCGACCGCACCCCGGACCTGCGCACGGCCTACATCGACGGTTACTCGCCGTTGCTGCTGGAGCAATTCACTGCAGCCGGCGAGCCGCGATGGACCCCCTTCAACGTCCAGGCGCGCTGGTACTGGATCGACGCCGCCAACGGTCGCGAGGTCGCCGAGGCGCAGGTGCGAGGCGCCTGGATGTCGCCAGACGGCTATCATGAAGCGGTCCTCGAGCTGTTCGACAGCAACCACGACGGCGGCCTCGGACGGCGTGAGCTGCGGCTCGACACGCCAGAAAAGCTGACGCTGATTGTCGCTCAGCTGCGCGCGCGCGGTGTCGCCGACCCCGTGGTCGAGGCCGAGCTGCGCGGATTCGAGCTGCACCACAGCGTCAACCTTCACGACGCAACGCGACACTGCGACAGCTGTCACGAAACCGCCGGACAGGCAGCCTTCCCGCTCGCCGACTATGTCCCCGGCGATGTCAGGCCAAGCCGGTTTCTGGGACTGCCCGCGGGGGTCGAGCAACAGATGCACGTGACGCCGGACGGACAGCTGCAGATTCACCGTCCGCTGCGCCTGTCCGAGCATGACCCGAGTACTCGGTGATCAGGATGCGCATGACAAGCCTCAAACATCGGCGCCGACGCTACTGGGATCCCTACCTCGCCGGGCTGCTGCTTGGGATACTGCTGTTCGCGACGTTCCTGCTGACCGGTCACGGTCTCGGGTCGTCCGGCGGTGTCAACCGGCTCGTAGTCGCCGTCGAGGACCTGGTCATACCTCGCCATGTGGATACCACGCCGTATCTTGCCGCAATGGCCGGAGGTGAGCGCAACCCACTGGACCACTGGGTCGTCTGGCAGGTCGGCGGCATCCTGATTGGCGGGTTCGTGTCCGGCCTGCTGCGCGGTCGGGTCCGGCTGGAGACGCGACGCGGCCCGCAGATCTCGCCTCGAACGCGCTGGTTGATGGCGTTTGCCGGCGGAATCCTGATGGGCTACGGCGCGAGGATGGCACGCGGCTGCACGTCTGGACAGGCCTTGAGCGGCGGCGCGGTGCTGTCGGCCGGCAGCTGGGTCTTCATGGCCGCCGTGTTCGCTGGCGGTTACCTGCTGGCCTGGTTCGTGCGACGACTGTGGTTGCCGCCGCGGAGCTGACGATGGGTCCTTTCTATCTCGAACAGATTTTGAGTCCGCAGGTCGCCTGGCTGGTCTACGGATTGATCGGGTTCCTGTTCGGCTTCATATTGGAATCCGCCGGTTTCGGTGACGCGCGTCGATTGGCGGCGCAATTCTACTGGCGTGACATCACTGTGCTCAAAGTCATGTTCACTGCCATCTTCGTCGCCATGGTGCTCGTCTTCTTGTCCACGGCGATTGGCTGGCTCGATTATGACCAAGTCTGGGTCAACCCGACCTACTTCGGGCCGGGGATCTTGGGCGGTCTGATCATGGGCTTCGGCTTCGTTATCGGTGGCTTCTGCCCGGGGACGTCGCTGGTCGGCGCATCCACGTTGAAGCTCGACGCCATGTGGTTCGTCGCTGGAACCGCCGTCGGGATCATCATTTTTGGCGAAAGCGTGTCCCTGTACAATGATTTCTGGCACTGGGGCTATCGCGGTCGTCTGACCGTCCAGGACTGGCTCGGACAGCCCGTCGGAAACGTTATCCTAGGCCTGGTGGTCGCGGGAATTGCCATTCTATGGGCCGGCGAAAAGTTGCGCGTACGCCGCCGGAGAACCCCTGATGACTGAACGAGCCTGGCATCTTCTGGGTGCTGCATTGCTGGTGACCGCCGCCGTCGCCATCACTTGGCTCGGGCAGCCGGACGCCGACAGCAAATGGCGCATGCTCGCACCGCGCCTTGAGCCGATGCTGGAAAACCGCTCGGTCGTGATCGAGCCGGCCGAGCTATTGACGCTGATGCACAACAACTATATCGATCTGCGGCTGATCGACGTACGTACCGAGTCCGACTGGAATCGTTTCCATCTCTGGGGTGCGCTGCACGCGCCACTGCACGCGCTTGCGCAGCATACAGGCAGCCTCTCGGATCTGCCCGACAATGGCGTGATCGTTTTCGTCAGCAACGACGAGACCGCAGCGACGCTCGCATGGAAGCGTACTATGGCCACGGCTATGCAGCCCAACGCCTACATCCTCGCTGGCGGCATTAACCGTTGGTTGAATGAATTCGCGAGCCCGCCCGGCGAATCGGAGCCGGGACCGGATGGTACGCTGCGAGCCTACAGCGGTTGGGCGTTGGGCGCCCGACACCCGGCCGCTCTACCCGACCTCCACGCGACCGAAGATCGAACACTCCAGCCCAAGGTCCGACTGCAGAAGCGCGTCGTTCGCAAGGGTGGATGCGGGTGACCGGGCGCTGAGCGGCCCGTGGAGCCGTCGCGCGACTACTGCATCGCCGCGTAGTAATCCGCCAGTTCGGCGATGTCGCCGTCACTCAGGGACTGTGCGAGTGGCGCCATCATCGGGTCTTGCCGGCTGCCGTCGCGGAACGCCTTCAGCTGCTTGGCGATGTACTCGGCTTTCTGCCCGGTAAGGTTCGGAAACTGCGGGCTCGTGCCGCGTCCATCGATGCCGTGACACGCCGCGCAGGCTGCCGCCTTCTGCGCAGCCGACGACTGCTCGACGGCCGCACCCTGCTCCGAAACCGCGGCGGCAGCCGGTACTGCGGACGCGGCGGATGTCGCCGTTGCCGGAGAAGGCATCGGGTCTTCATTGCCGTTCTCGGCGGATTCCACCGAACCGAGTACCTTGCCGAAGCTGGAGTAGTACTCGGCCAGGTCCACCAGGTCTTGATCGCTCATGTTCTTCAGCATCGGCGTCATGATTGGATCTTTGCGATCACCGCCGTCGCGGAAATTCCGCATCTGGCGAAGCAGGTAGGTCTTTCGCTGGCCGTGGAGGTGCGGATAGTTGTCTTGAGCGCTGATACCTTCGGGGCCGTGGCAGGCGATACACGCCTTCGATTTTGCCTCGCCGTTTTCTGTATCAGCGGCGAGGGGCACCGCTGCGCTGCTCGTCCGCCCGTCGCCCGTATCGGCGTAAACCAGCGACGCGAAGAACAGAAATACGACGAAACTCATCCCGAAAATTAACCTAGAGCAATAAATAACGACATCATGGGTGTCGACTATCATGGGGTTTTCCTCGTTTCCACGCGCGGCACTCGGTTGAACAGCGAGTCTTCTGAAAAGTTCAGTTGCAGGTCGTGCGCTACTGACACGAATCAATAAGACCGCCGGTGGGCGAAAGTAATATCAAAATATAGCGATGGGTGATGTGGCGAGTTTCGCAGAAATCGCGCGTTGCCGGGGCGAAACAGATGCTCTGCTCAAACAGATCAGTCGTCGGTCTTGCTTTCACCTTGCTCTGTTCGGCGGCGATTTCCGCGACGCCGGCAGAGCCTGAAATGCCGGGTGGCGATTACGTCGGATCTGACGTCTGCAGCGAGTGCCACGAAGAGAAGTTCGAGCAGATCCTACCGTCCAAACACGCGCAGATGAACGACCTCCGGGCGCCATTCGCACGCGAGGGCTGCGAAAGCTGCCATGGCCGCGGTGAGTCACACGCCATGTCGGAAGGCGAATCGATGGATGGGATCATTGTGTTTGGTCCAGATTCGCCGGTTGCGCCACGACAGCAGAACGCCCAGTGCCTCGACTGCCATCAGGATACCGAGCGCATGTTCTGGCAGGGCAGCCCGCACGACAGCGCCGATCTGGTGTGCAGTAGCTGCCACCTGATCCATCAACCGGACGGCGTGTTACGCAAGACCCGAGAGGTGGAAGTCTGCGTGACCTGTCATACCGCCGTCAGAGCGCAATTGTACAAGGCCTCCGCGCATCCCATCCGCCATGGCCAGATAACCTGCACCGATTGTCACGGACCGCATGGTACGGCCGGGCCTCGTTCCCTGAAACGCCTAACGCTCAACCAACAATGCTACCGGTGTCACGCAGAAAAGCGCGGCCCGTTTCTCTGGGAGCACGAACCGGTGAGTGAGGCCTGCAACGCCTGTCACTATCCACACGGTTCCAACTACCCGGCCCTTCTGGTACGCCGAGCGCCGATGCTGTGTCAACAGTGCCACCAGGTGACCGGGGGCAGCCATGCGGGTCATATCAACGAGAAATATGACTGGGCCGGGGGCCACACGCGTTTCCTGGTCGGAGCCAGTTGCCTCAACTGCCACTCCAAGGTGCACGGCAGCAACCACCCGTCAGGTGCAGCCCTTGCCAGGTGAGGAGATAGGGCATGAGGACAAAGGATCTTCAAATCCGGCACGTCGCCGCAACCCTTCTGATCGGTAGCCTTACCTGTGCCTCGATGTTCCCGGCGTCTGCGGACTCCGGAGAATCGGGCGCAGGTGATCTGACCGGGATACTCGAACTGGGCGTCGTGACTGCCGATGATGCGGACTACAGCTTCGGGCGCTATTCGGGAATCGACGATGACAAAACCGTTGTCAACGGTGGCGTCGATCTCCAGTTCCGCCCAGGGCGGCCCGATTACCTGCGGCTCCGGGGAAGTGATCTCGGTCTGAACACCCGCCGCCTGATGTTGGAGTACGGCGAACAGGGACGTTTCGATACCTTCCTCGAGTACCGTCAGCTACCACATCTGATCCTCGACACAGCCAAGACGCCTTTCGCCGGCGTGGGTAGCAACAATCTTGTCGTCGCTCCGGGTGCGTCGCCGACGTCGCTTCGGGCATTGACGTTGGAGACCGAACGCGAACGGCTCGAGGGAGGTGTATCGGTGCACCTCGATTCTGACTGGTCGGTCTCGGTCGCGCTCCGGCGCGAAGAGAAACAGGGGACGGATTGGGTGGCCGGGGCATTGCAGCGCATCGGTGGCGGGTCCGGGGCTGGGTCCGGGATCAGTGTCGGCCAATCCTATTCCGTCATCCTCCCCGAACCGGTTGATCAGACGACCACCGAGTTCGACGCCAGTCTCGATTATACCGGCGAGCGCAGCCAGCTCAGGCTGGCGTTTCATAGCTCGATCTTCGACAACCGCTACGCTTCGCTGAACTGGCAGAACCCGGGCTTTACGCCGACCGGCATGTCGACTCTACCGACATCGGGACGGCTGTCGCTCGAACCGGACAACCGCTTCTTCCAGATCAACTTGTCCGGGGCGCACCAATTGGCGGAAACGACGCGAATCAACGGCTTGATGTCGTTCGGTGTGATGCAGCAGGACGAACCATTCCTGCCATTTGGCGTCAACACGGCCGGCGGGCTGCCACGTGATTCGTTGGACGGCGAAGTCTATGTCTACTCGCTGCGAGCCGGCCTGACCAGTCGCCCGTGGCGTCCCCTGCGTCTGAAAGCCCAGTATCGTTACGACGAGCGCGACAATCGCACCCCTCGCGCCGCCTATCTCTATGACGTCATGGATTCCGGCAAGACCCCGAGCCCCGCGGTTGCCGTCGTCAACGAACCCTTGAGCTACCGAAAACACAAGGCCAGCATAGAGGCGGGTTACCGCTTCAACCGGGCCTTGAGTACGACGCTCGGCTACAGCTACCGAAATGTCGAGAGAGACAACGCCGACGTCGATAAAAGCGCCGAGCACGAAGGCAAGGCAAGGCTCAGATGGCGGATTCAAGACGACCTTGAAACGACGCTGAGCCTTTTGGCTAGCGCCAGAGATGCGGATGAGTACGTACCGGAGATCACGAACCAGAATCCACTGCTGCGCAAGTACACGCTGGCCGACCGAGATCGCAGGAAAGCTGGATTTGACGTGGCGTATACGCCGTGGCCGGAACTCAGCCTGGGTGTCGGAACAGATTTCGTCTGGGATGATTTCAGCGACTCGGGTCTCGGGATAACTGACGCGCGTTCGATGACGCACACCCTTGACATCGCGTACCGCCCCACACCGGGGGTGCTCATCACGGCGTTCTACGCACACGACGCAATCGAGTCGCAACAACGCGGCAGCGATCCCGGTGTTACACCGCTCTACGAAATCATATTCGACGATACTGTCAAAACCATGGGCGTGGGATTTCAACTCGACGACCTCGGTGACTGGACATTCGGCGTTAACTACCGGTACTCACTAGGCGAAAGCGATATCCGCCATCGCGACCTCGACGCCGTCGGGGCGAGATCACGTTTCCCGACACTGCAGAACGAACTCCACGCCTTCGAGGTGAATGCCGGCTACCGCATCAGCAAAAACACGACAGTTCGATTGGCAGCCGTTTACGAGAATCTCGATGCTGAGGATTGGGCCTTCGACGACGTGCCGCCTCATCCGCTGAATCAGTTGCTGACCCTGGGGAACGAGAGTGAGGACCACGATGCCTACGCGTTCTTTGTTGCGGTACAGCACCGGTTTTGAGTGGCCAATGAAAGGACCTTCGGGGAAGGTTAACCGAGACCCCGTTGCAGTCCGAATACGAAAGGAGAACAGCCATGCGTATGCGTGAACTCATGATCGCCGCGGTGGCGTTGGGACTACTCGTCGTTGCGCCGACCGTTCCCGCGACAGACATGATTCCGGAAGACAAGATGGTCATCACCTTCAAGAACAAGAAGGGTGTTGTGACTTTCAATCACGGCCTGCATGCGACTGTACGGTCGATCGAGTGCGTTAGCTGTCACCATACCCATGAACGCGGCGAACCAATCAAGCGATGCTCGGACTGTCACAAGAAGAAAGCAAGCAAAGTTAGCGGTTTCTCTGTCGTCGCGCCAAAGAACTCCAAGGCGTATCACACCAAGTGCAAGGGATGTCACAAATACACCCTCGAGGAACTGCAAAAACCGGCTGGGCCGACGAAATGCAAGCTCTGTCATATCAAGGACTGACGCGAAACAACCACGCGTTGACGGCCTGCATGCGTCAGCACGGGTTCGACCGCCGCGCGATGGATGTCGATGCCACTGCCACTGCCGGTGCCGTTGGCAAGATCTTGCCGTCTTCAGCAACCAAGGCTGTGCGGCGGTCGTGACAGGTCGCGCATAGCCCGGTGGCCCTGCAGGTGCGCCGAGTAGACTGCGGCAAAACTGCCGAAAATGCGCATTCGGCTGGGAACAGTGATGGAATGCGAACGACCCGTAGCTCGCATGCCCGTCAATCCGCGTGCTGGCCTTTCAATCGATGCGTCAAGCTGATGTAGGCGGCTTGCCGGGTGAAGTCGTTTTCGACGGGAGCAACCCGCGAAGGTGTCGAGTCGTAGTCGGTCGCGCGAATCCCGAAAGAAAGTGTCGTGTTATCGGCAATGCGGTAGCGGAGTCCGGCACCAAGAGAGATCGAGTCATCGCGCCTTCCCGTTTGCAGGTAGTCGGCGCGGGCGATGGTAATACCCAGATAAGACCTCAGAAACGCCGAGTGTCGGCGCTTCAACTCGGCATCAACGGTCGAATGCAGGTAGCCCGGGGTGCCGGCATCGGTCGTTTCCTTCAGTGCGCGCGTCATTTTCGCCGCCAGTCGGGCGCGTTGGCCAATGTCAAGAGTCAGCCGGGCGCCAAAGTCCGGTCTCGCAACGGTACGAAATCGATGATCGTCATACGCCTGCGACAGTATGCCGACGAAGGCCTCGAAATCCCCCGCTCCGTCGGCCACGTACTTCCCACCCACCGCGACACGGTAGCCCGAAGAATCCCGTTGAAAGCCGAGCTGGTCGCTGCGGCGGCGGTACATGCGTCGGTCATACGCTGCTTGCCCGAACAGCTCGAATTCGTCACTCAGCCGACGTTCGAATCGCAGACCGGCAACAACGACCCGCCGATCGCGATCGTCATTGACCAGCAGGCCCGTTGCAGTCGGCACGTTGTCGAACTCCAGCCGTTCCAGGGTCAGCCCGATTCGAAGCGTATTCTTGGCGTGGTCGAGCTTCGCGCCAAGGTCTCCAGAAAGTGTCTTGTAACCAGTCGGCTCGATACCACCGGCTCGCGCGTCGCGTGCCGAGCGACCTTCGTGCTCCTTCCGCAGATCCAAACCCGCGAACATTGCAGCGCCTTCTCCGACGTCGATTCGAGTCTCGGCCGCACCCCAGTAATCGAGCGTGTTCTCGGCGGCGAATCGGTCGTGGATAGTCTGGCGGGCACCGGCCTTGATGGTCATCGTCACGGCCGGGTGGCGCCTCCTCAACTCGACCTCAGGCGTCACGGTCAGCAAGCGATCGGAAGCCTCGCGGTCGACCGTTGCGAAGACGTTGCTGTCGTAGTGCGCCGCAACCGTCACGTCCGGTCGGACTTCGAGTTCCGGCAGCGGTCGTCGCGTATTGGCGGCCATGGCGCTGATCGGCCCCGGGAGGCGCTCGTCGACGGACGGTTCCGCCGCGCCCGGTACCGTGCCGGACGCCGTCGGATCCGGGGCGGCGACCGCACGCATGGCCAATGCACAGGCTGCGAACAGGGACATCCAGATCACGCGCATGCCATGACTCCGTCCAGCCGCCACTCCATGCTTTACTATGTCACGGAGCGTTGGCGATTGGTTTGTGACGAGTCAAGATCCGACGTGGCGAACGACATTGGGGAACGACGACATGCGGTCCCGCGGCATGTCGGACACGGTTCGGTATTTCGGCGAGTTCCGCCGCGGTTCTTTGACTGGCGGCGTCTGCCGCCTGCGACGGGGTCGGCCGCGTACGGGTTCAGCGACGCCGCGCCGCAACCTGCGCTGTCGAACACGGTGGCGGTGGAGGTACCGTCAACTGCGGCCTCGATCCCCGGGTATTGGATGTCGATCGGCATGTTCGTCCACCATTCCGGCGAGACGCTGTCGTGCTCGGTGCACGCAGCCAAGGCGACCGCGATGGGTCTGAGCAGAGAGGCCATCAATCAGAATCGGTGTCGGATAACGGCGCACCGTCGGGCGGTCGCTGCGTCCGGCAGTGTCGGTCGTTGCTCGATCGGAATCCGGTCGCGAAAGCGTCGCTTGAGCCGCTAACCTGAGCGATCCTCCAGCGGGTTTGCATGCGGCAGGTACAATCGGAATACATTTCCCTGCCCAACCGCGGCACGCTCCACGGAGATCTGCCAACCATAGGCCCGGCACAACTGTGACACGACCGCCAGACCAAGGCCTTTACCGCCGGTCGCCGGATGACGTGATCCGTCGCGGCGAAAGAACGGCTCGAAGATACGCTCCCGGTCGACATCAGGGATCGCAGGCCCATGATCCGCGACCGTGATCGACAGACCGCCCGGTTCTGGTGTGCAACCGAGTTCCACGGTGCCGTCGGTGGCGAATTTGAGCGCATTGTCGACCAGGTTACCGACAGCCCGGCGTAGTGAGGTAGGTGGCAACATCGCCGGAGCGCTCGAGGCGACCGCGAGTGTCAGGCGATGCCCGGCCTTGCGATAGGCGCTTGCAATGCCTTCGAGTAACAGCACAGGGTCCACGGCCTCCGGCATTTCATGGCCCATATCACGCGCCAGCAACAGCACCTGCGAAATCACCTGCTCCATCTCCTCGATGTCCTGCGTCAATCCCGTGACGAGGCTCTCGTCTGGTTGAGGACCGATCAACTCTACAGCCATTCGCATGCGCGCCAGCGGCGTGCGCAGATCGTGCGACATGCCGGCCATCAGCGTCGTTCGATTATCGAGCAGCCGGCGAATCTTGCTCTCCATGCGGTTGAGTTTGCTTGCCAACGCAGCGATTTCCTCGGGACCGTCTTCCGGAAGCGGCTGCGTTGCCAGCCCCTCGCCAATTCGATGCGTTGCTTCGGTCATCTGGGCCAACGGCCGGGTGATACGGCGTACCAGCGACAACGCAACGATCAGCGCCATGCCCACGCCGATCGGGATGACGATGGAGAGTACCGTCATCACCGGGCTGTGCAGCCGCTGCTCGTCGAATCCGAGCCGCAGCACGCGCCCGGCCACCGGGAGATCCACGAACAGCCAGCCTTGGCTGTCAGCATCTCGATGGACCCCTACGGGCCTTCCGTAAGCCGAGGTCAACGCCTGTTGCAGAAAGTCGACATAGGTATGCGGCGCTACCGGCGTCGCGAGCGGCTGCTCGGCGAGTCGAATCCGGAGCTGGTGGCGTTGTTCGAGTTCTCGTGCGTAGTCGGCGCGGGTAAACGGGGGTAATTCGACCCAGATCTTGGCCGCGAACGATAGGAAAGTGGCGAAATCCGTCGCCGCCTGTCGCGTGTACGGCCTCGCCAGGGCGACTTCGAAGACGACGGCCGCCAGCGAACCGAACAATAGGAACGCGGCGGCCAGGCCCAAGGCCGTGCGGCCGAACAGTGTCTTGGGTCGCCAGCGCATCAGCCGGGAGGTCACATCGCGCTGCCGTCGCCCTGGGGCGTGAACATATAGCCCTCCCCCCAGACTGTCCGGATGAACTGTGGCCTTTCGGGGTCCGGCTCGATCTTGCGACGCAATCTCGTGACCCGCACATCGACACTGCGGTCGAATGGCGACCGCTCGTAGCCCTTGAGCTCCCCGATCAGCGCGTCGCGCGACAACACCCTGTTCGGTTTGACGACGAACGCCTCGAGCAGGGCCAGTTCGCCGTGCGTCAGTTCCACCTCGCGATTGTTGCATGTCAGCCGGCGCGACTGCAGGTCGAGCGTGAAGTCGCCGAATGCGTAGCGCGACGGCTGCGGCGCCCCGCCTGTTCGGCCGTCACGTTGTTCCGAGCGACGAAGAATCGCGCGGATACGGGCAAGCAGTTCGCGTGGATTGAAGGGTTTCGTCAGGTAGTCGTCGGCACCGACCTCGAGGCCAACGATGCGGTCGACCTCGTCACCGCGGGCCGACAGGATCAAGATCGGCAGTGTGCGCTGTCCGCGGAGCCGGCGTGCAATCGAAAGGCCATCCTCGCCGGGCAGCATCACGTCGAGCACAACGAGATCGACATGCCCGGCACTCAGGCGGGCATCCATGCTTGCACCGTCTTCGACGCCTTCGGCGGCGAATCCCTGCTCGTTCAGGTAGCGAACGACCAGCTCTCTGAGCCTGTCGTCATCGTCTACGACCAGCACTTTCTTTGGCGCCTGTTCCATGTGTGCGCTCGTCTGTGTCTCGCCGTTTCGAAACACATTGAAACAACTCGGCGGCTTGCCGAAATCGGTCCGAAACGCCGCTCGCCGATGATGCAATTACATACCGTAACTCCCGAGGAGACAGCATGTACAAGCGCATCACCAGGGTGTACTTTCCGGTCATCGTTTCGGCGACTATGCTGACTGCCGGCATGACAGCCATCGCCGAACCGACCTCAACTCAGAGTATAGTCAGCGACCAGGCCCGCGAACTTGTGCAGGAACAAGATCAGACGCAGTTCCGCAATCGCCGCCGGCTCGAGGAGCGCATCAATGGCAAGAGTGACGCCGCTGCACAGCAGCGCAACCGGTACCGCGAGCAGCGCCGCACGCAAGACATGCTGGGCGGCCGGCAACCAGGCGGACGCGCGGCCGCCGGTCAAGGCATCGGCAGGAGCAGTGCGTCGGGCCGACGAATGGCCGGCAGCCAAGGTGGCGGAACGGCGCGCAGCGGCCGCCGGTAAGCTAGCGTGGTGCTGTTGGAAGCCCACGTGTTGAAGCGACGTTTCAGTCGGCACATGTTGGCATGCGGCCTGGCGTTGATGACCGCCGACGTGGCAACCGCGGGCGACGGTGCGGACGGTTCCTCGGCGGAACCCCGTTCTCCGCGTGACGGTTGGGCGTGGAATGAGCCGACAGACGATGCGGATTCGACGTGGACCTGGTTCGGCATGGGTTACGAGCGGCGCACGATGGAGCGGGATCGAGACGTTGTCGCGCCCGGTGGCCGCTCGGAAACGACGCAGCCCCATCGCGGCCGGCACGGGCGTTGACCGGACACCTGCCCCTTCCCGTTTGCGCCCGGTTCAAACCGTGAACCTGTGGCGCGACGGGCTCTTTGTCGAGGCCCGTGGCCAACCTGCCGTAACCCCCCAGACTCTGAATCGAAAAACAATTAAGAAATAATTATAACTTACTGTTTTTAAATCTTTTTCACACAGATGCTTGTTGCCGCATGGCGGCAACTTGCGCCATCAGCGGTCGCGCACGCGACAGGCCCGTCGGGTGACCAAGGTTGTCCGCGACGCCTGTACCCTGGTTCGCTATTCGCTATCCTTCAAACGGCCGTCACGGTATCGACAGCCAGCAGCCGTGCAGCAGGCACGCGGACTTGCGTTCCATCAAGAGAACTCGCAAAAAAGCGCGCGTCCGGACGGCGCGGCTGTATAGCCTAGAAATGAAAGCTCGTAACGGCTTGTGCCCGGCGCATCGCGCGCCGATCCTACCGTCGCAGACGGTGACAACACCAGGAGAGCGATCGCATGAATAAGACGTGGGTCGTTGTAGCGGACGCGTGCCGCGCCCGTTTCTTTACCGCCGAGAAACCTGCCGGTCCCCTCAATGAGATCGAAACACTGAGCAATCCGGAAGCGCGATTGCACGAAGGCGATCTGGTCAGCGACCGCGGCGGTCGCGATGCCAACGCGGCCGGCGCGTCACACGGATTCGGTACCGCGCGCTCGGCCAAGGACGAGACCGCCAACCGTTTTGCCGGCGAGGTCTGCGCACACCTCGAACAGGGTCGCCAGAAGCACGCGTTCGGCAAACTCTACGTACTCGGCGCGCCCGGTTTTCTCGGCATGATGCGCAAGCACCAGAGCAGTGGGTTGCGTAATCTGATCAGCGACGAGATCGCGAAAGACCTGACGACCCAGTCGCCCGAACGGATCCGCGCCCAGCTACCGGAGTATCTGTGACGCATGACGATGTCACCGGCAAAGCGGAGGTGCGGCCGCCTGAATTAACCGCGCTCCCCGCAGACAGGCTGATCAGTACGTGCGACTGTGCGGCGCTGCCGTTTTCGGACACCGGCGAACTGCAGCCGCGCGAGACCGCACTCGGCCAGGAGCGCGTACTCGAGGCCGTCGAGTTCGCCACCGGCATCGAGCATGCCGGCTACAACCTGTACGTGATGGGCTCGCCGGGCGTCGGCAAGCATCGCCTGATCAACGAGCTGCTGTCATCGCGTGTCAGGTCGCATGCGGCACCGTCCGACTGGTGCTACGTCGCCAACTTCGACGACCCCGACGCCCCGAATGCGATCGAGCTGCCGCCCGGACAGGGCGCCCGACTGCGTGCCGACATGCAGCAGCTGGTCGAAGATCTGCTGACCGCCCTGCCCGCGGCGTTCCAGAGCGACGAATACCGGCGGCGCGCACAGGAAATCACCGACGAGTTCAAGCGTCGCGAGGACGAAGCCGCCGAGGAAATGGGCAAGAATGCCGCGGCGCGCGGCATCGCGCTGCTGCACACGCCGACCGGCTACAGCCTGGCACCGCAAAAGGACGGCAAGATACTCAACGCGACCGAGTTCGAGGCCCTCGACGACGCGGAGAAGGCCGGGTTCCAGCAGGCCATGGGCGAGATCAAGGACGAACTGCGCAGCGTGCTCGGCCACGTACCGCTGTGGCAACGCGAGATGCGCCAGCGATTCCGTGAACTCGACGCCGACGTCACCGAGCTGACCGTGTCGCAGCTGATGCTCGACCTGCAGCACCAGTACCGCGGGTTGCCCGAGGTCCTGGACTATCTGAACGCGGTCGGTGCCGACGTGGTCGAGAATGCCGCGCTGTTCCGCGTCCAGGGCAGCGACGAAGGCCTCGACGCCGACGATCCGCGCTTCCTGCGCTATCGGGTGAACCTGTTGGTCGGTAACGACGACGGCGGTGGCGCGCCGGTCGTGTTCGAGGCCAATCCCAATTACCAGAACCTGGTCGGCCGGATCGAGCACGTCGCGCACATGGGGACGCTGACGACCAACTTCACGCTGATCAAGGCCGGAGCGCTGCACCGGGCCAATGGCGGTTTCCTGGTCCTCGATGCGGACAAGCTGCTGCTGCAGCCGTTCGCCTGGGACGCCGTGAAGCGTGCACTGGGCGGCGAAGAGATCCGCATCGAATCGGTCGAGCGCGTGGTCGGGGTCATGAGCACGACGTCGCTCGAACCCGAGCCGATCCCGCTGGACCTCAAGGTCGTACTGATCGGCGACCGGCGCCTGTACTACCTGCTGAAGGCCTACGACCCCGAGTACGGTCCGCTGTTCAAGGTCGTCGCCGATTTCAACGAGGACATGCCGCGCCTCGATGGCCAGGAGATGGCGTACGCGCGACTGGTCGCCACGTTGCAGCAGGGCGAGGCGCTGCGTCCGGTGAGCCGTGACGGCGTCGCGCGCATCATCGACTGGTCGGCGCGACGTGCCGGCGATGGCGAGAAGCTGTCATTGCACCTCGGCAGCCTGACCGACCTAATGAAGGAGGCCGATCATTTCGCCGAGGTCGACCAGTCGCCACAGGTACAGGCCGGCCACGTGCAGACCGCAATCGACGCCCAAATGCGGCGCAGCGATCAACTGCGCAAGCGCCTGCACGAGGCGATCCTCGACGACACCGTGTTGATCGATACCGACGGCAGGCAGCTCGGCCAGGTCAACGGCCTGGTGTTCATCCGCGCCGGCGATCAGGCATTCGGCAGCCCGACCCGTATCAGTGCGACGGCGCGCATGGGTGCCGGCACCGTGATCGACATCGAGACCGAGGCCAAGCTCGGCGGCGCGATCCACAGCAAGGGCGTCATGATCCTGTCGGCGTACCTCGCGGCCCGCTATGCCAGGCACCAACCGCTGTCGGTGTCGGCGAGCCTGGTGTTCGAACAGTCGTACGGCGACATCGAGGGCGACAGCGCGTCGCTCGGCGAGCTCTGTGCGCTGCTGTCGGCGATCGGCGACCTGTCGATCGACCAGTCGCTGGCCGTGACCGGTTCGGTGAACCAACACGGCCAGGTCCAGGCCATCGGCGGCGTCAACGAGAAGATCGAGGGCTTCTACGACATCTGCGCGGCCCGCGGCCTGACCGGCCGCCAGGGCGTGATCATACCGGCGGCCAACACCGACGATCTGATGCTGCGCGAGGACCTACGAGACGCCGCGTCGCAGGGCAGGTTCGCAGTCTACCCGGTGGACCACGCCGACCAGGTGATCGCGCGCCTGACCGGCATGTCGGCCGGCAGTCCCGACGAGAACGGCCTGTATCCGTCGGACAGCTGCAACGGCCGTGTACAGCTGCGCCTGTTCGAGTGGACAGCGGCGCGGCAGCAGTATGTCGGCAGCGCCGGCAACGGCGGCTGATTTCACGACGCCGTCAGGCGATGAATTCGCCGATCGCCTGGAATCCGACGAACGCCAGCGACGCGACGCAACCCAGCGCCGGCACCCAGCGTGGCACATCGATGATCCCGTGCGGCTGCGCCGCGCGCCGCTTCAGCCGCCACAACGCGAGGTTTGACAGCGCGAACACCAACAGCAGTGCATAGCTGGTGGCCTTGGCGAGCGCCTCGGTCGTCCCCCACAGCGCGAGCAGCAGCACGCCGGCAGCGATGATCAGCGTGGCCGGCAGGGGCGTGCGGGTGCGCGGGTGGACCCTGCCGAGCACCTCGGGCAGCCAGCGGCGGCGCGCCATGCCGAACATCATGCGCGACGCCATGATGATCTGGATCAGTGCACCGTTGACGACGGCGAGCATGCCGATGATGGTGATCGCGATCGGGTCGCGCCCGCTCAACGTCTGGTAGATCAACGCCAGCGGTGCATCGGACGCCGCCAGGACGTCACGCGCCACGCTGTTGACGGCAATCAGCGCCACCATCAGGTACAGCAGCGTCGCGACCAACAGCGACAGCAGGATCGCGCGCGGCAGGTTGCGCTGCGGATCCCTGACCTCCTCGGCGACATTGACCATGTCCTCGAAGCCGATGAACGCAAAGAACGCCAGGAAGGCAGCGAGCATGACGCCCGACGCGGCGCCTGGCTCGGCGAGCCGAGCCGTGGCCGGCAGCAACTCGCCCGGCGACGGCAGGGCCGGCACGCCGACCGTGACGATCATCGCCAGGCCGGCGATCCCGAGCAGCGCGAACGCCGCCGCGACAGCGACCGACTGGCTGATTCCCCAGGCCGCGAGCGCGCCGAGCAGTGTCGCCAGCACGACCAGCGCGGCGGATTCATCAACCGCGACGAATACCTGCAGATAGCCGACGAAGCCGCGCAGGATAGTCGCCGACGACACGATGCCGGCGAACACGATCAGCAGACCGACCGTCGCCGCCAGCCAACGCCGCCCCAGACCCTGTTCGACGTATACCGCCTCGCCGGCGCTCAGCGGGTAGCGCGCCGACAGCTCGGCGTAGGTGAACGCGGTCAGTCCGGCCAGCAGCGACGCCAGCACGAACGCCAGCGGCGCGAGCACGCCGGCGTACCCGACGACCTTGCCGATCAGCACGTAGATGCCGGCGCCGAGGATGTTGCCGAGCCCGTAGAACGTGATCATCGGCAGCGACAACGTGCGACGCAGCCCTACGTCCGGGTTGCGCGGGCCGGCAGAAGGAGCGCGGCGCGGTCGCGTCGCCTCGACGCCGGCCATGTCAGCCACCGTCGGGTTCGGCGGTCGGCGTGTGATCGACCAGCGGCACGAACGCGACCGGCAGTG
>JASJCU010000160.1 GCA_030065815.1 Gammaproteobacteria bacterium | reverse complement strand
GCCAGCGTCAGCGGGTCGCGCAGTGGCAGGCGCCGCGCGGCGGCATCGCTGCCGTGCGCGATCGCCCACAGGATGCTCGCGCTGACCGCGATCAGGCCGCCGATGAAGCCGCCGCCCGGCTCGTTGTGGCCGCGCAGCAACACCCAGACGGACGCGGCGAGGATCAGCACGTACAGCGGCGACGCAGCGACCTCGAGGATGATGCTGCGCGATCTCATGCCGCGCCCCCCGCGCCGCCGGTACGTTTGCGCAGCGCCTGCACGACAGGCAGGGCCGCGAGCAGCGACAACAGCACGACCGTGATCTCGCCGAGCGTATCGAGCGCACGAAAGTCGACCAGGATCACGTTGACGACGTTGCGCCCGTAGGCCTCGGGCACGCTGCGCTCGGCGAAGAACCGGGTCAACGCGGCGTCGAACTCGCCGGCCGTGGCCACCAGCAGCAGCGCCGTGATCACGGCGCCGAAACCGGCCGCGATCGCGAACGCCCCCGGCCGCCACAGCGGCTCGGCGAGCCCCACCGCGCGGCCCTGCCGCTTCAGCGCCAGCAGCACCGACGCGACCACGATAACGAACACCGTCTCGACCGTGAACTGGGTGTAGGCGACGTCCGGCGCGCCGGTGAACAGGAACAGCAGGCCGCTGCCGTAACCGACCAGACCGGCCGCGAGCAGCAGCACCAGCCGATCGCGTTGCACGACGGCCGCGCCGGCGCCGAACACGATCAGCGCCGCGGCGCCGAGCACGCCGGCGCCGGGCCAGCCCGTCGCGGACGGCCAAGCCAGCTCTGTCCAGCCGACCGCGAACGCGCCGACCATCCCGACCACAACGGCCCCGGCGGCCAGCGCCATGTAGGCCGGCAGGCTGCCGGTCTGCAGCATGCGCGTCGACGCCGCGGCAGTGCGCGGTATCCAGTGCAGCAGGCGCTCGAACTGGGCCGCCATGCCGATCCGGCCGACGCGGCGCGCGGCGTTCTCGAAGCGCACATGCAGCGGATCCCACAGCACGTAGATCAGCGCGCCGATCGCCAGGGTCACCAACAGCGAAACCAGGGCCGGACCGAAGTCGAGCGCCAGACTGAACGCGACCGCGCTGGCGTCCGGCGTCATCGCGCCGGTCGCGCCGGCGATCAGGTCCTGCGCGAAGAACGGGAAGATGCCCAGCGTGATGCCGGTCACGGCCAGCGCCAACGGCGGTACGATCAGCGCCGCTCCGCCCTCGTGCGCGTCACAGCTCTCGTTGACACCCGGGTGCAGCCAGAACACGCGTACCGCCGCGACCCCGGCGACCGCCACGGCGACCGCGCCGAACACGGTGTTGGCGGCCTTGGCGAACGCGAACACGTCGCCGGCGCCCTTGGCCTCCATGATCACGTCCTTGACGATGTAGCCGAACGACAGCGGCATGCCTGCCATCGACGCGCCGGCCAGCAGCGCGGCGGCCGCGGTCCACGGCATCGCGTGTCGCAGGTTGCCGAGGCGGTCGATGACCCGTGTGCCGGTGCCGTGGTCGATGTTGCCAGCGACGAAGAACAGCGGCGCCTTGTACAGCGCGTGCGCCAGCAGCAGCGCGCCGACGGCGATCGTCGCGCCATCGCCGCGCAGCCCGACGAGGGTGACCAGCGTGCCGAGCGTTGCCACCGTCGACCACGCGAGGATGCGCTTGAGGTCGCGCTCGCGCAGTGCCAGCACCATGCCCCAGGCGGCCGTGATCGAGCCGGCGCCCTTGAGCAGCCATTCCCACAGCGGCCAGTCGCCGAAGCCGGGGTCGAGGCGCGCCAGCAGGTAGACGCCAAGCTTGACCATCGTCGCCGAGTGCAGGTACGCCGACACCGGCGTCGGCGCCGCCATCGCGTTGGGCAACCAGAAGTGGAACGGGAACTGGGCGCTCTTCGTGAACGCCCCGACCAGGATCAGCAGCAGTGCCGCGGTGAGCTCGGGCCCGCGCGCCAGGGTCGGCAGCACGTCGACGATCTCGCTGATGACGAAGGTGCCAGCCGCCTGGCCGAGGAGGATGAAACCGGCCAGCAGCGCGAGACCGCCGGTCCCGGTGACCATCAGTGCCTGCTGCGCCGACTTGCGGCTCTCGCTGCGTTCGTGGTCGAACCCGACCAGCAGGAACGACAGCACGCTGGTGGCCTCCCAGAACAGGAACAACACGATCAGGTTGTCGGCGGTAACGCTGCCGATCATCGCGACCATGAACAGTGTCAGCAGCACGTAGAGGCGACGCTGCCCCGGGTGCCCGGCCAGGTAGCCACCGGCATACACGAACACCGCCGTACCGACGCCGGTGATCATCAACAGCATCAGCGCCGACAGGCCGTCGATGCGGAACAGCAGATCGATACCCAGCGCTGGCACCCAGGACCAGGCGGCGACCAGCGGCAGTTCGAGCAGGGCCAGCTTCCACACCACCAGACCCAGCGCCAGTGCCGGCAGCGCGGTGTAGAGGGTGCGCTCGATCAGGCCCACGCGATTGGCATGCTTGTCGTTGGTCGCAGCCATCGTCCGGGACGTCAACACCCGGGCGGGCGGGCGGCGGGGCCCGCCGGGCCGCGGTACGACCGCAGGTGTGCCGCAATCGTGCGGTACGCGGGCACGCTCACGTCGGCCTCGTCGGTGATCGCGCCGACATCAACGCCACCCGGGCGCCGGCGGCGCTGCGCTGAGGCCACGCGGCCGAAACCGCGGTCGCACGCTCTGGATCTGCAAGTCTGCTCCTCCTGTTTCGCGAGGGGCCCACGATGGACTGATCGGCACCATCAGGAAAGTCGAAATATGGTCTTCGATACTTCGATATAATCGACAATTGAACGAACGACGAAGACGCGATCATGCCCTGACCGGCCGCTGGCATACAGTCAGTGCAAACGGGCATTTTCTGGGGTCATCGCCGATTCCGGAGCAACTCGACGCCGATCTCCCGGGGCACGCCGCCGCGTCGCGACGGTCCAGGGACGCTCGCCTGTCGGCCCCAAGCTGGGTTGCCGGCCGTTCCCGAATTCTGGTGAAACCGATGTGGGTACGGTTCGGGGACGTCGTTGCGGGCGGACCCGAAGCGCCCGGCGCAGCGGTCCACCGGGCCGCATCGGCGGGCCTCGGCGACGCGTGCTGGGCCGCGTCCGCCGCTCTGCCGTCGCGCACGCACCACGCGGATCGCGATCGGCGGCGGGCGCGACGACACCTCGGCAGCGCTGGCAGACGCCAGAAAACGCCGGTGACGGCCGGCGCGTCACCCTACCTGTCGCGTGCGTCGGCCGGGCGATTCGGCACAGCAGTTGGCGCTGCAGTGCACAATCGGCGACCATTAGGTCTCGGAGATCGCGCCGACACGGCCTCGCGCGGTCGCGAAGTTGCCGGTAACCGCCTGTCAAGAAAACGAAAGATGTCCGATCCCTCAGCGACAAGCAGCCGTTGGCCGAAGCGTTACAGCGTGTTGTTCACGCTGCTCGGCCTGCTCATCCTGGTCGAGGTCATGACGGTCTTCGCGGTATTGGCATCGCAGCGATTCGCGACCGAACGGGCGCTGCGCGAATACAGCCACGAACTGCTGAAAAACGTCGTCGACGAGACCCGCGAGAACGCCGTCGCCTACCTGCGCCAGGCACAGGACAGCGTGGCACTGGCCAGCCGGGTGTTCGAGGCCGATCTGCTCGACATCAGCGACCCGGGCCGGCTGGAACGCTTCTTTCTCGAGCAGCTGCGCGTGATCCCGCAGATCGACAGCCTGTACTACGGCGACCTGAGCGGCAACTTCGTGTTCAGCAAGCGCGACCCGGATGCCGCCGACGACGGCTTCCTGACCAAGATCATCCGCAACGACGCCAGCGCCGACGAACGCGTGACGCTGATCTACCGCGACCGGCACCTGACCGAGACCGCCCGGCGCCTGACCCCGGACGATCCGTTCGATCCCCGCGACCGGCCGTGGTACACGCGGGCACTGAACCGCCACGGCGAGGTCTGGACGCAGCCGTACATCTTCTACACGTCGCAGCGGCCGGGCCTGACGGTCGCGTCCGCGGTCTGGAAGCCGCGCGACTCGAACATCGGCGTCGTCGGCGCCGATATCGAACTGTCGGCGATCTCGGAGTTCCTGAAGACGCAGCGCATCGGCACGTCGGGCGCGGCGTTCATCGTCGACCGCAACGGCGACGTCCTCGCCCACCCGCTGGATGCGCGGTTGTCGGCGCAGGAAGGCGACGCGACGCTGCGGCTGAAGAAACTCAGCGAGCTCGACCCGATCACGACCCAGGCCGGTATCCATCTCGAACGCAACTTCCCCGACCTGCTGGCGCTGGACTACTCGCACTACGACAAGTTCGCGCTCGGCGAGAAATCCTACCTGAGCATGTTCGTACCGCTGCTCAAGCAGGACCAGAACCACTGGATCATGGGCGTCTACGCCCCCGAAGACGAACTGGCGCAGAAGATCCGCGAGGGCCAGCGCGAGAGCATCTTCCTCGGCGTCGCGATGAGCCTGCTGGTCGTCACGGCAGCCGTCCTCATCGGCCTGATCATGCTCAGACCGATCCACAACCTGCAGCGCCAGGCATCCGAGGACCCGCTCACCGGGTTGCTCAACCGGCGCAGCTTCGACGAGATCGCGGCCAAGCAGCTGATGTCAGCGGGGCGCCAACAACGCCCGCTCAGCGCGATCATGGTCGACATCGATCACTTCAAGGCGATCAACGATGCCCATGGTCACGGTGTCGGTGACGAGGTGCTGCAGGCCGTGGCGCGACGCATCCGCCGCGGCTTGTCGGCACAGGATGTCCTGTCGCGCTACGGCGGTGAGGAATTCGCCGTGTTGCTGCCGGACACGTCGCTGACCGCGGGCCAGCTGGTCGCCGAACGCCTGCGCCATGCGGTCGCCGAGTCACCGATCAAGACCTCGGCCGGCGAGATGAACGTGACGATCAGTCTTGGCGTCGCCGAACGCGACGGCTGGACCAACGGCGTGACCCACCTGCTCGAGCGCGCCGATCACGGCCTGCTGGCGGCGAAACGCGACGGCCGCAACCGCGTCGTCAGCGCGGTCGGCGCGGCCGCGTGACGGAGCGAGGCCGCGAGCCGGTCATGCCGCCGGCGCACAGCGGCCACCGCTGACGCCCAGGCCCTCGATAACCCGTGAGGTCGCGGCCGTCAGCGTCGTCAGATCGGCGTCACCGATGACCAACGGCGGCATCAGGTACACGAGCCGGCCGAACGGCCGCACCCAGACACCGTGTTCGACGAACAGCGGCTGCACCTGCGGCATGTCCACCGGGTGGGTCAGCTCGACGACGCCGATCGCGCCGAGCACGCGCACGTCGGCGACGTGCGCCAGC
>JASJCU010000045.1 GCA_030065815.1 Gammaproteobacteria bacterium | reverse complement strand
CAGGAACTGGGTCAACACGGACAGCGCGACCAGCGGCAGACCGAAGCCGATCGTACCCTTGACGAAGCCGGCGACCAGCAGCACGCCGGCGAGCAACGCGACGATTGCCGGTTCCAGCGGCATCACGACGGCCGGCCGCCGCTGGCCGGACTACCTGACGACCAGGACCGGGCAATCGGCGGCAGCGGCGACCTTGTGGGCGACGCTGCCCATCGCGAGTTCACGCAGGCCGGTCAGGCCACGGGTGCCGACGACGATCAGCTCGACATCGGCCGCGCGCGCCGCCGCCAGTACCGCCGTCGCGGCCGAGTTCGCCTCTTGCGTCTGCCGTTCGATCCGGTTCACGCCCTGTTCGGCAGCGGCCTTCTCGGCGTCGCCGAGTATCGCGTCGGCCTGCTCGCGCGCCAGCGACTGGTAGACCTCGCGCGCCGAGCGCGACACCATCGCGGCATAGCCCGGGTTCAGGTTGCCGAGCTGCATCGCGTGAAACAGGATCAGTTCGGCGTCGCACTGCCGGGCGAGTTCGATCGACGTTGCGAGCGCCTTGGTGGCATGGTCCGAGCCATCGAGCGCAACCAGTATCTTGCTGAACATTGTCGTTTCCCTGCCGCCAAGCGACGCTGTTGTGGCGACCGTGGCCGCCGGTTACGAGGCCCGTTCTGTCTGCTGCTGCACCAGGTCAGGCAGTTTCAGGCGCTGGATCTTACCCGATGGGCCCTTGGGCAGGTCGTGCATGAAATAGATCCGCTTCGGTTTCTTGAACGGCCCGAGGCGGTGCTCCAGCATTTCGGCGAGTTCGCTCTCGGAACAGATCGCCCCCGGTTTCAACGCCACGCAGGCCATGACCTCCTGGCCGTAGCGCGTGTCCGGCATACCGAAGCCGGCGGCCTCCAACACGGCAGGGTGTTCGTACAGGGCCTCGTCGATCTCGCGCGGTGCGATGTTCTCGCCGCCCTTGATGATCAGCTCCTTGATGCGCCCGGTGATGAAGAAGAAGCCGTCGGCATCGCAGTAGGCGACGTCGCCGGTGTGCAACCAGCCGTCGTCCTCGAGCGCCTGCGCGGTCGCCTCGGGGTTCTTGTAGTAGCCCTTCATGACGTTGTCGCCGCGGATCATCAGCTCGCCCGGCGTGTCGCGCGCGCATTCGCTGCCGCCGTCATCGATCACCTTGGCCTCGTTGCCGACCGCGATGCCCGGCGAACCGTACCTGGCGCGCGCCGGCGGCATCGGATTGGCAAGAATCTGCGCCGCGGTCTCGGTCAGGCCCATGGTCTCGACGATCGGCACGCCGAACACGTCCTCGAAGGACTTGTGCATCTCCGGCGCCAGCGGCGCCGATGCCGAACGGCCGAAGCGCAGCACGCGCAGACCACCGAGCGCCGCACGGTCGAAGCCCTCGCGCTCGGCGTGCTCGAGCAGGTAGGCGATGATCGTCGGTACGACACTGAACCAGGTACAGGCATACTCGGCGATCAGCGGCCAGAACGTCGCCGTGCGGAAGCGCCGCGGCATCACGACGCTGCCGCCGGTCACCAGCGGACCCATCACGGTCACCATCTGCGCATTGATGTGGTACAGCGGCAGCACGCACAGTGCACGGTCGTCGGCAGCGAGCGCGTGCCCGGTCGCGGTGTTCCTGCCGCCGGCGACGGCGTTGCGATGCGACAGCAGGACGCCCTTCGGCTTGCCGGTCGTGCCCGACGTGTACATCAGGATGGCATCGTCGTCGACGTCAAGCTCCGGCAGCGCCGCGTCGTCGCCATGCGCCGGCCAGTGCGGGCCGCGGTCGACGTCGGTCGCGATCTGCACGACATCGTCCGCGAGACCCGCCAGCACGTCCCGATACCGGTCGGCCAGCTCGTCGTCGACGAACACGGCGCGCGTGTCGGCGTGCTCGATCACGTACGACAGCGCGGCGTCGCCGGACACGGCGTTCAGCGGCACGATGACCCGTCCGCTGTACATGACGCCGAGCAGCAACGCCGTCGTCCAGTAGCCGTTCGGCAACAGCATCGCGACCTTGTCACCCTTCGCGATGCCGAGCGCCTCGAGATGAGCGGCGATCGCGTGCGCGTGCTCGCGCAGCTGCGCATAGCCCATCTGCGTGCCCGGCTCGGGTGCCAGCAGGAACGGCTTGTCAGGCTGCGAGCGCGCGTTGTCGTCGATCAGGTCCCGTAGCGTCGTCATCGCTCACTCCGGCTCAGGCGTCGCTGCGGTCGGGGGTGATCCCGAACTTGCGCCAGTAGTCGCCGAAGATGTCGTCGAGGTCGGGCCGGTCGGGCGGGATCGTCGTCGAGATCCGCGTCGTGTTCAGGAAGTGACGGTAGTTCATGTTGTCCGAGATGTTGTTCCCCCCCCAGGTACCGCAGCCCATCGACAGGGAGAACGGCAGGCCGTTATCGAACGCCCCACCGGTCGCGAAACAATGCGCCTGGTTGACGATGACCCGGCAGACCGGCAGCTCGAGGCCGAGCTGCAGCGCACGCTGCGGGTTCTGCGAATGCAGGCCCACGGAGTGTCCCTTGCCGTTGATGTCGAGCACGCCGGCGACGATCGCCGTCGCGTGCGCGAAGTCGCGTGCCCGAAACACCGTCAACACCGGGCTCAGTTTCTCGTCGCAGAACTTGCTGTCCGGGTCGGGGCCTTGCTCCTCGACCAGGATTACGCTGGTGGCCGGGCCGCCGGCGATGCCGGCCAGCGCGAGAATCTCGGCCGCCGACTTCGCCGTGACCCGGGGGCTGAGCCTGCCGTCCGGCCACATCGCGTCGCGCAGGCGTTCTTTCTCGTCGCCATCGAGCAGCCGCGCACCGCGTTGCTGCAGCGCGGCCAGCATGTCATCGTAGACCACATCGAGCGCGACGAGGCTGTTCTCCGACGAGCAGCTGGTCGCGTTGTCGAAGGTCTTCGACGCGACGATCCGGTCGGCCGCCGCGGCGATGTCGGCGGTCTCGTCGACGATGCTCGGCACGTTGCCGGCGCCGACGCCGATCGCCGGTGTGCCGGACGTCATCGCCGACCGCACGTTGTTCTGCGAGCCGGTGACGACGACCAGGTCGACCTGGCGCATCATCTCCTGGGTCACCGCCTTGCTGACCGGCGACGGCAGCTTCTGCACCAGGTCTTCGGGCGCGCCGACCCGGGCCAGCGCCGCACGCATCAGCGCGACCACCTCGGCGGCCACGCCCTGCCCCTTTGGCGACGGTGCGAGGATCACGGCATTGCCGCCCTTGAGCGCGTTCAGCGTCTTGTTGTACGGCGTCGCCACCGGGTTGGTCGACGGCACCACGGCGCCGACCACACCGACCGGCCGCGCGATCTCGATCAGCCCGCGATCCGGGTACTCGGCGACCACGCCGACGCTGCGTGCCCGCTTGAGGTCGCGCAGCAGACCGAGGGTCTTGCGGTGATTCTTCGTGACCTTGTCGTCGACCCGACCTAGCCCGGTTTCGGCGACGGCCTGTTCCGACAGGCGGCGGTTGTTGGCCGGATCGAGCAACGTCCACGCGACTGCGGTCACGACCTCGTCGACCGCGCCCTGGTCGTAGTCGGCATACACCGCCTGGGCCGCGCGGGCGCGCGCGACCAGGGCGGCCACCGTGTCGACCACGGTCGAGCGCGCCGCCCCGGCTGACTGGTCTACCGAATTCGCTTGCATGGTCCCGACCCCCGATCGTGCCGCTGTCGGCAGGCCCGCGGCTGCGGCGCCTGCACACGCCATGTCACTGCCAACGGCGTGTCGCATGCCCGGGCACGCGACACGCGGCCACGCGCTATGGCTTGCGCAGCTCCTTGAGCAGTTCGCCCAGGTAGTCCTGGCGCTCTTTCCACATCGCCTGGACCTCCGACCGCGTCATGACGCGCATCGGTGAGCCACCTTCCTTCATCTTGCCGATCACCTTCTTGTCCTTGAACATCGCCGGGACCTTGTCGGCGAGCACTGCGATGACGTCGTCCGGCGTACCCTTGCGGGCCATGACGCCGCGGAAATTGACGCTGCTGTCGTCGACGTCGAGGCCCGCCTCCTTGAACGTCGGCACATCGGGCAGGAAATCATTGCGCTGCAGGTCGGCGACCGCGAGGATCTTCAGCCGATCGCGGCTGCGGTAGGCGTCCGACAGGTTGTTGAAGCCGGCCATGGTCTGACCGCCAAGCACGAACTGCAGTGCCTTGACGCCGCCACCGGCCGGCACGTACTTGGTCTCGACGCCGGCCGCCTTGTCGAACTGCAGGTTGGCGATGTGGTGCCCGACGTAGAGCCCGGCGCCCGACAGCGTCAGCTTGCCCGGATTCGCCTTGGCGTAGTCGACCACGTCCTTGACCGAGTTGAACGGGCTGTCCTTGTTGACGATCAACACCGCAGGGTCGGCCCCCCAGTTGGCGATCGGCTCGAGGTTGTCGATGTTGTACTTGACCTTGCCCGGAAAGACGATCGACTGGGCGATGAAATGGGGGACGTTGTACGCGGCCAGCTCATAGCCGTCGGTCTTGCCGCGTTGCACGAAACGGTTCCAGCCGACCTGGCCACCGGCGCCCGGGCGATTGAGGATCACCACCGGCTGCCCGTTCAGGTAGACCGGGTTGCCCTTCTTGTCCTCTTTCGCCGCCATCATCGTGACGATGCGTGCCTGGAAGTCGGTCGCACCGCCGGCGCCGTACGCGACCATCAGCGTGATCGGACGTTCGGGAAACTGAGCGACCGCTGCGGTCGCGGCCGTTGACAACGCGACTGCCGCCGTCAGCGCCGCCTTTGAGATCCTGCTCGTTATCGAAGTCATTTGCGTCTCCTCCTAACCGTGTTGTGTTTTCGTTTCGTTATGCTCAATTGCCGCCAAGCGCGGTGTTGGCCCGTTGCCGACGATCCCGGCCGCCGTGGACCGTAGTCACCGTCAGATCAGCACGCCGCGCGGCAATTGCACGTTCAACATCACCGAGAACAGCAGGTACATGAACGCCGTGAAGCCGGCGGCAAACGCCACGCAGCTTAGCAGCCGCCGCCGACCGTCTGTCTGCGGCGAGTACCAGTAGGTAACGACCGCGAGCACCAGGAACGCGCTCGTGTACATGCCGAGCACCTCGACCAGCGATACTGCGACGACCATCATCAGGATCACCGGCAGCTGGCGCAGCAACGGGAACGCCTGGAAATCGTCGACGCACATGTCGAACGCCTCGCGTGCCAGCGACACCAGGCTCAGCGTCAGCATCACCGTCGCGACGATCGACGGGAACAGGTAGGCCTCGCTGTTGTCCTGGAAGTAGCTGACGCGGAAGATCAGGCCGGCGAGCAGCGCGACCGTCAGCGCAACGACGAAGCGACGTCCGAGCACCGGGTTCATGCCGCCGCCTCGCGACGACGGCGCAGGATCTGCTTGCGCTCGTTGAAGATGCTGTAGGCGATCGACAACACGCACAGGCCGATCACGATCTTGTTGATCGGTCCGTCGAGGAAGTAACTCCAGGCATCGTCACCGGCAATCAGCCGCCCCTGCAGGAAGTTGGTCTCGGTGAGCTGGCCGAGGATCAGGCCGAGCACCAGTGGCGCGGCGCTGAATCCGACCCGAGCGGCAAAGTACATCAGCGTGCCGAGCACGAGCATAACGATCACGTCGGAGATGCTGTTCTGCACGCTGTAGGTGCCGAAGATCGCCAGCACGATCACCGCGGCGGCCATCACGTGGTTGGGTATCCGCGTCACGAACACGCTGTAGCGCGCGATCATCAGGCCGAACACCATCATCAGGACCTGGCCGACGAGCAGCGAGTTGATGAAGGTCCAGGTGACGGCGCCGTGCACCGTGAACAGATCGGGGCCGGGAAACAGCCCGTTGATCAACAGCCCGCCGAGCAGCACCGCCGCGGTAGGGCTGCCCGGGATGCCCAGCGTCAGCAACGGCACCAGCGACGGCCCGACCATCGCGTTGTTGGCGCTCTCGGCAGCGATCACGCCGTCGGGTTCGCCCTTGCCGAAGCGCGACGGGTCCTTGCTCATCTTCTTGGTCTGGTCGTAGGCGACCAGTCCGGCAATCTGCCCGCCGGCGCCCGGGATCACGCCGACGATGCTGCCGACCACGGTGCCGATGGTCAGCGCCTTGATGCGCCGCACGTTGTAGACGAACGACTTGACGACGCTGTGCGAGCGCAGCTCGGCGTATTTCGCCTTGCCCAGTGACGACCCCGACGACGCGACCAGGCTGAGCACCTGCGGTATCGCGAACAGGCCGATCAGCGCGGCGATCACGTGGATGCCGCCGGCGAGGTGCTCGGTGAACACGAACCGCTCCTCGCCGAGCACCGGGTTGTAGCCGATCGTCGACAGCCACAGGCCGACGCCGCCGGCGATCAGCCCCTTGAGGATCGAGCCCCCGCCCAGCGATGCGATGATCGTGATACCGAAGATCGAGATCCAGAACAGCTCGGCCGGGCCGAAGCGCAGCGCCAGTTGCGCGAGCATCGGCGTGAAGAAGATCAACAGCACGACGCCGATGACGCCGCCGATCAGCGAGCTGATGAAACAGTAGTGCAGCGCCTCGGTGGCGCGCCCCTGGTTGGCCATCGGGTGACCGTCCATGATCGTCGCGATGTTCGCCGGCGCGCCCGGTATGTTGACCAGGATGCCGCTGACCGCGCCGCCGGCCACGGTCGACGTGTAGACGGCGCCGAGCATGATCAGCGACGCCGCCGGCTCCATCTGGAACGTGAACGGGATCAGCAGCGCGACCGCCATGGTCGGGCTCAGGCCCGGCGTCGCGCCGAGCAGCAGACCGCCGATCGTGCCGAACACGAGGATCAGCAGATTGACCGGCGTGAACACCTCGGCAAAGTATTGGATGAACTCCACTGCCCCTCCGGCACCCTGTCGCGCAAACGTCGATCAAGAGATTCGCGTTTACTTATATAGGTCATATACATGACCTCGGCGTGCTGCCAAGTTCTAGACCCGGTCACCGGCGCTGTCAAGCAAGAGTCGGTTAGCTCATGTAGATGAGCTATACTATGTGCACTGCAGCATCCGTCTCAGGCCATTGACTGGGCGACGCATTCGCCGACGGGGCATCGACAGCGATGAACAGGCCGACAGCGCCGGGCCGCGCCAGCAGCAAGCCGCTCTACCAGGTCGTCGAGGACCACATCCGCGGGTTGATCGACTCGGGCGAACTCGTGCCCGGCGACCTGATCCCGTCCGAACCGCAGTTGGCCCGGCAGCTCAACGTCAGCCCCGGCACCGCGAAGAAGGCGATCGACAACCTGGTCTGGGAGCAGCGCCTGTATCGCCACCAGGGCAAGGGCACCTATGTCTCGAAGATCGACTTCAACAACAGCCTGTTCCGCTTCACGACCTACGGCGACGCCGCCGGCCAGCCGACGCGGCTGCACAAGGAGACGACGGCGCGGCGCATCGAACCGGGCACGCCGGCGCTGTGCAGCAAGCTGGGCACCGCGGCGGACGCAGCGCTGCTCTACGTCGAGCGCGTCGGTTATGTCGACGAACAGGCCGTGATGGTCGAGTACTCGCACTGGCGGGCCGACGTCGTACCGGGGCTGGAGCGCGAAGACGTGCATATCCCCGACCTGTTCTACGCGCTGATCGTCGACAAGTACGGCATCCCGGTCGTGCGCGCCGAAGAGACGCTGACCGCCGGCGGCGCCGATCCGCAGACCGCGGCGATCCTCGGTATCCGGCCCGGCGAACCGGTACTGGTGCTCAACCGCGAGACCTACACCAGCAACAACCGCATCATCGAGATCCGCGTCTCCAAGGGGCGCGCCGACCGCTTCAGCTACAAGACCGAGATCCGCTGACCTGCCCGTTGCACGGGCATCCCGAGGGCCTGCGGCCCTCGCCGCCGTCGTGGCGCCGGCTGCGCGCGACCGTCCTGGCCATCGCCATGGCGTGGATCACAGCCAGGGCACAGCGGACCGGAAACCGCAGTTCTCCGACGGCAACGGCGCCGCAGAAGAAGCGCGATTTGCGGATCTCCGCAGCGACCGATGCAGACCGGTCTCAGATCTGACGCCTGTAGTCTTTGCGTACATCGGCCCGTGCGGCGTGCAGACCGGCGGCGCCGTCAGCGCCGATGCCGCCCGGCGAGCAGCTGCACGATCTCGTCGAACGCGCCGTTGTCGAGCCCGTTCGACAGGTCGAGCGCCAGGCATCGCCGGTAGTAGGGGCTGAGATCCAGTCCGACGCCGAGACCGAAGATCGCAACATCACCGGCGCGTTCGTGCGCGGCGACGACATCCTTGAGGTGGTTGTCGAGGTAGTAGGCGTCGTTCGCCAGCTTGGTCGCGCCGTCCATCGGGCAGCCGTCGGAGATCACGATCAGCGCCCGATCACACTCGTCGCGGCCGCGCAGCCGCGCGCAGGCCCAGTCGACGGCCTCGCCGTCGATGCCCTCGCGGAACAGATCGGGCTTGAGCAGCGCCGCGATCGCGCGGCGTGACCGCCGCCAACCGCTGTCGGCACCCTTGAAAACGACGTGGGTCACCTCGTTGAGGCGTCCCGGATGCGCCGGTCGCCCGTGCGCCAGCCAGTCGCGCTGTGCGCGGCCGCCGTTCCAGGCACCGGTCGTGAAGCCCAGCACCTCGCTCGCGACGCCGGCCTGGTGCAGCGCGCGACCGAACACATCGACCAGCAGCGCGACCGCGTCGCTATGCGCCTTCATCGACCCCGAGCAGTCGATCAGGAAACTGACCACTGCGTTGGCCACCGGCCGCACGCGCTCGCGCCGGAACAGTCTCCGCTCGGCCGGCGAGCTGACCAGCTGGGCGAGGCGGCGGCCGTCGATGCGCCCCTCTTCTTCGCCGAACGCCCAGCCATCGCGCGCCGGACGCGCGAACAGCGCGGCCAGTCGACGCGCCAGGCGCGCGGCGTTGAGCCCCTGCGCCTGCACCTGCCGGTCGAGTCGCGCGCGCAGCTCGCCGAGCAGCGCCGGACGCACCAGGTCCGCGGCATCGACCTCGCGGTCGTAGGCGCGCGTGAACACGCGGTAGCCGATGGCGGCGTCGGCAAACACCCGGCTGCGCCCGCTGGCGACCGTGCCGATCGTGGCGTCGTCGCCGTCGTCGAACAGCAGCAGCGGCCGCAACGCCGCGAGCGCTTCGTCGCGCTGCGCACTCGCATCGTCGTGGCTTCGCGCCATCTCGGCATCGACCAGGCCGTCGATCGTCGCCGCCAGCGACAACGCGGCGTCGGCGAAGCGCGCCTGGTCGCTGCGATACCGTTTCAACGCCGCGAGCTCGTGGCCGATCAGCGGCACGATCCCGGCACGTGTCGCCTCGATCAGGTCCTCCGTCTCGGCCAGCACCGGCCGGGCGTTCAGGCGCGACCAGCAGACCTGGGCCAGGGTGTAGACGAGGATACCGACCGCGCTGTCACTGAGGCCGCCGCGATGCAAGGCCTGCGACCAGCGCGCGAAGCGCTCGGCGACGTTGTGCGCGACTCCCGGCAGGCGCGCCGGGACCAGCGACTCGACGCGCAGCTGCTCGAGCAGCTCGAACACCAGGCGCTGCAGCGGCGCCTGCGGGCAGCGCGCGCGGTGCAGCTGCGGGTCGGAGTAGCACAGGCGCAGCGCCATGCCGTCGGCGGCACCGCGGTAATCGACGAGGTCGTCGTCCGGATCGGTCTGCAGGTGCGGCGCAGGCAGCGCGATGCGCTGCCGCCCGCGATACAGGCCGCGGGCACGCAATTGCAGCTCGCGATCGCCGCTCAGCGCGCGGATCGTCGCGCCGCACAGCTCTTCGAGACGCTGCTGGCGGCGCGCTTGCTGCTGGACCTGGCCCACCGTTGCGTCGCCGGTCCGCCTAGCCGGCGACGGCCTGCGACGTCGCACCCTGCGCGGAGTGGAGTTCCTCGTCGAAGCAGCGCTGGAAGTACTCGGCGACGACCGGCTGCTCGGCCGCGTCGCACTTGTTGACGAACGACAGGCAGAATGCGCGGCCGACGTCGCCGAAGATCTCGCAGTTCTCGGCCCAGCTGATCAGGGTGCGCGGCGACATCAGGGTCGCCAGGTCGCCTGCCGCGAAGCCGTTGCGCGTCAGCTCGGCGACCGAGACCATGGCGTCGAGCAGCGCGCGGTCGCGGACGCCGGGCACCCGCGCCTGGATGATCGCGATCTCTTCGTCGCGCGGCAGGAAGTTCAGCGTCGCGACGATGTTCCAGCGGTCGATCTGCGCATGGTTGAGCAGCTGCGTGCCGTGGTACAGCCCGCTGAGGTTGCCAAGGCCGACGGTGTTCGACGTCGCGAACAGGCGGAATTGCGGGTGCGGCCGGATCACGCGGTTCTGGTCGAGCAGCGTGAACTTGCCGTCGCGCTCGAGGATGCGCTGGATCACGAACATCACGTCCGGCCGGCCCGCGTCGTACTCGTCGAACACCAGCGCGACCGGACGCTGCAGCGCCCACGGCACGATGCCTTCCTGGAACTCGGTCACCTGCTTGCCATCGCGGACCACGATCGCGTCCTTGCCGACCAGATCGAGGCGCGAGATGTGGCCGTCGAGGTTGACCCGGACGCACGGCCAGTTCAGACGCGCCGCGACCTGCTCGATGTGCGTCGACTTGCCGGTGCCGTGCAGCCCCTGCACCATGACCCGGCGATCGCGCATGAAGCCGGCGAGGATCGCCAGCGTCACGTCGGCGTTGAATCGGTACGCGGTATCGATCTCCGGCGCGTGGTCATCGCGTTCGCTGAACGCCGGCACCGACAGGTCGCTGTCGATACCGAACAGGTCGCGGACCGAGACCTCGCGGTCGGGCTGGATCTGGTCAATCGCTGTCATCGCTTGCCCCTGCGGTACCGCGCCGCTGCCGCCTGGCAGCGGCCGATGATGTGTTGAACAGGCGATGGTAGAAAACAATTGGGACAATTAGTATCGTTTTTGTTATGGAATCCAACCCCGACCTGCTCGCCGCCCATGCCGCCGCGCTGCAGCGCTGGCAGCGCCCGTGCACCGGCTTCGCGTCCGGCAACGACCCGCGGACCAGCGACCGCGCGCTGCTCGGGCTCACCTACGGCGGCCTCGCCCACGCCGCGGGCCACGCCTGGCTGAACGCCGGCCGGCGCCTGATCGACAAGACCTACGTCGCCATGCTGTGGCACGTGCAGGACCTGACCGCGCTGCGCACCGTGTCACCCGAGCGGGTCGCCGCGCGGCTCGACGGCTTCATCACGACGACGATCCGTCCGCGCTGGGACGATCTGCCGACCCTGGGCAGCGACGACGGCCCGGCGTTGGCGGCGACCTGGGTGGAACGCATGGCACGCGAGTGCTTCGGGTCGGTCCACAGCGAGCTGGCGGCCAGCCGGCTGCTGTTCTACCTGCTGCCGATGCTGCCGGTGTTCAACCTCAGCGCCGGTCATGTCAAGGCCCTGGCGCAGCTCGGCGATGCCCCGGCGTCGACCGGCTACCGTGCGTACGCGCACACCGCGATGGCGGCCTACCGCCGGGTCGACGCCGGTCTGCGACAGCTGCCGCTGCCGGCGACGACCGACGGCGCCGGCGACCCGCTGATCGCCGGGCTGCTGGCCGACACCGACTGGTGGCCGCGCCGGGTGTTCGACTGCTACCTGCGCGCCTGCGTCGACCAGCGAACCGGCGCGCCCGATCCGTTCGCCTGCGACGACGCCGGCAACCCGGTCGCCGCCTGATGCCGCACCACGTCTCGCCTCGCAGGCGGTGTTGCGGCCCGACGCGCGCCAACGACGATCACCGTAAGCGGCGCGCCGACGGCCGATGAGCGCGACGCCCGGCAACGCCATCGATCGCACGCTGTCGGTCGCGCCGATGCTCGACTGGACCGATCGCTACTGCCGTTACTTCCTGCGCCAGATCACTCGCAAGACGCTGCTGTACACCGAGATGGTCACGACCGGCGCGCTGCTGCACGCCGAACCGGCACGCTTTCTCGATTTCAACGCCGCCGAACACCCGCTCGCGTTGCAGCTCGGCGGTAACGTGCCGGACGAGCTGGCGACGTGCGCGCGGCTCGCCGACGACTGGGGCTACGACGAGGTCAACCTCAACGTCGGCTGCCCGTCGGACCGCGTGCAGTCGGGCCGCTTCGGCGCCTGCCTGATGGCCGAACCCGGGCTGGTCGGCGACTGCGTCGCGGCGATGCGCGGCGTCACCAACCGGCCGGTCACGGTCAAGCACCGCATCGGCATCGACGAGCGCGACAGCTACGACCAACTGGTGCACTTCGTCGACACCGTCGCGACGGCCGGCTGCCGGGTATTCATCGTGCATGCCCGCAAGGCCTGGTTGCAGGGCCTGAGCCCGAAACAGAATCGCGAGATCCCGCCGCTGCAGTACGCCGCGGTGCACCGGCTGAAGGCGGACCTGCCACAGCTGTCGATCGTCATCAACGGCGGCTTCAAGACCCTGGCCCAGGTCGAGCGGCAGCTCGCGGCGGTCGACGGTGTCATGATCGGCCGCGAGGCCTACCAGAACCCGTGGCTGCTGGCCGACGCCGACCACCGCCTGTTCGGCGCGACGGCCACCACGCGCGATCGTGCCGAGGTCGTCGAACGCATGCTGCCGTTCGTCGAGCGCGCGCTCGCCGACGGCGTACCGCTGCACCGGATCTCGCGCCATATGCTCGGCCTGTTCCAGGGTCAGCCGGGCGCGCGGCGCTGGCGGCGCACGCTGTCGGAACATGCCCACCGCCCCGGCAGCGTCGCGCAGCTGCTGCGCGACGCACTGCCCGAACCCGTCTGAGCGATCGGCCGGCGCGCCCCGACCTGCGCTTGGCATCCGCATTTCGCGGGCCGGCGGTCCTTGCCGCGGTTGTCGGAACGACCGGCCGCGACCGCCATGGCCGCCGCCTGGGCGGGATCAGGGCCAGGCCACAGCGGGCGGGGGACCGCAGGAATCCGAATCGCCGGCCGCGGGGTACCAACCGCCGTCTCCTGGCCTCCGCAACCGGCCGGCGGAAACCACCTTCACATCAGCCACTTGTGGGACCGGCGCTGTTCGGCTCGTGCTTTATGCAGGCTAAGCCACTGTTTTGTGGAATAATCGCGCCACGCGTCACGAGACTGGGAGGGAACCGATGCGCGCGCGTCAACGGCTGATTCTGGGCACTGCCGGCCTGCTTTCGATGTTCGCCGGCGCCGCGTTCGCCGCCGAGCCGGCGGACCTCGAGCGTCTGCAGCAGAGCGGCGCCTGCCCGAACTGTGACCTGTCCGGCGCCGACCTGTCGTCGATGCGCCTGATGAGCGCCGACCTTTCCGGTGCCGACCTGCGCGGCGCAACGCTGCGCAAGACAATCCTCTACCGCGCCGACCTCAGCGCCGCCGACCTGCGCGGCGCCGATCTCGATCGCGCCAGCCTCGGGCGCATCGTCCTGGTCGGCGCCGACCTCAGCGGCCTCGAGCTGTCCGACGCCAGGCTGCTCAACGCCGACCTGCGCCGGGCGGTGCTGCGCGACGCGCGTCTCGACGGCGCGATGCTCGAACACAGCGACCTGCGCGGCGTAGATTTCAGCGGCGCCGATCTGAGCCGGGCCAGCCTGCGCCACGCCAAACTCGACGGCGCGATATTCGCCAACACCAACCTGCAGCAGGCCGACCTGCGCTCGCTCGACATGCGCAAGGTCCAGTCGATCGGTGCCAGCGACATGTCGGGCGCGCGCCTCCACAACACCCGGCTGGACGGCCTCGACCTGCGCGGCAGCCGCTTCGACCTCGCCGACATGCGCAACCCCGGCCTGGCCAAGGCCAACCTGCACGGCGTCTCGATGACCGGCGTGACGATGCGCAAACCCGACCTGCGGCAGGCCGTGCTCGACGAGGCGGACCTGCGCAATGCCGACATCGTGGGTGCCAAGCTGGTCGGGGCGAGTGCGCGATCGGTCCAGCTCGCGTCGGCGACGCTGCAGGGCAACCTGGTCGGCATCGATCTCAGTGGCAGCGACCTGAAACGCGCCAACCTGGCGAGCGCCAACCTCAAAGACGCGCGACTGGCCGACGCCGATCTCACCCAGGCCAACCTGACGTCGTCGAATCTGTACGCCGCCGACCTGACCAATGCGAAGCTGAACCGCGCCAACCTGCGCAACGCCAATCTGCGCGAGGCCCGGCTCGATGGCGCCACGCTTGACGGTGCGGTCAGCGACGGCGCACGCGGACTTGGCGACAAGTGACCGGCGCGCCCGCGGTGCGGGCTAGGGGCTTTTCACACGACGTGAGGCCCGGCGTTGCTGCCGTGACATGCACCGGGCACGGGGTGAGGACAGTCGCTCGGTGAGCCTGGGTGAACGACGGACAGCGCGGCAGGGCAGATCGTGGGACGCAACCCGCAGCACCGGGACCGTTTCCAGCCCAACGGCGTCGCTGCCCTGTCGTGCACGGCGGCCACCTCGCGCTCGCCGTGCCTTGATGGCCAAACAACGGCCCTGCGTCGCTGCGTCTCGCGTCGTGTCAACCGGCCCTAACGGGTGATGACCTCCGGCCCCATCAGCGTCGTCGGCAGCCAGGTCGACACGACCGGCACATAGGTCACGATGATCAGGAACAGGAACATGATGCCGACCCACGGCAGCGCGGCCTTGATCACGCGTCCGACCGACATCTGAGCCACACCCGCGGTCACGAACAGGTTGAGCCCGACCGGCGGCGTGATCATGCCGATCTCCATGTTGACGACCATGATGATGCCGAGGTGGATCGGATCGATGCCCAGCGTCGTCGCGATCGGGAACACCAGCGGCGCGACGATGATCAACAGCCCCGACGGCTCCATGAACTGGCCGCCGATCAGCAGCAGGATGTTGACAACGATCAGGAACATGATCGGCCCGAAGCCGGCCGACAGCATCGCCTCGGTGATTGCCTGCGGCAGGCGTTCTTCGGTCAGCACGTGCTTGAGGATCAGCGCGTTGGCGATGATGAACAGCAGCATGATGGTCAGCTTGCCGGCCTCGAACAGCGCGTGCTTGGTGTCTCGGTGCCAGAAGATCGACAGCACGCGCAGCGGCACCATCGCGACACTGCCGAGCCCGTCGCGGAACGGCCCCATGTCGCGGTAGATGAAGTTGGCGATCAGGAACGCGTACACCGCGGCCACCGCGGCGGCCTCGGTCGGCGTGAAGACGCCGCCGTAGATGCCGCCGAGGATGATCACGATCAGCATCAGGCCCCACGACGCATCGCGCGCGGAGTCGAATATCTCGCCCCAGCCGGCCCACGGCTGCGCCGGCAGGTTCTTGATGCGCGCGACGATGTAGATCGCGATCATCAGCATCAGGCCGGCCAGCAGGCCCGGGAACACACCGGCGAGAAACATCCGCCCGACCGACACGTCGGTCGCGGCCGCGTAGACGACCATGACGATCGACGGCGGTATCAGGATGCCCAGCGTCCCGGCGTTACAGATCACGCCAGCGGCGAACTCGCGCGTATAGCCGACACTGATCATGCCGGCGATCACGATCGAGCCGATCGCGACGACGGTCGCCGGCGACGAACCGGACAGCGCCGCGAACAGCATGCACGCGAACACCGACGCGATCGCCAGGCCGCCGCGGAACGAGCCGACGACGGCGATCGCGAAGCGGATGATGCGGTTGGCGACGCCGCCGGTCGACATGAACACCGAGGCGAGGACGAAGAACGGGATCGCCAGCAGTGTGTAATGCCCTTCGAACGCCGAGAACAGCGTCTGCGCGACCGACGCCAGCGACGCGTCGTGGGCGAACACCATCAGGAAGAGGATACTCGACAGGCCGAGCGACACCGCGATCGGCACGCCGATCAGCATCATGCCGATGACCATCGAGAACAGGATGGCGACTTCCATGGATCAGCCCTCCCTGTCCTTGAGCGACGGCGCATCCGGATCCGGCTGCGCGTGCGGCGCGTTCATCTCGAGCTCCTCCATCAGCTCCTCGGCCTCGTGGCTGGCGATGATCCGGTCCAGCCTGCCGGTGAAGATCTGCCACGCGAGCTGGACGAAGCGCAGCAGCAGCAGCGCGACGCCGAGCGGTAGCGCGAGATAGGGAATCCAGCGCGGCACCTTCTCGTAGCGCTCGCCTTCGTTCATCGCGTCGGCGAGGAACTGCATGAACTCGGGCATCGGGATATCGTCGGTCTCGAGCCAGGCGCGCTCGGTCGCGAACGGGTACCAGTAGTCCCAGGCGCCGATCATCAACAGCGTTGCAAACGCCAGCGACAGGCCGACGGCGATGATCGCCAGTACCTTGCGCGTCGGTTCCGACACGGCATTGATGACGACGTCGACGCCGATATGGACATGCTTCTTGACGCCGTAGGACATGCCCATCAACACCAGCCACGCAAACAGATAGACGGTGACCTCGAGCGCCCACAGGATGTTGGCGTCGAATACGTAGCGTGCGACGACGTTGGCGAACGTGATCGCGGTCATCAGGCCGAGACAGATCGCGATGCTGGTCTCTTCGATCTCGTCGACGAACCGACCCAGCCCCGTTGTTGGCTGTGTATGCATGTTTCCCCCGGTCACGCCTGCGACCATCGCGGCCGGCGTTTGTCGTTATTGATCAGTGGCCTGGTTGACAATGCAGCCAGACGCACGCGGCGTCGTTGCGTTGCACCGACGCCACGCCGTTAGCCCGCGTCGAGCGGGCGGCGCAGCGGCCACCCGTCTGGCGGCCGCTGCGTTCCACCGCGCCCGGTCAGCCCTGGTTGGCGCTCAGCGCCGCCTCCATCAGGTCGGCACCGATGTCTTTCTCGAACTTCTTCCACACCGGCTTCATCGCCTCGACCCAGGCCTGGCGCTGCTCCGGCGTCAGTGCACGGACGACGCCGCCGGCGTCGATGATCGCCTGCTTGTTCTTGTTGTTGACCCGGGTCGACTCGGCGTTGCGCGTCTCGGTGACTTCCTTGAGGATAGTCGCCAGCTGCGAACGCACATCGTCCGGCAGCCCGTCCCACCACTTGCTCGACGTCACGACCAGGTAGTCGAGGATGCCGTGGTTGGTCTCGGTGACGCCGTCCTGCACCTCGAAGAACTTCTTGCCGTAGATGTTCGACCAGGTGTTCTCCTGGCCGTCGATGACCTTGGTCTGCAGGCCGCCGTAGACCTCTTTGAACGACATCTTCTGCGGCGACGCACCGAGCTGTTCGAACTGCGCGACCAGCACGTCGGAGGCCTGGACGCGGAACTTCAGGCCCTCGGCATCGCCCGGCATGATCAGCGGCTTGTTGGCCGACATCTGCTTCATGCCGTTGTGCCAGAACGCGAGGCCCTTGAGGCCACGGCGGTTCATCGAGTTCTTCAGCTTCTCGCCGTCCGCCGAGTTCTGGAAGCGGTCGACCGCGGCAACGTCCTCAAACACGAACGGCAGGTCGAAGATGCGGAACTTCTTCGTGAACTTCTCGAACTTCGACAGCGACGGTGCGGCCATCTGCACGTCGCCGTTGAGCATCGCTTCGAGCACCTTCTTGTCGTCGTACAGGGTCGAGTTCGGGAACACCTGCATGCAGGCCTTGCCGTTCATCTCGTCGTTGACGCGCTTCTCGAGCAGCGACGCGGCGATCCCTTTCGGGTGTTTGTCGGTATTGGTGACATGGCTGAACTTGATGACGATCTCGCCGGGGTCGCAGTTGGCGAATACCGGGGCCGCAGACACGGCCAGGGCTGCCGTGACTGCGAGGCCGATGACTTGCTTGCGCATGGGGTCTCTCCTCTTCTGTCTTTGCTTTGGTGTCGTGGCGTTGCGCGGTCCGCGCGCGACGGGCACGGCCGGGACAGTTGCAACCAGGGTGCCAATATCCCGGTGCTAACGCTATGTTGTTGTTTACCATCGATCAAGCCCGGATGGCCGTCGCACCGATGGCGGCCGGTATGGGTGGAGATCCACACATTCACCGCGGTCGGCTGGGTGGCAGCCCACCCAAATCCGCGGCTTCCCGGAGACGCCGATGATATCGCGACTCGACCACCTGGTGCTGACCGTCGCCGATGTCGACGGCAGCGCGGCGTTCTACGTCACGGTGCTCGGCATGCGCCGGGTGACCTTCGGCGCCGGCCGCGTCGCGCTCGCGTTCGGTGAGCAGAAGATCAACCTCCACGCCGCCGGCCACGAGTTCGAGCCCAAGGCCGCGCAGCCCCGGCCCGGTTCGGCGGACCTGTGCTTCCTGCTCGACGTACCGCTGGCGACGATGGCCGAGCACCTGGCGCGCCACGCGGTGCCGGTGATCGCCGGCCCGGTCGTGCGCACCGGCGCCGGCGGGCCGATCCGCTCGCTGTACCTGCGCGACCCCGACGGTAACCTGATCGAGCTGGCCGAAGCCATCGCCGAAAATTAGCGTATTAGCCTTTGCTGGAGCACGGCGCCGCGATCCGCGGATAATCGCGGCCAACACGATGAGTTGCCGGAGCGCCCCGATGTCCCCGTCCAAGCGCGGCCCGATCGCCGCCACCCTGATGCTCGGCCTCGCCAACGGCGGCGCCGCTGCCGGCGCCGTCAGCGAGACGCTGATCTTCGTCGCGGCCGACGGCGAGCACTACTGGGTGCAGCGGGCGGTGCGCTCGGCTACCCGTCCGTACCGCTTGCATGTCGACAAGTCGCTGCGCCTCGAGCAGCTCGGCTACGTCGCCCCGAACGACTTCCGCTGGGACGACGGCGGCAGGCACAGCAACGTGCTGACGTTCGAGCACGGCGACTTCACGGTCATGTACCCGGGGCGCTTCGCCGCCGACGAACTCACGCGCGAGGCCGACGGCACCTTCGTCTTGCGCAGCCGTGACGAACCGACCCGCGGCGACGGCCATGTCGACCTGTCGCCCGAACCCGGCACCTTAACGCGCGTTGCCTATGCGTGGATCCTGCCGGCGCATTTCGACGTGGTCGACTACCGCAGCGACCGCGACGGCCAGTGGGTAGAGCGCAACCGCACGCTGACCTTCTTCGCCGACGACGCCAACGACCTGGGTTTCGAGATCCGTTACCGCGAGCGCGACAGCGACGGCGATGGCATCGGCGACCGCGATGATCGCTGCCCGGACTCCGCGCCGCCACTGGCGGTCGACGCAAGCGGCTGCGCCGCCGACCGCGAGCGTGACGCCGGCGCCGTTGCAGCCGACAGGCGCCCGGACGCCGCCGCCGACCCGGCGGTCGCTGCCGGCGGCGACGCGTCCGATGACGACAGCGATGCCGATGGTGTCGTCGATGCCGACGACCGCTGCCCCGGCGCGCCGACCGGGCGGGCTGTCGACGATACCGGCTGCGCACCCGATACCGACGGCGACGCTGTCGTCGATGTCGACGACGCGTGTCCGGATACCCCGCTCGGCAATGCCGTCGATGCGACCGGCTGCGAACTCGACAGCGATGCCGATGGTGTCGTCGACGTGCTCGACGAGTGCCCGGGCACGCCTGCGGGTCACGCGGTCAACGGCTTCGGCTGCGACCTCGACAGCGACGGCGACGGCATCGTCGACGTGCTCGACGAGTGCCCGGACACGCCGACCGGCCGCACCGTCGACGGCTTCGGCTGCGAACGCGACGCCGACGGCGATGGCGTCGTCGATGCGTCGGACGCCTGCCCGGCGACGCCCGCGGCAACCGTAGTCGATGCGGTCGGCTGCGCGCTCGATGACGACAACGACGGCGTCGCCAACGCGGCCGACCTGTGTCCCGGCACGCCATCGCGCGGCACGGCCGATACCACGGGCTGTGCCAAGGGCCGCGCGATCCGCCTCGACGGTGTCGACTTCGTCAGCGATTCCGCGGCGCTGACCGCGGATTCGCTGGCGGTACTCGACCGCGTCGCCGCCGCGCTGCGGCAACACCGCGACCTCGCGCTCGAGGTCGCCGGCCACACCGATACGCAGGGCGACGCCGCCCACAACCGCGGCCTGTCGCAGCGCCGTGCCGATGCCGTGCAGCAGTACCTGCTCGACCGCGGCGTGCGCATCAAGGCGCTGATCGCGCGCGGCCACGGCGCGGACGACCCGGTCGCTGACAACGACAGCGCCGACGGCCGGGCGATGAACCGGCGCGTCGAGCTCCGGCGGCTCGGTGAATGACGGCCGGTCGCCCGACGCAGCGGCGGGTGCGGGCAGCGACGCCAGCTGGGGTCCCGTCCTACCGCAGCCGTGTCACTCGACGCTGTCTCGACGACGTACCGCGAGTCACGCAGCCGCGGGCTGGCCACAGCCGACGCGGGTCAGCGTGGCACGGCCGCCGGGCGCTGCGGCAACGCTCGAACGGCGCGCCACCGACGCGCCGCGGCATTGTCGCGTGGGCGCAGAACGGATCGACTGTTCGCACGCGAACGCGCCGGGCCGCAGCGCACGGTTGACGTCCTGTGCGATGCGTTGTTGGCGGAACGAGACACCGGGGCCTGTACCGTGCGGCGCGCGTCCGTACCATCTCGGCCCGGTCCCACCCGGCGGTAACCCCGATTGCACTGGCTCACCCTCAGCCTGATCTGCGCGTTCACGCTGGCCACGTCGGACGCCGCGGCCAAGTACTGGCTGCGCGATGCCGGTGCGCGCGAGATGGTCGTCGTGCGCCTCGGCCTCAGCGGCCTGCTGTTGATCCCGTGGGTGCTGACCTTCGACCTGCCGCCATTGCCGCTGCCGTTCTGGGGCTGGATGGCGCTGCTGATGCCGCTCGAGGTCATCGCGATGCTGCTGTACATGCAGGCGATCCGCGACCACCCGCTGGCCCTGACGCTGCCGTACCTGGCATTCACGCCGGTGCTGGTCATCGTGACCGGCTGGCTGGTGCTCGACGAGACGGTCAGCAGTCGCGGCCTGCTCGGTATCCTGCTGGTCGTCGCCGGCTCGTGGCTGCTCAATTTCGAGCAGGCCGAGCGCCTGTCGCCGGCCACCGTGCTCGCGCCGCTGCGCGCGATCGTCGTCAACCGCGGCTCGCGCCTGATGCTGCTGACCGCGGCGATCTACGCCGTGACGTCGGTCGGCGGCAAGGCGGCGATGGAGTGGCTGCCGGCCGCGCAGTTCGGCGCGTTCTACTTCGCCGTGCTCGCGGTCGTCGTGTTCGTGTTCACGGCGCTGACCAAGCCGCGGGCGCTGCGCGTCGGCCGCTTCGGCGTGCTGCCGCTGCTGGTCGTCGCCGGGTTCATGGCGCTGATGGTGATCACGCACTTCCTCGCGCTGGCCGAGGTCGAGGCGGCCTACATGATCGCGGTCAAGCGCACCAGCCTGCTGTTCGGCATGCTGTACGGCGCTATGCTGTTCGCCGAGCGACACCTCGCCCGGCACATCGTCGCCGGCGCCTTGATGATCGGCGGCGTCGCGATGATCGGTCTGTAGATCGCAGCCGGCGACACCCGGAGAGCGTCATGCTGACACACTACCGCGCACAACCGCCGTTCCAGACCAAGGACGGCTCCGAGATCCGCGAGCTGATGCATCCGCGGGTGCACGGCAACCGCCTTCAGAGCCTCGCCGAGGCGCGCGTCGCCCCCGGGCAGACGACCGCGCTGCATTGGCACAAGACCAGCGAGGAGCTGTACCACGTGGTCGCCGGCGAGGGCCTGATGACCCTCGGCGACGAGCGCTTCGAGATCCTGCCCGGCGACACCGTCGCGATCGCGCCGCAGACCGCGCACTGCGTGCACAACATCGGCGACGACACGCTGGTGATCCTGTGCTGTTGCAGCCCGCCGTACGCACACGACGACACCGAGCTGCTGTAACCCGCAATTCGCGTTTCAGTGCCCGGCGCTGTCGAGCGGCGTGAATCCGGCACGCGAAACGGCCGCGTCGAGCAGTTCGCGGCGCAGCGCGCCGCCGCGCACCTCGACGATGCCGCTGCCGAGATCGACGTCGGCCCGCTGGACACCGTCGACTTCCTCGAGCGCGGCCTTGACGCTGGCCGCGCAGTGCGCACACGTCATACCGTCGACTCGCAGCGTCAAGCCGGCGCCGGCGCTGCCGGTACCGACGACGGCCGACCGTCTCGCCGCCAGACGCCGCAGCGACAGGAACAGCAGCAGGCCGATCAGCAACACGGCGCTGGCCACCTCCCACCACGCGCGCCCGGTATGCACATGGGCCGCGGCGCCGGCATCGGCGTCACCGAGCACGAAGTCGAAGCCCATGCCGAGCGCGACGCTGCCGATCACGACGGTCGCCAGGTAGACGCCGAGCAGGCGCGCGCCGAGCGTGCGGTAGACGATGCCGATCGTCGCGACGTTGGTCGCCGGCCCGGCCATCAGGAACACCAGTGCCGTGCCCGCCGGCATGCCGGCGGCGATCAGCGACGCCGCGATCGGCACCGACGCCGTCGTACAGACGTACAGCGGCACCGCGATTGCCAGCACCAGCAGCATGCCGCCGATGCCCTGGGTCCAACCGATCGTGTCGAGAGCGCCGACCGGCACCAGCGTCGTGATCAGCGCCGCGAGCAGGATGCCGACGATCAGCCACAGGTCGATCGCGCCGAGGATGTCGAACAGCGCATAGCGCAGTGCCGCGAGCGCACGGTTGCCCTGTGCGCGCCACGGCTGGGCGCGCACACCGGCATCGCCGGCGTCGGCGTCGCGCAGCGCGACGCGATCGGCCAGCCAGCCACCGACGACCCCGGTCACGAACGCGGCGCCGACCTTGAACAGCGCGAACGGCCAGCCGAGAAACGCCGCGCTTACCAGCACCGAGTCGACGCCGGTCTGCGGCGTACTGATCAGGAACGATGTCGTCGCGCCCGGCGACGCGCCCTGCTTGCGCAGGCCGATCGCGGCCGGCACGACACCGCACGAACACAGTGGCATCGGCACGCCGATCAGTGCCGCGCGCATCGAGCTGTCCAGCGTCGGCCGGCTCAGGTGGGCGCGCACCAGGCGGTCGGGAAAGAACACCCGCAGCAGCCCGGCCAGCAGCAGGCCGAACAGCAGCGCCGGAGACAGGTCGAGCATGACCGCCCAGAGTTCGTGCAGGTAGCGTTCGACTGGCGACATGGGCGTCGTAGTGCGATGAGACGGCCATATGGTACCGCCTCGTGGGGTCATCGCGTGCCGGCGACGACCGCGACCGACGGCGCACAGTCATGGACACGGCAAGGCGGTGGCGGCGCGGCGACGGTGCGGTGTGTGCGATGCGGCCGCAGCGGCCGCAGCGGCCCCGGTTGCCCGCGTCTATTCGATCGCAGTCACGAGCACGGCGCACCACGGCGCGCCGCCGGAGATCGGGACCGGGGCTGGCATGACGCAGGTCGCTGCCGCCGATCGTCACCCACGACGCCGTCGGGGCGCAGACCGTGCGCCCCACCCCGACGGCGTTTGGCTGTCGAACACCACCGACGGACGGGGACCGATCGCCGCGCGGCGCCGCGCCCGCGACCGGCCGCGGCGCCGGGAACCCGGTTCGCCGATCGGCGGCCTTCACGCAGAATTTCGTCGCTGCCTGTTTCGGCCGCCCGCCGAAGGCGTTATCGTGTCGGTCCGTGGTGACTCTGAGGGGGGAGTTTCCATGCCGGTGAGGATTCGCAGACGTGCGGCCGTGCTGCTCGGCGCCTTGGCCGCGACGACGATCGCCTGGGGCACGCCGGGCGGGTATGCCAGCGACACCCGGGCCTACAACCTCGCGCACGGTCGCGTCGTGTTCGGCGACAAATGCATGCGCTGCCACGAGTCCGGGCGCAAGGGGGCGCCCGTTGTCGGTGACGTCGACGACTGGAGACAACGCCTCGAACAGCCGCTCGACACGCTGATCCGGCATGCGATCGAAGGCCACGGCGACATGCCGGCGCGCGGCGACCAGGACATCACCGACCAGGACGTCGCCGCGGCCGTCGCGTTTGTCGTCGATCGCACGCGTTCGCTGCTCAGCGCCGAGGGGCTCGGCGACCTGCCGGCACCGGCGGCCGGACCGGCGTCGTCGGCACCGCTGCCGGTAGCCGATCAGGCGGTGATGCAGATGTTCCTGATGCTGCTCGGCAAGGACCGCTGGAAGTAACGGTCGCGCAGGCCGACACGGCCGCGTGTCTTCGCGCAACGCGGCCCTTCGCCGGTTCCCGGCACGGCGGCGGGCCACCCCCCCGGACACGTACCGACGGCTGCTGCCGGGTCCGCCGACCGCGTCCCGGCGGCGACCGCGGCAGCCTGCATCCCGGCCAGGCCGGCGGCAATCGGCAGACGGCGCGTCGGCGGCATACCAACAGTCATCGCTCGCTTCGACAACGCTCACGGCGGCCGCGATCCCGGCCGGCGCAAGGCCCGACCCCGGACGACATGGGCAGATTCCAGGACGGTCGCTACGCCACCGGCCGTCGTCGCCTTGACAGTTATATTAGATTTCTCTAATATCCAGGCACTTACGCCGCGAGCCGTATCGGCGGTTTCATCCCCCATTCGACTGACGGAGACATCACCATGTCCGTTGAACGCATCGTCCTCGCATTCGCCGGTTTCATGATCCTGCTGACCCTGGCCCTCGGCATGACGGCCAGCCCGATCTTTCACCACGAGTACTGGTTGTTCTTCACGGCCTTCGTCGGCCTGAACCTGTTCCAGTCGGCCTTCACCGGCTTCTGCCCGCTGGCGATGATCCTCAAGGCGATGGGCAAGAAGCCCGGCCCCGCGTACTGAGCGGCCACACGGCCTGCGCACCGAGCCGGCGTCATGCCGGCTTTTTTGTGCCTGGCGCAGACCGGGCCATCGGGACGGCGTGGCGCAGCCGCCGGGCATCCGTGGCCACCGCCAGCCCGGTCGTGAAAGAAAAAGTTTGCGAATAATAATGATTCGTAATATGGTTTCGAAAAAACGATGCCGGGTGATCACGACATGTCAACGAAACAGCCTTCCCGCCCCGCCGTGCTTGCAAAGTCCGTCGACGAAACGCGACGCCTGGATAGCCGCGACCTGTTCGGCCCGGACAGGCGCGTACGGATCGTGCACGGCGGCGAGACCTACCTGTTGCAGATCACCCGGCAGGGCAAGCTGCTGCTGACGAAATAGCCGACACGAGCGCGCCGCGAACGGCTCCAGCCAGACCATCCGAAGATCCAGCTGAACCCGGGAGTCAATCGATGAACAGAACCCTACCGGCCGCCGCGTGTGCGGCGGCCCTCACGTGCTCAGCGGCGACCGGCGCCGCGAGCCTCGACGACGAACTCGCGGCGATCAAGGCGCGGCTCAGCGCCCTCGAGCGGCAGGTGCGCGAGCAGGACGCCGAGATCCGCGCCAAAGACCGCGAGATCGCCGCCCTGCGGGACGCGTCGCGCGCCAGCGACGACGGCCACTGGTCCGACCGTGTCGAGGTCGGCGGCGTCATCGAGGTCGAGGCCAGCCATACGTCGCCCTACCGGGGCGACAGCGAGAGCGACATCGTCGTCGCGACCGTCGAGGTCGGCATCGCCGCCCAGATCAACGACTGGACGGCAGGCGAGATCGTCCTGCTCTACGAGTAGGACGACAGCGATCTCGACGTCGATGTCGCGACGATCACGTTGGCCGATCCGCACAGCAGCTGGTTCGTGACGGCGGGCCGCCAGTACGTGCCGTTCGGCAGCTACCAGACCAAACTGCTGTCCGACCCGCTGACGCTGGAACTCGGCGAGACAAGCGAGACCGCGCTGCTTGCCGGCATCACCGGCGAGGCATTGCATGCCGCGGTCTACGTCTTCAACGGCGACAACAAGGAATCCGGCGACGACCGCATCGACAACTTCGGCGCGAGCGTCGGCGTCACGCAACGCGACGGCGACCGCGTGCTGGCCGCCAACCTCGGCTACATCAACGACATCGGCGACTCGGACGCGCTGCAGGACGCGATCAACGCCAATCTCGGCAACAACGATGTCGCCGAGCACGTCGCCGGCTGGACCGCCGACGCGATGTTTCGCAGCGGTCCCCTGGTCGTGATCGGCGAGTACACCTGGGCCGGCGACAGCTTCGCGGTCGCGGAGCTGGCGTTCGACGGCGGCGGCGCCCGACCGCAGGCCTTCAATCTCGAGGCCGGCTACGACTTCAACCTCGGCGGCAGGGATGCGACGGCCGCGATCGCGTACCAGGGCACCGGCGAGGCCGTGGCGCTGGAGCTGCCGAAGACCCGTATCCTCGCCGCCGTCTCGGTCGCGATCGTCGACGACACGACGGTCACGCTCGAGATCGCGCGCGACCGCGACTACGGCGTGTCAGACGGCGGCAGCGGCGAGCACGCGACGACGGCGACCGCCCAGCTCGCGGTCGAGTTCTGAACCCGTGGATCGCGGGACGCCGGGCCGGCACCACCGGCGCAGCGTCGGCACCGTGGCCGGCAGGGGTGCCGCGGTCACGACCGCAGGGCGTTGACCAGTGCCTGCCACAGGGCCGTGTCGGCACCCGGCGCGGCCGACGGCCACAGCGTCGCGGCCACGCGCCGCTGCGCGTCGAGCAACCTGACGTGGCGCGGAGCGTCGCCGCTATCGACGACTTCGGCAAAGGCGAGCGCGTCGCGGCGCAGCGCCAGCGTTGCGGTGCTGCCGTTCAGTTCCAGACAATCGCCGGCGATGTCGCAGCGGTAGAAATCGGTGTCGTGTCGCAGCTGCACGGCGTCGTTCTGTACGCCTAGCGCAATACCGCTGGCATTTTCGGCGAGCGCGTCGAGGAACGGGGCCACGAGCGCGCGATCGAACGCCTGGCAGCCTCCACGGCAGCCGCCCGCGGCCGCCGGCCGACGCCGCCGATCGTCGAGCGCGGGAGACTGGCCCTGTCGCCGCCGCGGTCCCTGTTCCGGTCGCGCGCGGCGACGGCCGGGCCCGCGCGCCGCCGCGCTATGGCCAACGGCCCGCGGTACGGCCGGCTGCGCCCATTGGCGGATCAGCAGCGACCGCAAGCACGACCAGCGGCTCTCGTCGGTCAGGGCGACGCGCAGCTGCTCGCCGCCATACCAGTCGAGCCAGCGCAGTGTGCGTTCACCGGGCGCCTGGCCGCTGCCGTTGTCCAGCGTCGCCGTCGCCAGCCGGTCGGTCCAGGTTCGCAGTTGCAGGCCCGGCCCGTGCACGCCGATCTCGCCGTCGCTACCGTCCACCGACCAGGCCTCGCACAGACAGGTGAGTTCGGCGACCGGGTTGGCGACCGTGACGCGCACCAGTCCGAAGCGGGTCATGTCGTCACAGATCCGCTGCCAGTCCGCCTGCAGCTGCGGCGGTTGGCTGGCCGGTGTGAGATCGCCGGTCGCGGAGTCCGCGACCACGTGCAGGCGCCGGTCGAGTTCGCTGGAGGGCTTCATGCCACACCCTCCCCGGCCGGACCGCGTCCGCCGGCCGTCGCCAGCCAGCGCCACTGGCGGGCCAGGCGGCCGTAGACGCAGCGCTGCTCGTCGCCGCCCTCGAACGCCGGATGCCGGGACAGCGCCTCGGCACAGCGCACGACCTGCCAGGCGTGCAATCGGCAGCGGTTCGCCTGGTAGGCCTTTACCAGGCAAGCGAGACCGCACTCCAGTGCAGCGGGTTCTTGGTTGTCGAACGGCGCGAGGTCGTTCGCTGTGTCGGTCAGTGCCAGCATGTTCAGCTCCTTGGTAGCAGTCGATGGTCGACGAAAGCTGGCTTCCCGCGGGCAGGTCACCCGTCTGGCTGGCTCTGTCGTGAATAATAATCATTCGCGTTCGCATTGCAAGCTCGGCATCGCGAATACCGCGGCCTGCCATCGACCCTCGCTGGCGCAGCGACGCCGGACGCCGTGGACTGCACCGCGCCCGCCAGACGCGCCTGCAGCACGCGCGAGGCACCGCCGTGGCCGTCCGGTGCGTTCCCGTTCCCGGGCCCGGTCCCGACCGTTGCGGTCGACCGCCGGGCCGTCGCCGCGCCGGTCCGGTCGCGACGGTCACGGCCAACGGACCGGCCCCGCGGCGCGCAGGCGGCTGGCGCACACCGCCCGGGTCGTCGGGCGTCGCGGTCAGCGGCGCCGAGGGGCCCCGCGCGGCCACTGCCCGACGACCGGCGGCCGATCGTGGTCCTGGGCAGCGGGTCGGCGTGCGGCGGCACGCGCTCGACCGCCGAAACGACAACGCCGCGGGGTCGTTTCGTGGCCGGCGTACGTGATCGTTGCCACGGGCCAGCGCCGCCGTCGCGCACCGGGCACGCGCCGGGCGCGTGGCGAACCGTTGGCGACCGGCGGCGTTCGCGGCCGGGTGCACCGGCAGACCGGCGATGGATCGGGGCCGCGCACCGCGAATCGCCGCACCGTTGTCCTGAACGCTGCCCTACCCGGCGACAGCGCGCCGGGCATGCGCGGGCCGTCGCTGAGACAGACAACATATTGCAATACAGGGATTTTTGTGTCGGCCGCCGGCACCGCGCAGCGCCCGGACAGGGCCTGCCTCACGGTCTAAATCATGTTGCGAATCATTATCATTGTTACTACAATCTCGAGACAGAGAGTAACGAAGAGATCACGGCATGTACGTCTGCGTTTGCAACCGCGTCACCGATCACGAGATCCGCGACGCCGCTCAGCAAGGCATTGGATCGATGGACGAGCTCTGCGCACAGCTGCAGGTCGCCAGCTGCTGCGGCCGCTGCCGCGACTGCGCCCACCGGGTGCTGCACGAGGCGCTGGCGGAACGCTGGCAACCGCGCGCCTCCGCGGCACTGGGCTAGCATGACCGCGCCGCCAGCGACGTCGCGCGACGGCGCCCTCGCCGCCCTGTTGCGGCGCTTGTGCAGCCGCGCGCGCAACAGCCGCCGGAGCCGCCGCAACAGCCTGCTGCGGCGCACGGTACGGCACGCGTTCGCCAGACGCTGACGACGACTGCGGGCCGCACCGGCGTCGTGACCCACGCCGAGCGGCGCCGGCCGCGCGCTGGCCCTGGTCGCCAACCCCAATCGACCAGTAGCGACCGTTCGATACCGACCGCGACCGACGAATCCCCGATCGCACCCGTCCGACGTCATCGCCACGGCCGGCAAGCGAGCACGGCCGCCGCGCTCGTCAGCGCCGGCCGCGGCCGCGCCGTCACGAGCCGACGATACCGCCGTCCTTGCGCGTGATGACGATCGTCGCGTCGCGCGGCACGGTCACGCCGTCGGTCGGCGCCGGGAAGTTGGTCGTTGCCGGATCGCCGCGCCCCGGGTGCTGCGAGTTGACGAACAGCGTGCGCCGATCCGGCGTCATCGTCAGTCCGGTGATCTCGTCACCGCTGACGCCGGTGAACAGGCGGCGCAGTTCGCCGGTCCGGGTATCGGCGACCAGCAGCTGGTTGTTCAGCCCGTCCCGCTGGTCGCCGTCGGTCTCGATGAAGAGGCGGCCGTCCGGATCGGCGTAGATGCCGTCGGGGTCGCTGAACGTGTCCTCGGTACCGTGCGTATCTTCCGCGAGCAGGAAGATCTCCCACCGAAAGCGCCGACCGGTATGCCGGTCGCTGTCCCGCCAGCGGATGATGTGGCCGTCCGGGTTCGGCGCCAACGGGTTGGCCGGGTTGGCCACCGTGCGCCGGTCGTTGTTGGTCAGCGAGCAGTAGACGACGCCGTCGGGGTCGACCGAGATCCATTCCGGGCGGTCCATCGGCGTCGCGCCGAGCCGGTCGGCGGCCAGGCGCGCGAACGTCAGCACCTCGGCCTGGTCGGCAAAGTGCCGCTGTAGGACCGGGCTGCTGTCGCGGTCGAGCGCCAGCCATTCGCCGCTGCCGTCGTCGTCGAAGCGGGCGACGTACAGCGTCCCCCGGTCGAGCGGGCTGTGGCCCTGGCGTCGCATCGTCTTCCAGTTGCCGGCGGAGACGAACCGGTAGATGTAGTCGAAACGCTGGTCGTCGCCCATGTAGACGACGACGCGACCGCCGCGACCGACCGAGGTCGTCGCGCCCTCGTGTTTGAAACGGCCGAGCGCGGTGCGCTTGACCGGCCTCTGCGTGGCGTCCCAGGGGTCGATCTCGACGACCCAACCGAAGCGGTTCTCTTCGTTGCGGTAGCCGTCTTCCGCCAGGTCGAAGCGGCGGTCGAAGCGATGCCAGCCGTAGTTGAAGCCGGTCACGTTGAGGCCGTAGCGCCGCTGTTCGGGCGTCGCCGTCCAGGCGCGGTCGGTGGTCGACGCCGCGAAGTAGCCGTTGAAGTTCTCTTCGCAGGTCAGGTAGCTGCCCCACGGCGTCTCGCCACAGGCGCAGTTGCTGACGGTGCCCAGCGGCGCGTTGCCGTTCGGTGTCTGCAGCAGCGCATGGCCGGCGACCGGGCCGCTGAACGCCATCGGCGTGTTGGCGTGGATACGCCGGGCGCGTGGACTCCTGACCGTGTGCCACTGGCCGCGGTCGTCACGCGTGATCTCGACCAGCGACACGCCATGGGCATGCTGCGACACGCGCACGTCGTCGAGGCTCTCGGGCATCGCCTTGCCGAGCACATGGATGTTGGTGCCGAACTCGTGGTTGATCGCCAGCAGCCCGCGGTCGTTGCCGCGGCGGCTGCGGTCGCGGCCGTTCGCACGCCTGCCGTGGCCGTCGAGCGGGAAGTACACCATGCCATCGTGGCCGATCCCGACCTGCAGCGCCTGGTCGGCGGCGGTCGGCGGCCAGCGATAGGCCGGACCGCCCGGTTCGATCGGCTCGCCCCACGGGATCAACACGCTGTAGCGGTAGTCGCCGGAGATCGCCGGCAGCGGCCCGCTGCCGTCGGCGACGGCGACCGGTGCGAAGCCGATCAGGCGGTCGGCGCGACCGCTGCGATCGTCGCGACCGTCGGCGTCGCCGTCTTCCCGCGGCTCTCCGGCCGCCGCGGCCGCCGCCGGCAGCAAGCTGGCGACG
>JASJCU010000044.1 GCA_030065815.1 Gammaproteobacteria bacterium | reverse complement strand
CGCCGGACGTGGTCGGCGGCCGCACCGCGGTGCGGTATCCGGGTCGCGACGCAGGGTCTTGGTTTTATTGACTGTTGGGGGAAACATGTTTGATTCGTTTCGATTGCGCCACATGGCGGTAACGCTGATCTGTCTCGGGGCTCTGCATGTCGGCCCCGCGGCCGCCGGCTCGGAGCTGATGGCCCTGCTGGACGTGCTGCGAGAGAACGGCACGATTACCGAAGCGCAGTACCAGCGCCTGCGAGCCGAGGCCATGGGCGGTCGCGTCGCAGCGGCACCGCCGGCCGACGCGACGCCGGCGCCCGCACGATCGAAAGGCAAGGCCAGGCGCGAGGCCGCGCAAGGCGCGAAAGTGAAGACCGATGGCGGCCTGCGGGTAGAGAGTGCCGACGGCGAGTTCGCCTTCGAACTGGGCGGCCAGGTGTGGATAGATTTCGCGGAGTATCGAGCGGACCGCGAGCCGCTCGGTGACGGCAGCGAGCTGCGCCGTGGCAGGGTCTCGCTGGAGGGCACGGTGTTCCGCGAGTGGAGCTACGCGTTCGAGTACGATTTCTCGGACAACGAGACCGAGGTCAAGGACGCCTACCTCGAATACACCGGTTACGCGCCGGCGACGGTCAGGTTCGGCCAGTTCAAGGAGCCCTTCTCGCTCGAGGAACAGACCAGCGGCAGGTACACCACCTTCATGGAACGGGCGTTGCCGGTGGATACCTTTTCGCCGGGGCGCAACATCGGGCTGGGTCTGGCGACGCACGGCAAACGCTGGAGCATGGCCGCGGGACTGTTCGGCGAGGCCGTCGACGACGATGCGCCAGACGAAGGCGACGAGGGCTGGGGTGCCGCCGGTCGTGCGACCTACGCGCCGCTCGACAGCAAGAAACGGTCGCTGCACGTCGGCGGCAGCCTGGCATACCGGAGTCCGGACGACGACCGCGAGGTCCGCTACCGGGCGGGTCTCGAGTCGAGCGTGACCGACGCCAACCTCGTCAACACCCGGACCATAGACGATGTCGATCACACCCTCACTTATGGACTCGAGGGTGCCGCGACCTACGGCCCGTTCTCGGTCCAGGGCGAATACATCCACAGCCAGGTCGATCGACGGAACGACCTGTCGAGCCTCGACTTCGACGGCTGGTACGTGTTCGGCAGCTGGTTCGTGACCGGCGAATCGCGCAATTACGATGCGCAGCGCGGCCGCTTCGGGCGTGTCAAGCCGAAGGGCCGCTATGGCGCCTGGGAGCTTGCCATGCGCTACAGCACCATCGACCTGACCGATCGGGACATCCTCGGCGGTGAGCAGGAGAACGTGACGCTGGGCATCAACTGGTACGTGAACCGCAACCTGCGGTTGATGGCCAACCACGTCTGGGTCGACGCCGATCCGAACAACGACGGCGTCCGCGACGAGCCGAACCTGTTCCAGGTACGCGGGCAGCTGGACTTCTGATTCAGCCCGCGCCGACGCGGCGACTGTCGGCGTCGTCGCCCGGCCGGTGTTGCAGCAGGACGTGGAATCAGGGTCAGCGGCGGCCTGACCTCTGCAGCGCCGACAGGCAGCGGCCGTTCATGGGTACCGCCCGGCTCTGGGCCGGCTGCCGGGCAGCGACCGCTGTCGGCCGGGTTTCGCCTAGCGTGTCGCAGTTGCTGAAAGCGGGCTGGCGTCGTACTGCCGCCGCTCGACCGCCGGGTGTCGACCTGGGTGCGCGGCGCGGGCGTCTACTCACCGATACCCGACCGTCCGCGCGTCGCCGGCGCAGGCTCGCGCTGGCGCGGATGCGGTGACGACAGTGGCGCTGGACGGGGGCTCGTTTCCGCGACGGCGCGTCTCAGCGTGACAGGCCCTGCGCGCGTTTGCGCGCCGGACGCGCCAGGCAGCCGGCCAGCCAGGCCCCGAGCCTCGGAAACTCGTCGAGCGCCACACGCGCCGGCTTGCACCACGACAGCACCGCGGCGACGTTGAGGTCGGCGACCGTGAAGCGGTTGGCGGCCAGGAAGTCGCGGCCGTGCAGCGCGCCGTCGAGCACGCCCAACGGCTTGGCGAGCGCGTCGCGATTGCGGCCCAGGCGTTCCGCGTCGCGCTCTTCCGGCGGCAGTACGCGGCCGTGCATCAGCACCGTCAACAGCGCGTGCTCGACCTCGGTCATGACCCAGAACGACCACTGCAGGGCCAGGGCCTCGCCGCGGATGTCGTCTGGCCACAGGCCGGCGTCGACGCCGTAGCGCTTTGCCAGGTACAGGTTGATCGCCATCGATTCCCACAGCACCAGGTCGCCGTCGACCAGCGTCGGGATGCGGCCGTTCGGATTCAGCGCGCGGTACGCGGCGCTGTCGAGGTCGTCGCCGTGGAAATCCAGCGGCACCTGCTCGTAGTCGAGGCCGAGTTCCTCGAGCAGCCAGCGCGGGCGGAACGCGCGCGACTGGGTGATTCCGTAGAGCTTGAGCATGGCGGGCCTCGCGGGTCGGTCGATCGCGGCGATCTTAACAGGGGCGGCAGCGGCGCTTTGGGTAGAATCGGGCGATGACTACCGGTCATCTGCCCCGTGCCGACTGGGCCGACCAGCTGGCCGCCGGCTGCGCGCAGCTCGCCATCGCGCTCAGTGCCGAGCAGCAGCGCCGCCTGCTCGCCTACCTGGCGCTGCTGGCGAAGTGGAACCGTGCCTACAACCTGACCGCGGTGCGCGATCCGGCGCTGATGGTGCGCCGCCAGCTGCTCGACAGCCTGTCGATACTGCGCTGGGTCGACGCCGGCCCGGTGCTCGACGTCGGCACCGGTGCCGGCCTGCCCGGCATCCCGTTGGCGATCGCGCGTCCCGGGCTGGCGTTCTCGCTGCTCGACACCAGCGGCAAGAAGATCCGCTTCGTGCAGCAGGCGGTCGGCGAGCTGGGCCTGGGCAACGTCGAGGTCGTGCGCGAGCGCGTCGCGTCGCTGGCGCGGCCCGCACACTACCGCTGCATCACGTCGCGCGCGTTCGCCACGCTGGCCGACATCGTCGCCGGCAGCCGCCACCTGCTCGCGCCCGGCGGCCGCTGGCTGGCGATGAAGGGCGTCGCGCCGCGTGCCGAGGTCCGCGACCTGCCGCCCGGGTTCGCCGCGACGATCGAGCGGCTGCACGTGCCGGGCGAGAACGCCGCGCGCCACCTGGTCGTCATTACGGCCGACGGCCCGGCAGCGGCGGATTAGCCGGCACATTGCACGAGCGCGACGGCGCACCAGCTGCCGGCAACTGACAGGCAGGCGGCCTCCCTCCGTTGCCGCGAGAATCCCCGAGTCGCGCTTCGTGCCAGGCGCTGTCCTGTGCGGATTGCTGCGCTTTCTCGCCCGCTGTAGCGCGACTCTCACCCAGGCCGTCGCAACGGCCACGACTGTCGCCCCTAGCCGGTGCCACGAAGGCGGCCAGGGCGCCAGGTCCTCCGCACGCTCATCCGGCCCGCAGCCTAGGTGCCCTGGGCGGGGTTGCGGGACGACCAAGCCACGAGTGCCAAGCGCGAGGGCGAACCGATAATCGTGTTGGCCCTTGGCCCTTGGCCCTTGGCCCTTGGCCCTTGGCCCTTGGCCCTTGGCCCTTGGCCCTTGGCCCGAATCAGCCCCATTGCAGCGTCCGAAGCGGTCTTGCCCCGGTTATCTTTTTCCGACGCCCCGGGTATCATGGACCGCCCGGCACTGCCCGCCGGCGCACACCAGAACACCGGGCTGACCACCAATGGGAAGAATCATCGCCGTCGCCAACCAGAAGGGGGGTGTCGGTAAGACGACGACGGCCGTGAACACCGCCGCGGCGCTCGCCGCGATGCGTCGCAAGGTGCTGCTGATCGACCTCGATCCGCAGGGCAACGCGACCACCGGCAGCGGTCTCGACAAGCACGCTCTCGAGCGCTCGACGCTCGAGGCGCTGATGGGTGAGCGGCCGATCGCCGAGTGCATCCAGACCTCGCCCGAGGCCGGTTACGACGTGCTGCCGTCGAACGGCGACCTGACCGCGGCCGAGGTGCGCCTGCTCGAGGCGCCGCTGCGCGAGAAGCGCCTGGCGATCGCGCTCGGGCCGGTCGCCGATGCCTACGACTACGTGCTGATCGACTGTCCGCCGTCGCTGAACATGTTGACGCTGAACGCGCTGGTCGCGGCCGACAGCGTGCTGGTGCCGCTGCAGACCGAGTACTACGCGCTCGAAGGCCTGTCGGCGCTGCTCGCGACGGTCAAGCAGATCAGGGACCACCGCAACCCGCGCCTCGAGATGGAGGGCATCGTGCGCACGATGCACGACCCGCGCAACAACCTCGACAACCAGGTCTCGGCGCAGCTGATCCAGCATTTCGGCGACAAGGTGTTCCGCACGATGATCCCGCGCAACGTGCGCGTCGCCGAGGCGCCGAGCCACGGTCTGCCGGTGATGCTCTACGACAAGAGTTCGCGCGGCGCGATCAGCTACATGGCGCTGGCCAGCGAGATGACGCGACGCCACGTCGCCCAACCCGGCGGCGCCGGTTGATCCGATGCGCCGGCCCCGCCCCGCCCCGCGACATCGGCCCGGCAGCGCGCAGCGCGTCGCGCTTTCGTTCGCGCACCGCCGTTACACTGCGGGCAGCGCGGCCCGCTCCACCCAAACACGGCCGTCGGCGATGCGCATGCGCACGCGCATGACGCCGGCCGGCCCCCGCAACGCACTGGCATGACGATGGCAAAGAAACGAGGTCTCGGTCGCGGACTGGATGCGCTGCTTGGCGGCGCCGCAGATACCGCCGAACAATCCGCATCCCCATCCGCCAACGACGCGGCCGCGGCGGCGCCGGCGGCGACGCTGCCGGTCGACGTGATCCAGCGCGGGCGCTACCAGCCGCGCCGCAACTTCGACGAGGACCGGCTGCGCGAACTGGCCGATTCGATCACGGCGCAGGGCATGGTGCAGCCGATCGTCGTGCGCCCGGTCGGCGACCGGCAGTACGAGATCATCGCCGGCGAGCGCCGCTGGCGCGCGGCGCAGATGGCCGGCCTGGCCGACGTGCCGGTCGTGATCCGCGACGTCGACGACCAGGCCGTGATGGCGATGGCGCTGATCGAGAACATCCAGCGCGACGACCTCAATCCGCTCGAGGAGGCGGGCGCGCTGCACCGCCTGCTCAACGAGTTCGAACTGACCCACCAGCAGGTCGCCCAAGCGGTCGGCAAGTCGCGCACGACGGTCACCAACCTGATCCGCCTGCTGGATCTCAACGCCGAGGTCAAGGCGATGGTCGAGACCGGCGCGTTGGAGATGGGCCATGCACGTGCCCTGCTCGGCCTCGAAGGCACGCTGCAGACCGACGCGGCCAACCAGGTCGCGGCCAGGGGCCTGTCGGTGCGTGAGACCGAGGCGCTGGTGCGCCGGCTCAACCAGCCGAAGACACCGGAGACGGCCGCCGCGGTCGACGACGACCCGGACGTGCGCCGCCTGCTGTCCGACCTGACCGAGCGCCTCGGCGCGAAGGTCGCGTTGCAGCAGGGGCCGGGCGGCAAGGGCCGGCTCGTGATCAGCTACAACACCCTCGAGGAGCTCGAGGGCATTCTTGACCACATCCGATGATGCGGTGCGCAATATAGACCAAAACCTCTAAAACCCCGAGGGTTACCCTTTAGGTTTCTTATAAGACGATCGTTTGACCTTATACGGCCCGAATTCTTATACTGCGCGCGCTCTGACTGGCCCGATACACGGTGCGGGGCTGCTGCGAATGCACAACCTGGATTCCCATCGGGCCAAGCGGATACTGATCGCACAGGCGGTAGCCACCCTGGTCGTTACCCTGCTCGGGCTCGTTTTCGGCCCGCGCGAGGCCCTTTTTGCGCTGATCGGCGGGGCTACGGCACTGGTCGCCAATGCACTGTTTGCGTTCTGGGTGTTTGGGCCCTACAGCGCCGCGGAACCCGGCAGGCTGGTCGGCCGATTGATCGGCGGTGAGGTGATCAAACTGGGGCTGATCGTCCTGGTGTTCGTGACCACGTTCGTCACGGCGACCACGATCAGCCCGCTGGCCCTGTTTGGGGCGTTCCTGACAGTACAGGTCTTACCACCGCTTCTGGCGAACCGGATTGCTGGTTGAAAGCAGAGAGAAAACTGAACAATGGCCGCCTCCGACACCATCACTCCCAGCGAGTTCATCAAGCACCACCTGACCAACCTGACGTTCGGTCAGCACCCAAACGGTGACTGGGGCATCGCGCATACCGCCGAAGAGGCCAAGGAGATGGGTTTCTGGGCCGTGCATCTCGACTCGATGCTGTGGTCCATCCTGCTCGGCATCCTCTTCATCGCGGTCTTCCGCAAGGTCGCGCTTCGCGCGTCGGCGGGCGTCCCCGGCGGCATGCAGAACTTCGTCGAGATGATCGTCGACTTCGTCAACGACAACGTCCGCGGCTCGTTTTCGGGCAAGAACGATCTGATCGCACCGCTGGGCCTGACCATCTTCTGCTGGATATTCCTGATGAACCTGATGGATCTGGTGCCTGTCGACCTGATCCCGCGCATCACCCAGGAGGTCGCCGCGCTGTTCGGCGCTGACCCGCATCACGTCTACATGAAGGTGGTGCCGACCACCGATCCGAACATCACCTTTGGCATGTCGATCGGCGTGTTCATCCTGATCCTTTACTACAGCATCAAGATCAAAGGGGTCGGCGGCTTCGTCGGCGAGCTCACCGGCTTGCCGTTTCAGACCGACAAGGTCTGGCTGAAGCCGTTCACGACCGTGGTCAACCTCATTCTGGAAGGCGTGAACCTGATCGCCAAGCCGATTTCACTGGCGCTGCGCCTGTTCGGCAATATGTACGCCGGTGAAATGATCTTCATCCTGATTTCCTTGCTCTACAGCGCCGGCATCGCTTTCGCGATATTCGGCGGCGCATTGCAGTTCGTGTGGGCAGTGTTCCACATCCTGATCATCACGCTGCAGGCGTTCATCTTCATGGTCCTGACCGTCGTGTACCTGGACCTGGCGCACGCCGAGCACCACTAATCGATTCGCTATCCAATCATCCGATCTTGCTGGACTGAACTCACGGGAGACAAACATGGAACTGGCACAAGCTATCATCATCATCGCCGGCGGACTCATGCTCGGCCTCGGCGCCATCGGTGCGGCGGTTGGCGTCGGCGTCCTCGGCGGTCGCTTCCTGGAAGGCGCTGCGCGACAGCCGGAGTTGATTCCGATGCTGCGTACCCAGTTCTTCATCGTCATGGGTCTCGTCGACGCCCTGCCGGTCATCTCCGTGGCCATCGGCCTGTACGCGATATTCGCGCTGTAACCGCCCGACATCCATTTCGCTACGACTGAACGGGGTTAGGGATGAATATCAACCTGACGCTTTTTTTCCAGCTGCTCGCGTTCGCGGTGTTTGTCTGGTTCACGATGAAGTACGTCTGGCCGCCGCTGGTCACCGCGATGGACGAGCGCAAGGCCAAGATCGCTGAAGGTCTGGCAGCCGCGGAACGCGGCCAGCACGAGCAGGAGCTCGCCGAGAAGCGCGCCAAGGACACGCTCCACGTGGCCAAGCAGCAGGCCGCCGAGATCCGGGCCAATGCCGAGAAGCAGGCCGCGCTGATCATCGAGGACGCCCGCGACAAGGCCAAGGAAGAAGGCGGTCGCCAGCTGGCGGCGGCCCAGGCGGAGATCGAGCAGGAGACCAACAAGGCCCGCGAGGTCCTGCGTGCCAAGGTCGCCGAACTGGCGGTTCTGGGCGCGGAGAAGATCCTGCGCAAAGAGATCAACGCCGATGCGCACAAAGACATCGTCGAATCCGTGGCCAACCAGATCTAAGGCATAGCAATGGCTGGAGACGCTACAACCATCGCCCGACCGTACGCCGATGCGATCTACGCGCGTGCGGTCGAGACCGACAAGCTGGACCTGTGGTCCGACATGCTCGAGCTGCTCGCGACGGCGGCCCAGGACCCGGCGCTGTCCGGCCTGATCGCCAGCCCCAAGCTCGACATGGCGCAGATGACCGAGCTGATGCTCGACATCGGCGGCGGCCGCCTCAGCGACGAGGGCCAGAACCTGGTCCGCCTGCTGACCGCCAACCGCCGCCTGTCGGTGCTGCCGGAGATCGCCGCGCTGTTCGAGGCGCGCAAGGCCGAGCACGAGGGCACGCTCGACGTGCACGTGAGTTCGGCGTTCGCGCTGCTGCCGGCCCAGGAACAACAGCTGGCCGATGCGCTCAAGCGCAAGCTCGGCCGCGACATCCGCATCAGCAGCGAACAGGACGCCGAGCTGATCGGCGGCTTTCGCCTGCGCGCCGGTGACATGGTGATCGACGGTTCCGTCTCCGGGCAGCTCGGCAAGCTGGCACAAGATTTAGGACTCTAATCGGGAAAGCAACCATGCAACTGAATCCCTCCGAGATCAGCGAGCTGATCAAAGGCAAGATCGAGAAATTCGACCTGACGTCGGAAGCCCACAACGAAGGCACCGTGGTCTCTGTCACCGACGGTATCGTCCGCATCCACGGCCTGGCCGACGCCATGTCGTACGAGATGCTCGAGTTCCCGGGCAACACCTTCGGCCTCGCGCTCAACCTCGAGCGCGACTCGGTCGGCGCCGTGGTCCTCGGTGACTACAAGCACATCACCGAGGGCGACTCGGTCAAGTGTACCGGCCGCGTACTCGAGGTGCCGACCGGTCCGGAACTGCTCGGTCGCGTGGTCGATGCCCTGGGCAGCCCGATGGACGGCAAGGGCCCGCTCAACAACACGACGTCGGCACCGATCGAGGAGATCGCGCCCGGCGTCATCGCCCGTAAATCGGTCGACCAGCCGGTGCAGACCGGTATCAAGGCGATCGACGCGATGGTGCCGATCGGCCGTGGTCAGCGCGAGCTGATCATCGGCGACCGCCAGACCGGCAAGACCGCGATCGCGATCGACGCGATCATCAACCAGAAGGGCACCGGCGTTAAGTGTATCTACGTCGCCGTCGGTCAGAAGAACTCGTCGATCGCCGCGATCGTGCGCAAGCTCGAAGAGCACGACGCGATGGACCACACCATCATCGTCGCCGCACCGGCCGCCGACTCGGCCGCGATGCAGTTCATCGCGCCTTACTCCGGCTGCACGATGGGCGAGTACTTCCGTGACCGTGGCGAAGACGCGCTGATCATCTACGACGATCTGACCAAGCAGGCCTGGGCCTACCGCCAGGTGTCGCTGCTGCTGCGTCGTCCGCCGGGTCGTGAGGCCTACCCGGGTGACGTGTTCTACCTGCACTCGCGCCTGCTCGAGCGCGCCGCGCGCGTCAACGCCGACTATGTTGAAAAGTTCACCAACGGCGAGGTCAAGGGCCAGACCGGGTCACTGACCGCGCTGCCGATCATCGAGACCCAGGCCGGTGACGTGTCGGCGTTCGTACCGACCAACGTGATCTCGATCACCGACGGCCAGATCTTCCTCGAGTCCGACCTGTTCGCCGCCGGCCTGCGCCCGGCGATCAACGCCGGCCTGTCGGTGTCGCGTGTCGGTGGTTCGGCACAGACCAAGATCATCAAGAAGCTCGGCGGCGGTGTCCGCCTGGCGCTCGCCCAGTACCGCGAGCTGGCCGCGTTCTCGCAGTTCGCCTCCGATCTCGATGAGGCAACCCGTAAGCAGCTCGAGCGCGGTCAGCGCGTCACCGAGCTGATGAAGCAGGCGCAGTACTCGCCGCTGTCGATCGCCGACATGGGCATCTCGCTGTTCGCCGCCAACGAGGGCTACCTCGACGATATCGATGTCAACAAGGTCGTCGCGTTCGAGGCCGCGATGCACAGCTACATGGCCGCCAACCAGGGCGAATTGATGGACAAGGTCAACAGCACCGGCGACTGGAACGACGAACTCGAGGCCGCCTTCCACGACGCGCTGAAGGCGTTCAAGGAAACCGGCACCTGGTAAAGCCCGAGTATCAAACGCAAAGGACACAAAGCCACGAAGGACACAAAGCTTTCAGGTTGCATGAGCAAGAAATCCTTTGTGACCTTTGCGCCTTCGCGGCCTTTGTGATTTGAGACACGACAGTTTGGGAAGACATTAATGGCAGGCGCTAAAGAAATCCGGACCAAGATCGCCTCGGTCAAGAGCACTCAGAAGATCACGAGTGCGATGGAGATGGTCGCGGCATCGAAGATGCGCAAGGCGCAGGACCGCATGCAGGCCACCCGCCCCTACGCGGAAAAGATGCGCCAGGTGATCGGCCATGTCGCCCTGGCGAACCCGGAATACAAGCACCCGTTCATGCACGCCCGAGAGGTCAAGCGCATCGGCTTCATCATCGTGTCGTCCGATCGCGGCCTGTGCGGCGGCCTGAACAACAACCTGTTCCGCGCGCTGGTCCGGGACATCCGCGCGCTGCGCGATGCCGGCACCGAGGTCGAGTACTGCACGATCGGCACCAAGGCGCTGGGCTTCTTCCGCCGTGTCGGCGGCAAGGTCGCGGCGCAGGCGACGCATCTCGGTGATGCCCCGCACATCGATGATCTGGTCGGTACCGTCAAGGTCATGCTGGACGCGTACATGAACGGCGAGATCGACGAGATTCGGATCGCCTACAACAACTTCGTCAACACGATGACGCAGAAACCGACGGTCGAACAGCTGGTGCCGCTGCCGCCGGGCGAGAATGCCGAAGACCTCAAGCATCACTGGGACTATATCTACGAGCCCGGTGCCAAAGAGGTGCTCAACGGCCTGCTGACGCGCTATATCGAGTCGCTTGTCTACCAGTCGGTGGTCGAGAACAGCGCCTGTGAGCAGTCGGCGCGCATGGTCGCGATGAAGTCCGCGACCGACAACGCCGGCGAACTGATCGACGAACTGCAGCTGGTCTACAACAAGGCCCGCCAGGCCGCCATCACCCAGGAGATCTCCGAGATCGTGGGCGGCGCCGCGGCCGTGTCGAACTAGCGGGCGAGTACCGGGTGACCGGGCCGCGAAAGAATTTGGACTTTAACGATTGTGACGCTGCCCCAGCAGCGAAGAGGAAATGCCAATGAGCACGGGTAATGTCGTTGAGATTATCGGCGCTGTCGTGGACGTCCAGTTCCCGCGCGGCGAGATGCCGAAGGTTTACGATGCGCTGAAGATCGAATCCGCCGGCCTGACGCTGGAGGTGCAGCAGCAGCTCGGCGACGGCGTTGCCCGTACCATCGCGATGGGCTCGACCGACGGCCTCAAGCGCGGCGCGGTCGTGACCAACACCGGCGCGGCGATCAAGGTGCCGGTTGGCCAGGCGACGCTGGGGCGCATCATGGACGTGCTGGGCAACCCGGTCGACGAGGCCGGCCCGATCGGCACCGACGAGCGCATGCCGATCCACCGCGCCGCGCCCAAGCTCGCCGATCAGGCCGCGACCACCGAGGTGCTCGAGACCGGCATCAAGGTCATCGACCTGATCATGCCGATCCAGAAAGGCGGCAAGGTCGGCCTGTTCGGCGGCGCCGGCGTCGGCAAGACGGTGACGCTGATGGAGCTGATCCGTAACATCGCCGTCGAGCACTCGGGCTTCTCGGTGTTCGCCGGCGTCGGTGAGCGTACCCGCGAGGGCAACGACTTCTACCATGAGATGTCGGAAGGCGGCGTTCTCGACAAGGTGGCGCTGGTCTACGGCCAGATGAACGAGCCGCCCGGCAACCGCCTGCGCGTCGCACTGACCGGCCTGACCATGGCCGAGTTCTTCCGCGACGAGGGCCGCGACGTACTAATGTTCGTCGACAACATCTACCGCTACACGCTGGCCGGTACCGAGGTCTCGGCACTGCTCGGCCGCATGCCGTCGGCGGTCGGCTACCAGCCGACGCTGGCCGAAGAGATGGGCGTGCTGCAGGAGCGCATCACGTCGACCAAGACCGGCTCGATCACGTCGTTCCAGGCCGTCTACGTCCCCGCGGACGACCTGACCGACCCGTCGCCGGCGACGACCTTCGCCCACCTCGACGCGACGCTGGTGCTGTCGCGCCAGGTCGCCGAGCTGGGTATCTACCCGGCCGTGGACCCGCTCGACTCGACGTCGCGAATCCTCGACCCGCACATCGTCGGCGAGGAGCACTACGAGGTCGCGCGTGGTGTACAGGGCGTGCTGCAGCGCTACAAGGAACTGAAAGACATCATCGCGATCCTCGGCATGGACGAACTGTCCGAGGAAGACAAGCTGACCGTGGCCCGGGCGCGTAAGATCCAGCGCTTCCTGTCGCAGCCGTTCTTCGTCGCCGAGATCTTCACCGGCGCACCCGGCAAGTACGTGACGCTGAAAGAGACCATCGCCAACTTCAAGGCGATCCTCGCCGGCGAGTACGACCACCTGCCGGAACAGGCGTTCTACATGTGCGGCAACGTCGACGAGGCCGTCGCCAACGCCGAGAAGGCATGAGCCGGCACCGCGTCTGAATTGGGAGAATCGCGATGGCAATGACCATTCACGTCGACATCGTCAGCGCCGAAGGCCATATGTACTCCGGCCAGGGCGAGATGGTGTACGCACCGGCGATCATGGGCGAGATCGGCATCGCGCCGCGTCACGCCCCGCTGGTCACCCAGCTCAAGCCGGGCGAGCTGCGCGTCGATCCGGGCGGCGGCAAGGAGCAGGAGCACTTCTACGTGTCCGGCGGCATGATCGAAGTGCAGCCGTTCAAGGTCACCGTACTCGCCGACACCGGCGTGCGTGCCGCCGACCTCGACGAGGCCGCGGCCCAGGAGGCCAAGCGCCGTGCCGAGGATGCGCTGGCCAACCAGAAGGCCGACATCGACCTCGCCAAGGCGCAGGTCGAACTCGCCGAGGCGGTCGCCCAGCTGCGCGCGATCGAGCGCCTGCGCAAGATGCGCTAGGGCCCGTCCGCGGCGGTGGTAGACTTGGCAGGCCCCGGCGACGCGTTCGCCGGGGCCTTTCTCGTTCAGTGCCCAGGGCGCCGCGCCCGGGCCACGCGGCGCCCGGCCGGTGTCGCGCCAGCAGGGCAGACCTAACACGATGAGCGATGAGATTATCCAGCCCGGCAAGTACGTCGCGCTGACCTACACGATCCACGACGAACACGGCAATGTCGTCGAACAGCACGACATGCCGATCGGTTTCGTCTACGGCAGCGACACCGAGCTGATCGGCAACATGGACAAGGCCGTCGCCGGCAAGCGCCAGGGCGACCAGGTCGAGGTCAAGGTGTCGCCTGCGCAGGGCTTCGGCGATCATGATCCCGACCTGACCTTCTCCGACAGACTCGAGAACGTGCCGCCGCAGTTCCGCCAGCTCGGCGCCGAGGTGCAGATGCAGAACGACCAGGGCGAGGTCAAGTCGTTCTTCGTCACCCGCATCGCCGACGGCGAGCTCACGGTAGACGGTAACCACCCGCTTGCCGGCAAGGAGCTGCTGGTGCGCGTGACGATCACCGAGGTCCGTGATGCCATGCCCGGCGAGGAGCAGGTCTCCGGCATCCACGCCGTGCAGATGCAGGGTCCGGGCACGATCAACTGACCGACTTCGCTACACTTTCCGACTCAGGGGCCGCAAAGAGAATCGCAGCACACGCCTGGATGACGAGCGGCTGCGCCGCGCCCTGCAGCCGAGGTTAGGTATCAGCCAATGAATACTGCACGACACCCGCATCAGCCTGCGTCATGCGCGCCATGCCGCGCACCTCTCGCGCCGCGTCGCGGCGTCTGGCGTGCGTGCGCGGGTGACCGCCCATGAGACTCGGCGTCGTGATCCTCGCGGCCGGCCAGGGTACGCGGATGAAGTCGGACCTGCCCAAGGTCCTGCACCGGATCGCCGGCAGGCCGCTGCTCGGCCACGTCGTCGACTGCGCGCGCGCGCTCGCGGCGGTCGAGATCGTCGTCGTCTACGGGCACGGCGGCGAGCGTGTACGTGAGGCCTTTGCCGATCAGCCGGACCTGCGCTGGGTCGAGCAGGCCGAGCAGCTCGGTACCGGGCACGCGGTGCAGCAGGCGATGCCGGCGCTGCGCGAATCCGAGCAGCTGCTGGTGCTGTACGGTGACGTGCCGCTCACCCGCCCCGAGACCCTCCAGGATCTGATCACCGCGACCGGCCACAGCGGTTTCGGGCTGCTGACCGTGACGCTGCCCGATCCGACCGGTTACGGCCGTATCGTGCGCAACGCCGGCGGCTGCGTGCAGCGCATCGTCGAACAGAAAGACGCGACCGCCGAGGAGCTGGCGATCGACGAGGTCAACACCGGCATCCTGTGTGCGCCGCGCGAGCGCCTCGCCGGCTGGCTCGGCGGCCTGTCGAACAGCAACGCCCAGGGCGAGTACTACCTGACCGACGTGATCGGCATGGCGGTCGCCGACGGTTTCGACATCCAGGTCCGCCAGCCGGCCGCCGCGGTCGAGGCCGAAGGCGTCAACAACCGGGTGCAGCTGGCCGCGCTCGAACGCGCCCACCAGCGCCGCGTCGCCGAGCGGCTGATGACCGCCGGCGTCACGCTGCGTGACCCGGCGCGTCTCGACGTTCGCGGTCGCATCGAACACGGCCGCGACTGCGAGATCGATGTCAATGTCCTGATCGAGGGCGAGGTCCGTCTCGGCGACCGCGTGCGTATCGGCGCCAACTGTGTGCTGCGCGATGTCGAGATCGGCGACGACGTCGAGATCCTCGACAACTGCGTGCTCGAACAGGCGAAGGTCGGCAGCGCCAGCAAGGTCGGCCCGTTCGCGCGGCTGCGGCCGGGTGCCGAGCTGATCGGCGGCGCGCACATCGGCAACTTCGTCGAGATCAAGAAATCCGTGGTCGGCCGCGGTTCCAAGGTCAACCACCTGAGCTACATCGGCGACACCGAGATCGGCGCAGGCGTCAACATCGGTGCCGGCACGATCACGTGCAACTACGACGGCGCGAACAAGCACAAGACGATCATCAGCGACCATGCGTTCATCGGTTCGAACACCGCGCTGGTCGCGCCGGTCACGGTCGGCGTCAATGCGACCATCGGCGCCGGCTCGGTGATCGGCAAGGACGCACCGGACGACAAGCTGACGCTGACCCGCGCCAAGCAGGTCAGCATCAGCTGGCAGCGGCCGACAAATAAGAAGTAATTGGCAGCTACGGAGTCTCGGAACGCAGAGGCCGCAAAGGCTCAAAGGACTCCAAGTTGAGTTTGTAGCAGGCGGCTTGCAGGTCTGATATGCGCAAGTTTCGCAAACGACAGGCTGGCAGCCTCCCTCGCCACTGTTTACAGTTCTGTCACTTGGCGTTCTTTGCGCCTTTGCGGCCTTTGCGTTTTGAGACTCGAACTTCAATCAGCGAGCAGATCTAGTTATGTGCGGTATCGTCGGAGCCATTGCAGAACGTAACGTCGTACCGGTCCTGATGGAGGGCCTGCGGCGCCTCGAGTACCGCGGCTACGACTCGGCCGGTATCGCGATCCGTAACCCGGGTGCCGCCCTGCAGCGCATCCGCTCGGTCGGCAAGGTCGCCGAACTGGAGCACCTGCTCGACGGCGGCACCGTCGACGGGCCGCTCGGCATCGCGCACACGCGCTGGGCGACCCACGGCATGCCGGCCGAGCGCAACGCCCACCCACATATGAGCGGCGAACAGGTCGCGATCGTGCACAACGGCATCATCGAGAACCATGCCGAGCTGCGCGCCGACCTGACCTCGCGCGGCTTCGCGTTCAGCTCCGAGACCGACACCGAGGTCATCGCCCACCTGCTCGCCGACCTGCTCAAGCAGGGCCAGGACACGCTGACTGCGACGCGCAACGCGATTGCGCGCCTGGTCGGTGCCTACGCGCTGGCCGTGATCAATCCCGACGACCCGGATCGCATGGTCGTCGCCCGCGCCGGCAGCCCGCTGGTGATCGGCATCGGCGTCGGCGAGCACTTCATCGCCTCCGACGTGTTCGCGCTGCTGCCGGTCACGCAGCAGTTCATCTTCCTCGACGAGGGCGACATCGCCGAGATCCGCCGCGACGGCGTCAGCGTCTGGGACGCCGACGGCCAGGCGGTGCAGCGCGAGGTGCGCACCAGCGAGCTGTCGGCATCGAATGCCGAGAAGGGCCCCTACCGGCATTACATGCTCAAGGAGGTCTTCGAGCAGCCGGCGGTGATCGCCGAGACGCTCGAGGGACGCATCCACAAGGGCAAGCTGCTCGAGCAGAGTTTCGGTCACGTCGCCCAGGCGCTGTTCGACCGCACGCAGGCGGTGCAGATCATCGCCTGCGGTACCAGTTATCACGCCGGCATGGTCGCCCGCTACTGGCTCGAGGAGATCGGCGTGCCGTGCCAGATCGAGGTCGCCAGCGAGTTCCGCTACCGCCAGTCGGTCGTGCCGCCGGACACGCTGTTCGTGACCATCTCGCAATCCGGCGAGACCGCCGACACGCTGGCCGCGCTGCGCGCCGCCAAGCAGGCCGGCTACATCGGCAGCCTCGTGGTCTGCAATGTGCCCGAGAGCTCGCTGGTGCGCGAGTCCGACGTCGCGTTGATGACCCGTGCCGGCCCCGAGATCGGCGTCGCGTCGACCAAGGCCTTCACGACCCAGCTGGTCGCGCTGCGCCTGATGACGCTGGCACTCGGCAAGCGCCGCGGCCTGACACCGGAGGTCGAGCGGCAGTGGGTCGAGGAACTCGAGGCCCTGCCCCGCCAGGTCGAGGTCGCGCTGCAGCTCAGCGACGCCATCGAACAGATGGCGCAGTCGTTCTCGGACAAGCACAACGCGCTGTTCCTCGGCCGCGGCACCTTCTACCCGATCGCGCTCGAGGGTGCGCTGAAGCTCAAGGAGATCTCCTACATCCACGCCGAGGCCTATCCGGCCGGCGAGCTCAAGCACGGTCCGCTGGCGCTGGTCGACGAGCGCATGCCGGTGGTCTGCGCGCTGCCCGACGACCCGTTGCTCGAGAAGGTGCTGTCGAACCTGCAGGAGGTGCGCGCGCGCGGCGGCGAGCTGTTCCTGTTCAGCGACCAGACCGTGCAGATCGCGCTCGACCGCTACCAGAATCTGACCCTCGACGACATCAACCCGGGCACCGCACCGATCGTCTACACGATCCCGCTGCAGCTGTTGTCGTACCACGTCGCCGTGCTCAAGGGCACCGACGTCGATCAGCCGCGCAACCTGGCGAAGTCGGTGACGGTCGAATAGGGGTCGGCCGCCGAATCGCCGTCGCCGACGGCCGGAGCCGGGACCGCGTGCCGTTGGCCGGGTTGACCGCGCCGCCGCTAGCACAGTCGAATCGGCAAGGACCTGAACCGCTTGTCCCCGGGCCGGGGACGCCGTGCGCCGTGCCCGATTGACAGGCGCCGGCGCGCCAGCGAAGCGTCGGATCGACAGTTACGCGCCGGCGACGGTGAGTCGCGCCCAGACCAGTGACGTCTGTGTCCCCGTGGTCCAGGGATTGCGTATTCGCATTGCGAATATAGTGGAATTCGCTAATATACTAATCAACAACATGCGAACCGCCGCGGAGGTAGTCATGGTAGCGCGGGTCTTTTGGTTTCTTGGCGCGATGCTGTCGGCATCGGCACTGCTGTTGATGGTGTTTGGCGGATCGGACGTCGGGGGCGTCGTCGATTACCGGGCATGGTTGCTGCTGGCGTTCGGAATACTCGCGGCGGCGATCGGTAACTTCAACCGGACGTCCGAGCCTTAGCCGACACAGCCGGTCGTCGCTTGGCGGCCCGGTTGCGATCGCATCGGGTTATCGCCGGGTCGTGCATCGTCTGCTGGCGCGGAAGCGGGTCGTCGTGCGCGAGGTGTCGGATCAGGCCACTACCCGATCAACGCGATTCCTATCCCATTGTTCACTTCCACGGCGCAACGTACGGACTCGTCGTCAGCGATCTGTTTCCACGCCGCATAGCAGCGCGGATCCTCGTCGAGTAGCCGCTTGTCCCACCACCGGATATCGTCAATCAGGACGATGCTGCCGCTGCGCAGATGGGGCTTTACCTGCTGGAAGTTGTCGACGATGTTGTCGAAGTGATGTCCGCCGTCATGAAAGTAGAAGTCAACGTCATCGGCCTCTTGGATGACAGACGGCAGGCAATCAGTCGACATGCCGTGTAGGCAGGACACCCGGTCACCGAATCGATCCGTCAACAGGGCGCTTGACGTCGCCGCGGGGCCTGCCGAAGCGCCGCCTGTCGTAGGCTGGATCGAGCCGGCCATCGTGACGACCGAGGTGCTGCCGATGCAGGCCAAGGTCGACACCGGCGCCGATTCCTCGTCGATACATGCCGAGGACGTGCAGATCGTGGTGCAGCGGGGCCGCCAGTTCGTCGACTTCACGCTGCGCGGTGACGACGGTCGGCGTCCCCGCCTGCGCCGGCCGCTGCAGCGCACGACGCGGATCAAGGACAGAGACGGTGGGCACCAGGAGCGCCCGGTCGTGATGCTGCGCCTCTGCGTCGGTCGCGTCGCGCGCGTTGTCGCGGTCAATCTCGCGCAGTGCGGCCATTTCAACTATCCGCTGTTGCTCGGCCGCGACTACCTCGCCGGGGCCTTCATCGTCGATCCTAGGAGGCAGCTGTTGACCAAGCCCAGCTGCGATCTGGCCGAACCGGCGTCGCCATAGCGTGCCGCCAGCGTCGGCCCGGGCGTCGCCATCCCTGGGCGGCGGCCATGGTTCAGGTGCGGGTGATCTGTGCCAGCAGGGTATCGGCGCCGGGATAGCTTGCGGCGTCGAGTTCGTACTTGCGCCCTGTCTCGCCCCAGCTGCGCCCAGCGGCCAGAACCGCGAGGAGCTGTGCGCGGCTGTCGAAGGTGACGCCGCCGACCGTGCCAACACCGTGCGCGAACAGCGGGTCGGGCAGGCCGCTGCCGCTCGGCCCGATCAGCGTGACCGGTGCCGTACCGCCGAGCGCATCGAGCAGTGCCGGCAGCGTGTCGTTGACCAGTGTCGACGCACTGCACAGCACCTGCGCGCAGTGGCGCAGTTGTATCGCGTCCGTGACCAGCCGCACCCGGGTATCGTCGGCGACGCGCTGCGGTGCCTGTTCGAGGACGCGGATCGGCTGCCCCCGTGCGCTCAGCCGATCGATCAGCGGTGCGAAGTAGCCGACCATGCCGACCTCGGCGCCGCTCGGCAACGCTGCGTCCGCGCGGTCGGGCGGCGCGTAGGCGCTGCGCCGCAACAGCGCCGCGCCCAGCGCGTTGTAGGTGCCGAGCGCGAAGCCGCGGTCGACCGGGTCGGCCGAGTGCAGACCGCGCAGCAGCGCCCGCGGGTCGGCGTCGAACCGGGCCGGGTGCGGGTGGCGTCGCCACAGTCGGCGCAACATGTCGTCGAGGCTGACGTAGAAGGGTCCGACGCTGCCGTCGTCGAGGAACACGAAACCGAACGCGTCGCGGAAGGTCTCGTCGGCGACCGGCTCCGGCAGGTACAGGCCGTCGATGCGCGGGCCGCCGAGTTCCCGCACCAGGCGCTCGCCGAGCGCGCGCATGTCGTCGTTCAGGGTTGCCATGTGAAATCGCCGCAGCGGCCGGTCGCTTGTTCCTGGCCGTCACGCTAGTGCAGGCGTCGCGGACCGGCAAGCGTTCGCAGGGCGCCGATTCGGCGGCGGCCGTGATGCAGCGTGGCCGCGTCGCGCACGCAGAGGTGGCCCTGCCGCGGTGTGTGGCTGGGAACGCAACGACTGCGGCGGCGGTGCCGGATCCCCGACCCCGGTGGCCAGCCCCGGTCGCCGGCGCCGGCGGTCGCAGCGCGCGTTCCGGCAGTCGGCGGACGCAGCGCCCGGTACTACCGCACAGCGCGAGGAATTCCCGCCAATCGCACGGCCGCCGGCGCCTTCAGATCGCTACCGGCCTGCCGACCTAGTGGCTATCGAATCTGATGCGACCATCCGCGCCGCCTGCGTCGGCGGGCGGCGGGACAACGAGGTGCCATACGGAGCCACATGGCCTACCTGCGGATCTTCATGGGCGGGACGCTGCTCGAACAGCGCGAACTGACCGCCGCGCGGACGACGATCGGGCGCGCCGCCGATAACGACATCGTGCTCGAGGGGCGCGGCGTGTCGAAACACCACGCGGCCATCGAGCGCGGCGACGACGGCTTCGTTTTCGTCGACCACGACAGCGCCAACGGCTCGTTCGTCGCCGGCCGGCGTGTCGGCCGTCACCCGCTCGCGTACTGGGACGAGATCCAGGTCTACCACTACGTGCTCAAGTTCATGGCGGTGGCGCGCGCGCGCGGCGAAGAGGCCGGCGCGATCGCACCGGGAGACGGGCCGCAGGCGCAGGAAGAGACCATGGAGCTCAACATCGCCAGCCTCGGCGACCTGGCCAAGCTCAAGCGCCGCATCAACGTCGCGTCGCTGACGCTGCAGGGTCCGGGCGACGCGACGTGCCGCTATGCGCTCGACAAGGTCAATTTCACGATCGGCAGGTCGGCCGACAGCGACATCGCCGCCGGCGGCTGGCTGGCGCCGCGCATCGCCGCGCGCATCCAGCGGCGCAACGACGGCTTCTACCTGCTGCCGGGGCGGCGCGGCCGGGTGCGCCTGAACGGCCGCCGCGTGGCCCGCCAGGCCAAGCTCAGCGACAGCGACCGGCTGAGCGTGCGTGGCCTGTCGCTGCGCTTCCTGTTCCGCCCGCAGGACGACGGCTGACGGCCCGCCGATGAAGATCCCCGGCTACAGCATCGAACGCCTGATCGGCAAGGGCGGCATGTCGTCGGTCTATCTCGCGGTACAGGAATCGCTGAACCGCCGCGTCGCGCTCAAGGTCATGAAGAAGTTCGACGACCCGAAGCGCGCCGACCGCTTCATCCACGAAGGCCAGATCATCGCCGCCCTCAATCACCGCAACATCATCACGATCCATGATGTCGGCACCTTCGGCGACCGCCACTTCATCGCGATGGAGTACCTGCAGGGGCGCGCGCTGACCGAGCGCATCGACGAGGGCATGTCGCTGGCCAAGGTGCTGTCGCTGCTCGAACAGATGGCCGGCTGTCTGCACTTCGTCCACCGCCGCGGCATCATTCACCGCGACATCAAGCCCAGCAACATCCTGTTCCACGCCGACGGCACGCCCAAGCTGACCGACTTCGGCATCGCCAAGCTGGTCGATGCCGACCAGGAGATGACGCTCGAGGGCAACACGCTGGGCAGCCCCTATTACCTGAGTCCCGAGCAGGCCGAGGGCCTGCCACTCGACGGCCGCTCCGACATCTACGCGCTCGGCATCGTGTTCTACCAGATGCTGACCGGGCAGCGGCCGTACGCCAAGTCGTCACCGGTCGAGACCATCGTCGCCCACCTGACCCAGCCGCTGCCGGTGCTGCCGGAGCCGTTCGCCGCGTACCAGGCATTGCTCGACGGGATGCTCGCGAAGTCGCCGGACGACCGCATCGGCACGGCCAAGGAGCTGGTCTACCGGATCCGCGAGGCCAAGCGCGTGGCGCACCCGGGCGAGCGTGCGACCGACCGCGTCGCCGCGCCCGCGGCGCCGCTGCCGCCGACCGACAACGCGGCCGCGGGCACGCGCAGCCGCCGGCATCTCGCCGCGGCGTCGGTCGGTGTCGTCGCGCTGTTGGTGATCACCGCCGGCCTCGTGCGCGCGCCGGACGACGCCACGGATCCGGTCGTGCCGGCACGCGTCGCCGGCGGACCCTCCGCGCTGGCCGCGGCGCCGCTGCCGCGCCCGGCGGACGTAGCGCGCGTCGCCGCGCCCGGCGAACACGCCGCTGCCGCCGAACGACCCGCAGACAGGTCGCTTACGCCGGCGTCGGTTGGCGACCCGCCCGGCGCGGCGTCCGCCCTGCCGACCCCGACGGCTGCCGACAACGCCGGGCCGCAGCCCACCGAAGCGGCCGCGTCCGACGCGCCATCCGCGGCCGTCGCCGCCGCGGCGCCTGTCGGCGCCGTGACTGCGGACGAACCGCCCGAGCGCGATCGCGACAGCGCGGCGGCGCCCGCTGTACGCGCCGTCGTCAGCGATGCGCAGCGCGTCGACGACTGGATGCGTGCGGCGGCAAAAGCCAGCGCCGCGCTGCGCCTGACCCGGCCGGCCGACGACAATGCCTACGCGTACTACCGCAAGGTGCTGGCGGTCGAACCGCGGCATCGCGGCGCGCTGGCCGGCCTGCAGGGCATCGCCGATCGCTATCGTGCGCTGGCATCGAAGGCGCTCGAAAGCGACCGCGACGAGCGCGCGCGGCGCTATGTGCGCCGCGGTCTGGGTGTCCGCCCCGGCGATCCGCAGCTGCTCGCGCTGCGCGAGCAGATCGACGCGCGGGAGCGCGCAGCGGCGGTCGCGCAGGCCGAGGTTGTCGTCGAGCCGCCGACCGCGGCCGGCGAAGTCGCCAGCGAACCGCCGGCGCCGGAGGGCGTCCGCGGCCGCGAGGGCAGCGGCAACATCGTCAAGGACTTCAAGCGCGTCTGGCGCGCGGTGTTCGACTGATGGCGGTGCAGTCGACAAGGCCGGCGGGGCGACGGCGATGAGCTGGCACATCGACATCGCGACCGATATCGGCGGCCGCGCCACCCAGCAGGACCGGGCGGCGGTGTTCGACGTGCCGGGGCACGCCGACGCACGGCTGGTCGTGCTCGCCGACGGCATGGGCGGGCTCGCCGATGGCGATCTGGCCGCGCAGGCGGTGATTGATACCGCCGCGCAGGCCCTCGCCGACACCGCGATCGATCACCCGCAGCGTTTTCTCGACGCGCTGTGCCAGCGCGCCGATCGCGCGGTCATCAAGCTCGGGCGCGAACACGCCTCGACCCCGGGCAGCACCTGCGTGCTGCTGTACCTGTGCGCCGACGAGGCCTACTGGGCGCACGTCGGCGACAGCCGGCTGTACCACTACGCCGGCCGCGAGCTGTTGTCGCACACGCGCGACCACACGGTCGGCGAACTGGTCAAGGACGCCGCTGGCGGCAGCGCGGCCGATGCCGCGTCGCCCGAGCTGCTGTACATGTGTCTGGGCGGACAGAACGCGCTGCAGCCCGAGATCGGTGCGTCGGCGACCGGTGGCGGCGACTGGTTCCTGCTGTGCAGCGACGGTTTCTGGAACCAGGTCGACGCAGGCGAGGCCGCCGAGCTGCGTTGCCGCGCCCATGCCGACGCGGGACCGGCCGCGCAACTGGTCGCGCTGGCGAGCCGGCGCGGCGGTGCCCGCGGCGACAACGTCACCGTCGTGGTCGCGACACGCCGCGAGACCGCGCTGGCGCGGGCCTGGCGGCGGGTGCGCCGACCGCTGCGCTGAGCGCGCGCGGGTCGCCGTCGTCGCCCCGCACACCGCGCGCGCATCATCCATCACCGAGTCCGGCCGGCAGTCGCTGCAGGGCCGCCGGGCCGCTTGGCTCAGTCCGGCGCGTCGGCGAGCGCCCGTGCGTCGGCGATCCAGCGACGGTAGTCGCTACGCAGGTCGTCGAGGAACGCCTCCAGGCTGGCCTTGTCGCCCGGGTCGCAGACCTCGCTGACGCGAAACGGCCGCTGGATCACGGCGCCCAGGCGGTGGTCTTTGAGTGGGCGGTCGATGTTGACGACGGCGATCGGCACGACCAGCGGCTCGGGATCGAGCGCCGCGGCGAGGTGGAAGGTGCCCTTCTTGAACGCCGACGGCGAGTCATCGACGCGGTTGCTGGTGCCCTCGGGGCAGACGATCAGGTTGCTGCCGGCGTCGAGGTGCGCGGCGCAGGTCGCGGTAAAACGGCGCCGGCGCTCGGCGATCGCGGCGGCGTCCTCGGCGATCGCGTCGGATTCGGCGGTCAGCACGTAGATATGGCCGAGGCGGTCGTAGTAGCGGTGATGGCCGTGTTCCTCGCCGCGGCCGCGGCGCACGACGCGCACGCCACAGTCGGCGTAGGCCGGTTCGAGGATCATGCTGCTGACGAAGTGGGTGTCGATCGCGAACTCGAAGCCGTTGGCCAGCGCATAGCCCGGGTAGCTGACCAGGTGGTTGAGGATGAAGATGTTGCCCGGTCGTTGCGGCAGGTGTTCGTGGCCGCGCACGATATGCCGGGTGTGCTTGAACGCCTGCTGAAAGGCGATGCAGCCGGCGTGGCGCACGGCCGCCCCGGACTGCTCCGGCGGCGCCTCGCTGACCACGCGGTAGACCCGATTGAGGCCCTCGTAGAAGCCGTGCTCGCGGCGCAGCCCGGCGAGCAGCCCGCCGAGTACGCCGGCCAGCGTACGCTCGAGGCGCGTGCCGGCGTCGCGGATGCCGTCGAGGCACGCGAACGCCTCGGCATGGGTCACGCGGTTGGCCAGCAGGTGGGGCAGCTTGTACAGCGCGGTGTCGACGCCGAGCTGCGGGCTGACCTGGCCGAGCAGGTCCTGGACGACGACGATCTCGTCGCCGCGCTGCTGCGCGACCAGGTGCAGGCGCAGCGTGCGCAGCCGCGCGCTGAGCAGCCACAGCCAGCGCCGTTCCAGCGCCAGCGCGAAGCGCGAATCGCGCTCGCCGAGGTCGGCGATGACCTGCCTGTCGATGTCCAGCAGCAGGCTGTCGGTGACCGTGAGCGCGCGTTCGCGATGGGTCTTCAGCGCGGTGAAGGAACTGCCGGCGACGACCTGACCGGGCGCATTGTAGTGGCGCAGGACCACGTCGCTGCCATCATCGCGGCGCACTCGGATCTCGACCAGGCCGCTGACCAGCAGCGTCAGCCGCTGGGTCGGGTCGCCCTCGCGGTACAGGATCTCGCCGGCGGCTACGCGCCGCGGCCGCGCGTGCGCCGCCAGCGCGTCCAGCCACGCCGGGTCGAGGCCGTCGAGAAACAGGCTGTCCTCGAGCAGCGCGCGGCACGCCGCGGGCGACGGGTCGGCGTCGCCGCCGGGTGCGGCGACGTCGGCGTAGGTGTCGCGCAGCAGGCTCGAGGCCAGCGGTGCGGTGTTCAGCGCACTGCGCGCCGTGTCGAGCAGCGGCTGCATCATCGCGAAGACATAGCTGAAGAAGGTCGCGCCGTGCCGCGGGTAGCGGCCGAACAGCGCCTCGAGTCCGGCGATCGGGAAGCGGTACAGCCGGCACGTGGTGACCGCCTGCGCGCTGGTCGCGTAGCGGTGCGGGATGACCAGGCCCGACCAGCCGAGCGGGAAACCGTTCTGATGGACGCTGCCGATATCGATCGCCTCGCGGCTGCCGGCCAGGTCGAGGCTGTGCCGGACCTCGCCGTCGACCAGCAGGCAGATGCTGTCGGCCGGGTGCAACTGGCGCACGATCCGGGTGCCCGGCGGTGCCGTCTCCGCGACTGCCAGCCGGCGCCAGCCATTGAGCAGGGCCGCCGACGCCCTGCCCTGCCAGATCGCGCCGGCCAGCGTGTCGAGGTCGCTCACCGGCCTGCCCGCCCGGCGGCCGGCTGGTAACATCGCCACGCACGGCGGCAGTCAATGCCGCGGCGACATGAGTTGTTCATGAGATCCCGCTCCAGCGTCCCACCGTCCTCGGCGATCGCCCGCCCGATCGACTTCGATACCTTTTGGCGCGACACGCTGCGCGAGCTGGCCAGGGTGCCGGCCGCGATCGGGATCGACGATGGCGATTCGCAGGCCAGCATCACCCAGTTGGTCGTCGAGTTCAATTCCCTGGGCGGGCAGCGCGTGCACGGTTACCTGCTGCGCTGGGACGATCCGGTGCCGCGCCCGTTGGTCGTCTACACACATGGCTACAACGGCCGGGTCGACGTGCTGCGGCCGTGGGCCGAGGCCGGTTTCCACGTGCTCGGATTCGACACCCGCGGCTTCGGCAGGTCGCCGTGCGCGACCCACCCGGACGGCTGGATCCTGACCGGTATCGGCGCGCCGCGCAGCAGCATCCTGCGCGGTGCGGTATGTGACTACGTACGCGCGATCACCGTAGCCAGGGCGCTGTGCGCGCCGCGCGTGTCGCGCACGCTGGCCTATGGTTTCAGCTTCGCCGGCGCGATGGCGATCATGGCCGAGGCGGTGTCGGGTACGGCGGACATGGTGACCGCCGGGGTGCCGTCGCTCGGCTGGATGGCCGGCCGGCGGCACCTGGTGCGCCTGGGATCGGGCAAGGAGGTCAACGACTATATCGCCGCGCACCCGCAGCGCGAGTCGCAGGTGATGCACACGCTGGCCTACTTCGACAGCGCGAACTTCGCCGCGGCGATCACCAAGCCGACGCTGATCGGCGTCGGCCGCAAGGACATCGTCGTGCCGGCCGAGACGGTGCAGGCGATCAGCGATCGCCTGCAGTGCGAACACCGGGTCATGACCTTTCCGTACAGCCACAGCGATCACCCCGATGAGCGGCTGTGGCTGCAGTTCGAGCAGGCCTGGCAGCTGATGCTGACCCAGGGCCGCCTGGTGCAGGCGGGTACGGCCGGCTGACGCGCGCTGCCCGCGGCCATGGCGGCCATCGATTTTTGTCGATTGGAAAGATGTTGGTCATTGCCGTTCGCTGATGATAACGGCGGCGACCGCGAGGCCTGGCGGTAGCCGTGCGCCGGGCATGACGGCAGCTGGCTGAACGACGCCGGGACCGACGAGCCGGCGCGGTGAGCCGGCACCGACCCCGGGCGGCCGCGCGTTGCCCGGCGCCGGGCAGCGAAGCGATTTCCAGAATGCACTGCATCCACGACCGGGCCGACGCTGCGGCGGTCCGCGAACCCCTGTATGCGGCCGTCACGGCGGGTTGCCTGCCCGGCTGCGCGGCGTGCGGCCCCGCCCGCAAGCGCGGCGCCGCCACCCGCCACCGTGACCGACCGCGGCGTCGCTGCCGCCGGGGGCCGCGACCACGTAGGCGCGGTGGCGCGTGATCGTTCGATCCTTTGCAGCAGGCCAAACCGCCGGCGACGGCGCGACGCTATGCTGCGGGCATGGACGCCGGCGTCATCCCGTTGCTCGGTGGGCTCGGCCTGTTCCTGCTCGGCATGATGGTCATGACCGATGGCCTGCGCGGCATCGCCGGCGAACAGCTCGACCGCCAGCTCGCGCGTTTCACCAACGGCCCGCTGTCGGGTGCGCTGACCGGCGCCGTGACCACGGCACTGCTGCAGTCGTCGAGCGCGACGACGGTCGCCGCGGTCGGCTTCGTCGGCGCCGGCCTGCTGACCTTCGCGCAGGCGCTCGGCGTGATCTTCGGCGCCAATCTCGGTACCACGGTCACCGGCTGGCTGGTCGCGCTGCTCGGTCTGAAGCTGCAGATCGGCAGCCTGGTATTCCCGCTGATCCTGCTCGGTGCACTGATGCGCCTGTTCGCGCGCGGCCGCTGGCAGCACGCCGGCCTGGCATTGGCCGGCTTCGGCCTGCTGTTCCAGGGGATCGCGGTACTGCAGGCCGGCATGGCGTCGTACCAGGGGCTGGTCACACCGGCCGATTTCCCCGCCGACAGCTGGGCCGGGCGCCTGCAGCTGGTCGCGATCGGCGTCGCCGTGACGCTGATCACGCAGTCGTCGAGCGCCGGTGTCGCGACCGCGTTGACGGCGCTGTACGCGGGCACGATCAGCTTTCCGCAGGCCGCGGCACTGGTCATCGGTATGGATGTCGGGACGACCGTGACCGCCGCCGTGGCGACCCTCGGCGGCTCGGTCGCGACGCGCCGGACCGGCTACTCGCACGTCGTCTACAACCTGCTGACCGCGATCGGTGCGCTGCTGCTATTGGCGCCCTATGCGTGGGCCTGGGAGCGTTACGCGCCCGGCGCATTGGCGCGTCATGCCGAGTTCGCGCTGGTCGGTTTCCACAGCCTGTTCAACCTGCTCGGCGTGCTGCTGGTACTGCCGTTCGCCAGCCGCTTCGCGGCGCTGATGTACCGCCTGGTCCCGGCGCCGGCCGACCCGGTCCGTGACCGTCTCGACCGCCACCTGCTGGCCACGCCGGGCGTCGCCCTCGACAACATCGCGCGCATCCTGACCGCGACCAGCGCGGCGCTTTTTGGCACGGTCCGCGCGCTGCTCGACGGCCGGCCAGCGGCACCCGGCGTGCTCGCACAGATCGGCCGCGACCTCGACACCGTGCACGCATTTGCCGACCGCATCCACCTGCAACCCGGGCAGCCGGCGAGCTGGCGGCGCCTGAATGCGGCCTTTCACCTGCTCGACCACCTGCAGCGCCTGCACGAACGCTGCGACGAAGAACCCGAGCGCGCGCTGCAGCTGCGCGACGCCGGCGTCCTGGCGGCCGCCGCCGAGCGTTGCGCGGCCGCCGTCGATGCGGCACGCGCGGCGCTGCTGGCCGCTGCGGCACGGCGCACGGTCGCGGCCACCGCGGCGCTCGCCGAAGACCTGCGCGGCGACGCCGGGCGCCTGCGCGCGGCGATCATGGCCGAGGTTGCGGCCGGCCGCGTCGACGTCCCGGCCGGCACCCGCCGGCTCGAAGGCGTGCGCTGGCTGCGCCGCGTCAGCTACCACGTGGCACGCGTTGTCCATTACACCGCCGTCCTCGAAAACGACGCAGAGCGCGCCGCCCAGGGCCCGGTTGGAGACGACTTAAATTCTTGATCAGGAGCCAGATTCTTGAAAATGCACCGAACTCGTGCGATAAATGAATGAGATTCTGATGAACAGTTAATGTTCACGTTGAGTCTGCCGAAAGCACAACAACAAATGCCACCGGACCGGGTCGCTGCAAGGCCCGGCCCAGAGCAGCACGGAGCACCGCCCGGACCGCGTTCACGAGACCGGTATCGGGCCAGGCGCCAACCACGTCTGAACCCCGGTTTGGCGCCAACGCGACCCATTCGGGTCTCCAGGGACGACACCTCGGTACGTGCACGCCGCGTTGCGGCCGTCGTGCGAGCCATCGGTGTTGGCATTTGGCCCGCAGGAGCCGGCGCGACAAAGCCGGCCGTGGCGTGGAGGTGGGAAGCGATCGACAACCCCTGGTAACGCGAGAGAACAAAACCGTGCCGCAGACAACAACAACCCCCAGTTACGACAAGACCGTCGACATCGTGCGCAGTGCCATTCCGCGCATGGCCGAGTTGAAGATCCCGATCACGCCGAGCAACTACGCGGTCTGGTTCGAGTACCTCAGCGACAGCAATGCCGGCCTGCGCAGGGAGATGGACGCCCTGCTCGGCCGCGAGGAACCGATCTCCGATGTCGAGATGCGCGACCTCTACGAACGCTACCTCGAGGAGCGCAGCGAGAAGGTCGCGTCGGCGAAGACTGCACTGAGTCGGGTCGTCAACGCGCTGATGCAGCACATCAACGCGGCCGACGGCCACTACAACAGCTTTTCCGCCGAACTCAAGGACGTCGCCGAGGGGCTCAGCGGCGACGTCACCGGCGACAACCTGAATGTTCTGATCGACCGGGCCGTCAACGCGACCCACGCCGCGCTCGAACGCAGCGCCGAGATGAAGCAGCAGTTCTCCGACCTGGCCGTGGAGATGCAGACGGTGCGCAGCGAGCTCGCGCGCACGCAGGAAGAGGCACGATCGGACCCGTTGACCGGCCTGTACAACCGCCTCGCGTTCCAGGAGGAGCTGTCGCGGCTCGGCGCCTACGAGACCGAGGATTCGCACACGCCTTGCCTGATGATCCTCGACATCGATCGCTTCAAGGGCGTCAACGACACCTATGGCCACCTGGCCGGGGATCACGTGCTGCAGGCCGTCGCGAACGAGATCCGCGCCAGCGTGCGCGGTCGCGATGTCGTCGCCCGTTACGGCGGCGAGGAGTTCGCGATCCTGCTGCGCGACACGGCACGCTCGGGCTGCATGGCCGTCGCCGAGAACGTACGCCTGCATGTCGCCCGCTCGACGATCCAGCTGCCGCCGGAACTCGGCGTCGCCGAGCCGATCGCCGTGACCGTGTCTATCGGTGGCGCGTGGTTCCGCGACGGTGAACTGACCGAGGCGCTCGTCGACCGCGCCGACCGGGCGCTGTACCGGTCGAAGGAAGGCGGGCGTAACCGCGTGACCTGGGAAAGCTGAGAGGCGCGCTGGCGGGGCTGTCGAGTCGCCGTTGGGTTGTTCGCGCTGGCGCGCGGGGTTTGATTTTGGAAGCGCTCGGCGGAGCGCGCCCGCCCTTCTTTCTTTTGCTTGCCCAAAGATAAAGAAGGCAAAGAAAAGGGCACCCCGAAGGCTTGGTCTCCGCTGCGCTCCGACTGCCCTGCGCTTCTCGCCGTTTCCGGCGCGCGTGAACTCGCGATCGCCGATCGCTCAGACATGCACGCGCTTTTTCCCGGAAACG
>JASJCU010000043.1 GCA_030065815.1 Gammaproteobacteria bacterium | reverse complement strand
ACCACGAACACACCGCCCATGATCGCGAGCACGATTTCCTGGCGTACGATCACGGCAACCACACCGAGCGCCGCGCCCAGCGACAGCGCCCCGATGTCGCCCATGAACACCTGCGCCGGATAGGTGTTGAACCAGAGGAAGCCGAGCCCCGCACCACCTAGCGACGCGCAGAAAACCATGACTTCGCCGGTGCCGGCCACGTAGGGAATACCGAGATACTGCGCGAAGTTGATGTTGCCGGTGACGTAGGCGAACACACCCAGCGCACCACCGACCAGAACCGACGGCATGATCGCGAGCCCGTCCAGACCGTCCGTCAGGTTGACCGCATTGCTGAAGCCAACGATGAAGAAAAAAGTAACGGCGATCTGCAGCATGCCAAGCGATAGAGCGAGATCCTTGAAATACGGGATGAGCAAAGACGTGCTTACGTCATCGACCGCCGTTACATAGAGAGCCACGGCCGCGATGAGCGCGACCGTCGACTGCCAGAAGAGCTTTGACCGCGCCGACATGCCGGCGGGATCCTGAAGAATGAGTTTCTTGTAGTCGTCGACGTAGCCTATGACACCGAATGCCAGAGTGACGAACAGAACGACCCAGATGAAGCGATTCTCGAGATCGGCCCAGAGCACGGTGCTGACCACAATCGCGGTCAGAATTAACGCACCGCCCATCGTCGGCGTGCCGGCCTTCGGTAAATGCGTTACAGGCCCGTCGCTGCGCACCGGTTGTCCAACCTGATTCGTTGACAGCTTGCGGATGAGACCGGGGCCAATGGCGAACGACAAAATCAGTGCGGTCAGCGCACCGAGAATGGCGCGCAGAGTCAGATAATTGAAGACGGCAAAACCGGATTCGAACTGCGCGAGATAATTGGTGAGGTAGAGCAGCATCGTCAGTGCACCTCGCCTGCGTCTGCGCGCAACGCATCGAGCACGCGCTCCATGCGCATCGAGCGCGATCCTTTGACCAGCAGGTTGCCCGGCGCCGCGGCTTCAATCTCGCCACGCAGCTCCGTGATCAACTCCTCAACACCTTCGAACCAGCGCGCGCCGCTACCGAAGCCTTCGACAATGAAGCGTGAGTGCGGACCGACGGCGAACACTCGACGGACGCCGCTCTCGCGAATCGACTCGCCGGTGCTGCGATGGAGTTCGTCGGCGTCGTTGCCAAGCTCCGCCATGTCACCAACGACGAGCCATCCTTCGGCATCCTGCGCACCGAGGTATTCGGCGGCGGCCAATACGCTCGTCGGGTTCGCGTTGTAGCTGTCATCGATCAGTCGAACGCCGTGCGCGCCGATCGTCGCGTTGAGGCGACCGGCTACCGGCGACACGCTGTTCAGTCCGCGCTGGATTTCTTCCGGAGTGAGGTCGAGACCGCGCGCCACGGCGGCCGCGGCAGATGCATTGACGGCATTGTGACGACCCGGCATACCGAGACGAATCGGGATTCGACTGCTCTCGAAGCTCAGCTCGAATTCGATGCCGTCGGCCTGCGGGCGGATGTCGCTGGCACGGAAGTCGGCTAGCTCGCCCGTACCAAAACTGAGCATCGGAATGTCCGCGACAAACTCGCGCCAGTAGTCGAAGTAGTGATCGTCGGCGTTCAGCACGGCGAATCGCGGCCGCGGTTCACCTTGCAAAATCTCGCCCTTGCCCTGCGCCACGCCGTCGAGGCTGCCAAAGCCTTCGAGATGTGCAGGCCCCGCGTTCGTAATCACGACGACGTGGGGGGCCACGCGATCGGTGAGATACGCGATCTCGCCGATGTGATTCGCACCCATTTCGATGACCGCGAACTGATGTTCCGGCGCCAGTCTCAGCAGCATCAGCGGCACGCCGATCTCGTTGTTCAGATTGCCCTCGGTCGCAATCGTCGCGGCGCGTTGCGAGAGGCAGCTCGAAATCATCTCCTTCAGGGTCGTCTTGCCGTTGGAGCCGGTCAGACCCACGACTCGGGCGGGCATTTGTCCCCGCCAGTCGGCCGCCAGGTCACCGAGCGCCAGCAACGTGTCATCGACCTGAATCTGCGGAATCGTGCAGTCAACGGCGCGACTTACGACGACGCCGGCCGCGCCTTTGTCAGCGGCGTCCGGAACGAAGCTGTGGCCGTCGAAGTTCGGCCCCTGCAGCGCGAAGTACAGTTCGTCGGCGCGCAGGGTCCGGGTATCAGTACTGACGCCACGGAAGTCGCGCTCCGCACCGTGCAGACTGCCCTGCATGGCGTGGGCGGCAGCTGAAAGCGCGGCTTCAATCATGCGTCGCCTCCCGCATCGCGACCAGCGCGCGCCTCGAGGTTTGCGCGAGCATTCTGCGCATCGGAGAAATCCAGCCGCTCGTTGCCAATCAGCTGATAGTCCTCATGCCCCTTACCGGCGATCAGCACCGTGTCGCCGGGGTCCGCCGCGCTTATCGCCCAGGCTATTGCCGCACCGCGATCCTCGATCACCATGCGCTCACCGCTCATCGCGGCATCGATGTCGGCAAGAATCGCTGCCGGATCCTCGCTGCGCGGATTGTCATTGGTCACCACGGCGTGATCGGCAAGTCGCGAGACGACTTTGCCCATGACCGGACGCTTGCCCTTATCCCTGTCACCGCCGCAGCCGAATACGCACCAGAGCCGTCCGGCGGCGTGCGTCCGCAGCGCGCGCAGCACGGCCTCCAGCGCGGCGGGCGTGTGCGCATAGTCGACATACACCTGCGGTAAACCGCTGGTGCCCGGCAAAGCGACCGGCTCGAGTCGCCCTGGTGGCGCACTCAGCGCGCCGATCACTTCTGTGGCGTCGACGAACTCGACACCACGACCGAGCAACAGCGCGAGTACCTGAATAGCGTTGGCAACATTGAAGTCGCCGGCGAGCGGCACGTGCAGCTCGCCGCTGCCCCAGCTGGTGTCAACGGTGATGCGCGAACCGCGATCCGTCGCGGCCGCGGAACGGACGAAGACGTAGGGACGACCGTTGGCCACCCGGTCGAAACGATTCGACGTCGTGATGACGTCCTGTCCGAGGCGGTAGGCCAGTTCGAAACCGAACTCGGTGTCGAGGCTCACGATACGACGCTCGCATTTGAAGTCCGTGAACAAGCTGGCCTTGGCCTCGCCGTAGGCGCGCATGTCACCGTGGTAGTCGATGTGATCGCGGAATTGATCAGCTCGACGATCATGACCAGGATCCAGCTACCCACCAGCAGCGCCTTCTCGACGCCGCCGTCGCCGAGCCACAGGCCCAGCGGCACGGCGACCAGCGCGACCGCGACCTCCTGGCGGAACGCCGCTTCGTGGCGGTAGCAGGCGCGGAAGCCCTGCAGGGAATAGCCGAACGCGCGCAGGATCCGGGTCAGCCCCCCGGTGTCGTTGTACTCAGACATGCCCCTGAGGTCGGTCGTCGACAAACGCGCGGATTATGTCACTTTCGTCGTTCGACGACAGCGGCACGCCGCGATCGCCGCCTGATGCGACGGCGATGCGCGGAAAGCGCTAAGGTGGGCGCGTCGCCGCGTGATGGCGCTTCGCCAACCATGGCCTTCGCCGAGGGACGCCCATGCAGCCGCTGATCCGCTTCGCCGTTTCGCCCGGGCCGATCGTTGCACTGGCGTTGTTCGGCAACGTCGTCACCGCGCAGGCAGGGATCGCCGGCCTGACCTACTACGGCGAGTTCCGGATCGCGAGCGGCAGCGAGACCGCCGACGGCATCCCGCTCGGCGGCATCTCCGGGATCGACTACGTCGCGGCGTCCGGACGCTACGTCGCGATCAGCGACGACCGCTCGCAACGTGGCCCCGCGCGCTACTACGACGTGCAGATCGACGTCGACGCCAGCGGCTTCAGCAACGTGTCGTTTTCCGACGCGATCGCGCTGCTCGACAGCGACGGTGCCAAGTTCGCCAGCGGCACCGTGGATCCGGAGGCGATCCGCTACGACGCCAGCGGCGACGCGTTGTACTGGGTCAGCGAGGGCAACGCCCGGCGCCAGGTCGCGCCGTTCGTGCGCGAGTCGGGCAACGACGGCAGCCACCGGCGTGACCTGCTGGTCCCGCGGCACTACCGGCCGACCGCGACGCGCGGCGTCCGCAACAACCGCGGCTTCGAGGGCCTGACCCTGACCACGGACGGTCGTTCGTTGTGGGTCGCGACCGAGAACGCGCTGTTCCAGGACGGCCCGGCGGCGACGCTGCACCGGAGGAGTCCGGCGCGCATCCTGACCTTCGACCTCGCGACCGGTAATCCCGGCGCCGAGTACGTCTACGAGATCGACCCGATCCCCGGCGCCACGATACTGCCGAGCCGCTCGGCGACCAATGGCCTGGTCGAGATCCTGGCGCTCAACGCCACCCAGTTCATCGCCGTCGAGCGCGCGTTCGCGTTCGGCGTCGGCAACAGCATCCGCCTGTACCTCGCCGACCTGTCCGGCGCGACCGACGTCAGCGCACTGCCCGACGGCATCGTCGGCAAGACCGTGACGCCAATCGAAAAGACGCTGTTGCACGACCTCGGCGCCGACTTCGATCTGCGACTCGACAACATCGAGGGCATCACGTTCGGGCCGGAGATCGACGGCAGACGGTCGCTGCTGCTGGTCTCGGACAACAATTTCAGCAGCCGCCAGGTCACCCAGTTCCTGGCGTTTGGCATCGATCCGGCGGCCCCGGCATCGGCACCGGCGCGGCCGGCGCCGGACGCGCCTGTCAACGGTCCGCGTTGAGCCAATGCTGCCGTCGATCTGCAACGTGCGCCGGCACCCGCGATGCCAAGGCGTGGGGATCCGCCAGACAAGGCGCGGATGGGTCGCAGAGGTGAGCCGGCGCCAGGGTACCGACCACGGCTCGGTTTCCGACCCCGGAGTCGAGAGTCGCAGTCAGCAGCCGGTTATCGGCACCCGGCACGCGCTCATGCAGCGGTCTTGTCGCGGCGGGTCCTGAAGCCCAACACGGCGAGGCCGAGGCACAGCAGCACCGCGGTGGCAGGTAGCGGAATCCTGGTGACCGACGTGATCGTGTACTGCAACTGGCTGGCGCCCGGTCCATCGGCCAGCAGGCCGCCGAAGCGATCGGGAAAGAGACCCAGATCGATATCGGTGAACAGGGCGTCACCGTCGAAGATATCGCTGGGGCTCGACAATGAGAAGAACGGGCTGTTGTTGAAGCCCAGCACCGTGATGCCGCCGTCTGACACGTCCTCGAGGAAGGTAACGGTTATGCCGTCGAAGATGAACAGGTCATCGTCGAAGATGTCCACCGAAAAATTCGACGAGCCGAACGTGAAGCCGCCAACGGACACCTCGGCCCGCAGAGGCGCCGACTGTGCATAGCGACCGAAATCGGGCGAGGCCTCGGAATCCGTCGAGTTCAGATCGTAAGAGAAGAAACCGTTCACCGGGTCGCCGACGTTGATGCCATTGGTCGACCAGGGTGCGCCGGCAACGTCCACGGTGCCCGTGAACTCGAACTTCAAGACAGGCGCCGCCGCTGCATCGGCAACGAACAGCATCAGCGAGGCGAAGGCGGCAATCAGGCTGGTCTTCATCGGCTCTGCCTCCGTGGCGTTAGCTGCAATACGCCTTGCATTTTGTGCACCAGGATCAGGATAGGGTTTTATTTCAGCCGCTTAAGAAAACGGCCCGCTGCAGCGCGTCGCAGATCGTAAAGTGACCTGACGCAGAAGGCGCAACTATCGTTAACCTCGATCAGTTTTTGGGCCGCGAGTACCGACCGCTTCGGCAAACGGGGCGACATTCCCTGAACCCGCTGTCGCGCACCGATGCACACGCGGACCAGGGGTAGATGCAACGGCTGGACCCGGACGCCGGCCGCCCGGCCCCGGTCGATCGACGATCATCGCAGCGCCTGCGCATTGGCAGGCGCAGTTGGGATCAAGCCGTCCAGCGCAGGTCGAGTTCGCGCGCCGCGCGCACGTCGTCGAGGCGTCGCACCGGCAGCGTGTGCGGCGCGCCTTTTACCGTCTCGGGGTTGCTGTGCGCCTCGTCGTTGATCGCGATCATCGCGTCGACGAAACCGTCGAGCGCATCCAGTGCCTCGGTCTCGGTCGGCTCGATCAGGAAGCACTCGGGCACCAGCAGCGGGAAGTACGTGGTCGGCGCATGGAAGCCGTAGTCGAGCAGGCGCTTGGCGAAATCCATCGCCGTGACCCCCTGTTCCTTGGCCTGCTTCTTCAACGTCACGATGAACTCGTGGGTCGCACGGCGTTGCGGGTAGGCGAGCTCGAAGCCGGCGTCGGCGAGGCGCTTCGCCAGGTAGTTGGCGTTCAGCGTCGCGTACTCGGCGACCCGCACCATGCCCTCGCGGCCGAGCAGGCGGGCATACACGTAGGCACGCAGCAGCACCCCGGCGTTGCCGGCGAACGTCGACAGCTTGCCGATCGTCTGCGGGCAGTCTTTGTCGGTCAGCCAGCGGTAGCCGTCGCCATCCTTCCCGACCATCGGGATCGGCAGGAACGGGATCAGGCGCTCGCTGACACCGACCGGACCCGCGCCCGGACCGCCGCCGCCGTGCGGCGTCGAGAAGGTCTTGTGCAGGTTCATGTGGATGACGTCGAAGCCCATGTCGCCCGGACGCACCTTGCCGAGGATCGCGTTGAGGTTGGCGCCGTCGTAGTACAACAGGCCGCCGGCGTCGTGGACCAGGCCCGCGATCTCGGTGATCTTGCGTTCGAACACGCCGACCGTCGACGGGTTGGTCAGCATGATGCCGGCGGTGTGCGGCCCGAGTGCGGCCCTGAGCGCGTCGATATCGACGTCGCCGTCGTCGAGCGTCGGGATCTCGCGCACCTTGTAGCCGCACATCACCGCGGTCGCCGGATTGGTGCCGTGCGCGGCATCCGGCACGATGATCTCGCTGCGCTCGGCGTCGCCGCGCGCGTCGTGGTAGGCGCGGATCATCGCGACACCGGTGAACTCGCCCTGCGCGCCGGCCGCCGGCACCAGCGAGACCTCGCGCATGCCGGTCACGTCCTTGAGCATCTCCTGCAGCTCGTGCATGCAGCGCAGGAATCCCTGGCTGTGGGTCACAGGCGCATACGGATGGCGCGACAGCAGACCCGGCAGCATCGCCAGCGAGTTACACGCCCGCGGGTTGTACTTCATCGTGCACGAGCCGAGCGGGTAGAACTCGGTATCGATCGAGAAGTTCTTGCGCGACAGCCGCGTGTAGTGGCGCACCGCCTGCATCTCCGAGACCTCGGGCAGCGCCGGCGGCGCCTTGCGCTGCAGCTCGGTCGGAACGCCGTCGAGCGCCGGCTTGTCTTTCGGTGCCTGGGCGAAGGCCCGGCGGCCGGGCTGGGACTGTTCGTAAATCAACATGGCTTTTTCCCAGTTGGGAGTTTCGAACTCAAAGGCCTCGAAGGCTCGAAGATCGCAAAGGATTTTGTGTTCAGGCCTCGGGGGTCTGAAGTGACTGCACCGCCTGCCACCGTTTTCTCCGGTTTGATCAGCAAGAGCATTCTTCGTGTCCTTCGAGTCTTTGCGGCCTTCGCGTCCCGAGACTCGGTCTCAGCCCAGCGCGGCAATGGCCGCATCGTAATTCGGCTCGTCGCCGATCTCGCCGACCAGCTCGGCGTGCACGACCTTGTTGTTCTCGTCGACAACCATCGCCGCGCGCGCGGTGATGCCGGCCAGCGGGCCGTCTTCGATCAGCATGCCGTAGTCCTTGGCGAAGTTGCGCGAGCGCATCATCGACAGCGTCTTGACGTCGGCGGTGCCCTCGGCCTGGCAGAAGCGGCCCTGGGCGAACGGCAGGTCGGCCGAGACGACCAGCACGACCACGTCGTCGCGGCCGCCGAGGCGCTCGTTGAATACCTTGGTCGACGTCGCGCAGGTCGGCGTGTCGAGGCTCGGCACGATGCTGATCAGCTTCTTCTTGCCGGCAAAATCGGCCAGCGTCAGGTCGTTGAGTTCGCCGTCGACGAGACGGAAGTCAGGCGCGTCGCTGCCGACCGCCGGCAGGTCGCCGTTGGTGTTGATCGGGGTGCCGTGCAGGGTTACCTGTGCCATTCGGGGATCTCCTTTGAAAGCCTTTGTCGCTGTTGTGCGCCGCTCAGTTGCTGGCGCTCTGCTGATCGAACGCCGACGCGACTGGCGACGCGTTGCCGGCGTGCTCGGCCATGCTGCGCGTGAGCTGCTGCGCGTACGCGTCGATGTCGGCGGCACCGCGCATCTCGGTCGCACAGACCAGCACGGCGTTGCCCAGTTCGGGGTAGTCGTCGGACAGGTCGTAGCCACCGAGCACGTCGTGCGCGGCCAGCGAGTGCAGCACGTCGGCCACCGGTGCCGCCAGGCGCAGTACCTGCTCGTGGAAGGTCGGCGCGCTGAACAGGCGATCGACGCCGTCGATCGCGGTCAGGCGGTCGACCAGGTGCGTCGCGTTGGCGTGGCAGTGCGCGGCGACGCGCGCCAGGCCCTCGCCGCCGAGCAGCGCCATGTGAACGGTCGCCGCGGTGACCAGCAGGCCCTGGTTGGTGCAGATGTTCGAGGTCGCCTTGGAGCGGCGGATGTGCTGCTCGCGCGCCTGCAACGTCAGCGCGTAGCCGGTCTTGCCTTCGAGATCGACGGTCTTGCCGATGATCCGCCCGGGCATCTGGCGGACGAACGCCTGCTTGCTGCACATGAAGCCGAAATACGGCCCGCCGGACGACAGCGGCGCGCCCAGTGGCTGCCCCTCCCCGCACGCGATGTCGGCACCGCCGGCCGCGGCGTCGCCCCACTCGCCCGGCGGCTTGAGCACCGCCATCAGCAAGGGGTTGACGACGGCGATCGCGAGCATGCCGTTGGCGTGCGCGAAATCGGTCATCGCGTCGACGTCCTCGAGCACACCGAAGAAGTTCGGCTGCGGGATCACCACTGCCGCACAGTCCTCGCCAGTGTGTGCGGCCAGCGCATCCAGGTCGGTGCGCCCGGTCGCGGCATCGAACGGCACCTCGACCAGCTCGATCTGCTGGTTGCCGACGATCGCCTGCACGGTCTTGCGGTACGCCGGGTGCAGCGTGCGCGGCACCAGGATGCGCCGCGACTTCGACTTGCGGTTCGCGCGCACCGCCATCAGCACGGCCTCGGCCAGCCCCGATGCGCCGTCGTAAAGCGAGGCGTTGGACACCTCCATCGCCATCAGCGCGGTCATCATCGACTGGTATTCGTAGAGCAGCTGCAGCGTGCCCTGGCTGGCCTCGGCCTGGTACGGCGTGTAAGCGCTGTAGTACTCACCACGGGTCGTGATCTGCCAGACCGCGGCGGGGATGTGGTGGTCGTAGGCGCCGGCGCCGATGAAGCACAGCGGCTGGCCGTCCTCGCGGGCACGCGCGTGCATCAGCGCTGTGACCTCCATCTCCGACATGCCCTCGGGCACGTGCTGCAGCTCGCCGGCGCGCAGGTCGGCCGGGATCTCGTCGAACAGGTCGTCGATGCTGTCGACGCCGATCGTCGCCAGCATCTGGCGGACGTCGTCTTCGGTATGCGGGATGAAGGGCATGGTTAGTATCCTGATCGGGACCCGTTCGGGGTCGGTGTCAGTGGTCCTCGGACTCGGCGTGTTCGGCGTAGCTGTCGGCGTCCATCAGGCCCTCGAGTTCATCGCCGTTGGCAAGGCGCAGGCGGAAGATCCAGCCGCCCTCGTAGGCCTCCTGGTTGATCGTCTCGGGCGCGTCGGCGAGCGCCTCGTTGACCTCGACGACCTCGCCGCCGACCGGGCTGTAGACGTCGGATGCGGCCTTGACCGACTCGACGACCGCGCACTCGCTGCCGGCACCGAGCTGGGCGCCGACCTCGGGCAACTCGACGAACACCAGGTCGCCGAGCAGCTCCTGGGCGTGGTCGGTGATGCCGACCGCGACGATGTCGTCGTCCTCGATGCGCACCCACTCGTGCGACTTGGTGTACCTGAGATCACTGGGGACGTCGTTGCTCATTGTTCGGATCCTCTCAGACTGTCCTGCCGGCCGCCGGTCTGTCGCCGTCGGGCGGTGTTATTGTTGCTTGGCCGCGCGCCGCCGCTCACAGCGCGATGCAGGCCTCGCCGTTGCGCACGAACGGCATCTTGACGCGGCGCACCGGGATGCGGCGGCCGCGGATGTCGACGCTCAGCGCGTCGCCGGCGTCAGCGGCGACGCGTGCCATCGCGATCGAGCGCTCGAGCGTCGGCGAAAACCCGCCCGACGTGACCTCGCCGACCTCGCGCTCGCCGTCGTAGAGTTTCTGGTGGCCGCGCAGCACGCCCTTGCCCTCGAGGACGAGACCGGTAAATGCTGCAAGCCTACCCGCTGCCTTGTGCTTTTCAAGCGCAGAGCGACCGATGAAATCACGCCCCGCAGGCTCCCACGCGACGGTCCAGGTCAGCCCCGATTCGAGCGGCGTCAGCGACTCGTCCATGTCGCTGCCATACAGGTTCATGCCGGCCTCGAGACGCAGCGTGTCGCGCGCGCCGAGCCCGCACGGGCGCACCCCGGCGGCGGCCAGCGCACGCCAGGTCGCCGGGGTGTCGGCCTCGGGCAGCATCAGCTCGAAACCGTCCTCGCCGGTGTAGCCGGTGCGACCAACGAACCAGTCGCCGGCATGTGCGGCGCTGAACGGCTTCAGCGCCAGCGCCGCGTCGCGCAACTCGGCCGGCAGCGCCGCGGCGGCCTTGGCGCGCGCGGTCGGGCCCTGCACGGCGATCATGCCGACGTCGAAGCGCGCGTCGACGGCGACGTCGAACGCCTCGGCGTGGTCCTGGAGCCACGCCAGGTCCTTGTCGGTCGTGGCCGCGTTGACGACCAGGCGAAACCAGTCCTCGGTCAGGAAATAGACGATAAGATCGTCGATAACGCCGCCATCGTCTTTCAACATGCACGAATACAGCGCTTTGCCGGCCGTCTTCAGCTTGCCGACGTCGTTCGCCAGCAGGCGCTGCAGGAAGGCCCGCACCCGGGCCCCGCGCAGGTCGACGACGGTCATGTGGCAGACGTCGAACATCCCGGCGTCGCGCCGCACCGCGTGGTGCTCGTCGATCTGCGAGCCATAGTGGACCGGCATGTCCCAACCGCCGAACGGCACCATGCGTGCGCCCATGTCGCGGTGCACGTCGTTGAGCACGGTCTTCTTGTCCATCGCATTACCCCGGTAGCGTAAGAGACGGCCCGAAAACAAAGGGGCGGTATGGCAGCCGCGCTGTCCGCGAAAGCCATACCGCCCCTCTGTCCGGCAACCTGAGAGTTTGCGGGCGCCGCGCGCCCCCTGCCCCGTCGGTGGGTGCGCACGCACCACTCTCCAGAGTCGATCCGACCCGCGCCCTGCCGGGTCGTCCCCGCGGTCCTTTTGCCTGAGCGATTCCGGGCGGAACTTGCGCCTTCGGCGCCGGCCGCTGCGGCCGGGCTCTCCCACGGGGATTGGGATCAGGCCGCTGACTATAACCACAGGCCGCTACCTTGCCAACAGCGACGACATCCGGCATTAATCGGTGCCGTGACCGACCCGACACGCAGCGATGGCGAGCCGTAGCATGCGCGGTTCGCGCCTGAAGCGACTGCTCGTCGCCTACCTCGCGGCGACCGGCATCGCCGCGCACGTCGGCGCGGCCGGCCTGCTGGTACTGGCGCCGGACCTGGTGCACAAGGCGCGGCAGAAGATCGACGGCAAGCTCCACGACCTGGCGCCGCAGTGGGCCAAGCCGCGCGTCGTCACCTGGGACGAGGCACGGCAGGGCCTGCGCACGTGGCAGCCGGAACGCGGCGACACGGCGCTGCCGGCCGGCGCAATCCGCGTCGACGGCCGGCGCGTCGACTCGATGAAGCAGGCCGAGGCGGCGCTCAAGGCCGGCTCGCTGGTCGAACTCGGGCCGGGCGTGTACCGCCAGGGCCTGTTCGTCAGGCCCAACGGCGTTCGGGTGGTCGGCCACGGCCACGTCGTGTTCGACAACGCGGCGATCAAGGGCAAGGGCGCGCTGGTCGTGCGTGGCAACGACACGACGGTCCGCAACATCGAATGCCGCAACATCAAGGTTCGCGACCGCAACGGCGCCTGCGTGCGCCTCGAGGGCGCGAACCTGACGCTCGAACGCGTCTACTTCCATTCGTCGCAGCAGGGCGTGCTGACCGGGTCGCAGCCGGGCCGCGTCGTGATCCGCGACAGCTTCTTCGAGCGCCTCGGCCATGGCGGACGCGCGCACGGCATCTACCAGGGCGGCGGCCAGCTGTTGATCGATCGCAGCTACTTCCTCGGCGCGCGCGACGAGGGCCATGAGATCAAGTCGCGGGCCGCCGAGACCACGATCACCAACAGCGTGATCGCGTCACTGACCGGCAACGACAGCCGCCTGATCGACCTCGCCAATGGCGGCATCGTGCGGATCAGCGACAACACGCTGCAGCAGGGCCCGAACTCGGTCAACCTCGACCTGATCGGTTTCGTACTGGCGAAGAGGAAACGCCACGCGGAGAACGCCATCACGGTCGAGCGCAACGTCATCATCCTCGAGCGCAACGGCAGCAACCGCCTGCTGCACAGCGGCGCGAAGGACGTGATCCCGGTGGTCCGCGACAACGTCATTGTCGCAGCGCAGCCGACCGGCTTCGGCGAGCGCAACCTCGAGTTCGACAGCCGCCGCGCCGCCGGCCTGCCCGACTACCCGGCCGTCCCCGACCGGCCGACGCTCTAGTGTCCTGTTCCACAAATAACGTATCGCTCAGAACGCCACTCATGCACTGCGGAAAGGCGCGTTCGCGCGCGAATGGTCGACCTATTCGGAGCGGACGCAACACCGCAGCAGCGCGTGGGTGGCGTTCCCTTCGGGCGCTGCCTCAATGACTTACGGCGGTGTTACGCTCACTCGCGTTAGCGTCGGCTAGCACTCGATCGCGTGCCTTGCCGCAAGTCATTTAGGCAACGCTGAGTGACACGTTATCTATGGAACAGGACACTAGCCTGCATGTTGCATGAGCATTCGCAGGGCCTGCGGCTTTCGCCGCCGTCGTGGTGCCGGCTTGGAGCGAGAGTCACAGCGATAGCCATGGCTTGAGCGACAGCCGAGCCGCCGCGAGCGGGACATCGCCGGAATCCGAATGGCGCAGCGCCGCGTACAGACTGCAGGCGGGCACGCCGTCAGCGCGCCGAGCGCCGCACCAGCAGGATCACCGGCAGCAGGCCGACGACCAGCAGCGCGACCGCCGGCAGCGCGGCCCGCTCCCACTCGCCTTCGGACGTCAGCTCGTAGATGCGCACGGCCAGCGTGTCCCAGCCGAACGGGCGCAGCAGCAGGGTCGCCGGCATCTCCTTCATGACGTCGACCAGCACCAGTAGGCCCGCGGTCAGCAGCCCGGGGCGCAGCATCGGCAGGTAGACGCGGCGCACGGTCTCCCACTGCCCGGCACCGAGGCTGCGCGCGGCATCGCGGATCGACGGGCTGATGCGTTCGAGGCTGCTGTCGACCGGGCCGTAGGCGACCGCGAGGAAACGCGCGAAGTACGCCATCAGCAGCGCGATCACGGTGCCGGACAGCACCAGGCCGATATCGACGCCGAACAGCGCCTCGATCGCGTCGGCGACGCGGTTGTCGATCCAGGTCAGCGACAGCATCACGCCGACCGCGAGCACCGAACCCGGCAGCGCATAGCCGAGCGTGCCGATGCGCACGGCGAATGCGGTGCTGCGGTCGCCGTGGTAACGGTTCGCGAACGCCAGCACGAACGCCGCGACCACGGTCAACACGCCGGCCATGACACCGAGCGACGCGGTGTGTACGAGCAGGTCGAGGTAGCGCATGTCGAGATCGTCGAGCGACGCCCAGGCCCAGACCCCGAGCTGGTAGGCCGGCGCCGCGAACGCCAGCGCGAACACCAGCCAGCCGAACGCGCTCGCGGCCCAGGCCTGGCGACCGCGCAGGCGGATCCGGCGCTGGCCGTTGCGGCCGTCGTCGGTGAAGCGCGCACGCGCCCGGTAGCGGCGCTCGACGACCAGCGCGATCAACACGATGGTCAACAGGATCGACGCCAGCTGGGCCGCGCTCTGCAGGTCGAAGAAGCCGAACCAGGACTTGTAGATCGCGGTCGTGAAGGTGTCGTAGTTGAACACCGCGACCGCGCCGAAGTCGGCCAGCGCCTCCATCAGCGCGAGGCTCAGGCCGGCGATGATGCCGGGGCGGGCCATCGGCAGCGACACGCGGTAGAACGCGGCCCAGGGCCCGAGGCCGAGGCTGCGCGCGGCCTCGTAGGCACTGCGCCCCTGGCCGAGGAACGACACCCGCGCGAGCATGTAGACGTAGGGATACAGCACCAGCGTCATGACGACGATCACGCCGAGGGTGTTGCGCACCTCGAACGACCACGCCGGCGGCAGGCCGAGCAGGTCACGCAGCAGCCCCTGCACCGGCCCCGAGAAGTCCATGACGCCGACGAACACGAACGCCAGCACGTAGGCCGGCAGCGCAAACGGCAGCATCAGCGCCCAGTCGAGCACGCGCCGCCCCGGGAACTCGCACATCGACGTCAGCCACGCCAGCGGCACGCCGAGCAGCAAGGTACCGAGCGCGACGCCGCCGATCAGCCACGCGGTGTTGCGCAGAAGCTGCGGCAGGATCGTCGACCCGAGGTGTGACCAGGTCGCGGCGTCGACCGCGAGCCACGAGCCGATGATCACACCGAGCGGAATCAGCACCGAGATCGCGAGCAGGCGCGCGGCCCAGCGCCAGAAGCGGTCGGGCGAACGCCCGGCCGCCAGGGTCGAGGGATCAGGGCCGAGGGCCGAGGACAGGCTACCGGGCATCAATCACCCCGCTACCCTCTGCCCTTTGCCCTCGTCCCTCCGCACTCTGATGTCACCGGTACCCCGCCCGGTCCATCAGCCGGATCGCGTCGGCCTGCAGGCGCCCGGCCTCGTTGACGTTGAGTGCATCGGCCTTGAAATCGCCCCACGACGCGACCAGCGGGTCGCGTGCGACCTTCGGGTTGACCGGGTATTCCATGTTAAGGCCGGCGAAGTCACCCTGCGCGGCCTCCGACGACAGCCACTCGAGCAGCTTGCGCGCGGCGTCGGGGTTCTTGGCGTGCTTGGTCACGCCGGCTCCGGAGACGTTGATGTGCACGCCGTTGCCATCCTGGTTGGGCCAGAACAGCGCGAGCTTGATGTCCGGGTCCTTCTTCTGCAGGCGGCCAAAATAGTAGGTGTTGACGATCGCCACGTCGCACTGCCCGGCGGCGACGGCCTCCATGGTCTTGGTGTCGTTCGAGAATGGTGCCGCGGCGAGGTTCGCGACCCAGCCGCGCACGATCTCCTCGGTCTTCTGTTCGCCGTGGCGCGCGATCATCGTCGCGACCAGCGACTGGTTGTAGACCTTCTTCGACGTGCGCAGGCACAAACGCCCCTTCCATGCCGGCGACGCGAGGTCCTCGTAGCTCGTCAGCTCCGCGGGTTTGACGCGCTCGGTGCTGTAGACGATCGTGCGCGCGCGCTCGGACAGGCCGAACCAGCGGCCCTGCGGATCGCGCAGGTTGGCCGGCACGTTGGCGGCGAGCACCGCCGAATCGACCGCGGCGAGCACGCCGCTGTCGGCCGCATGCCACAGGTTGCCGGCATCGACCGTCATCAGCACGTCGGCCGGCGTGCGCTTGCCCTCGGCCTTCAGCCGCTGCAGCAGCGGACCGGCCTTGTCGGTGATGTAGCGGACCTCGACCCCGGTCTCGTTGCTGAAGCGGTCGAACAGGGGCTTGATCAGGTGTTCCTTGCGCGCCGAATAGACGACGACCTCGTCGGCACTGGCCGTGACCGGAACCATCAGGGTCACTGTCAGCACGGCCGCAATCAGATAACGCATGTCGAATCCTCTCTGAGTTGATCGATAATGAGAATGATTCGTGATTGTATTTTATTTACCGTGTGCGTCAAGCGCTAATTGTGCGCCGAACGTCACGTTGCGGAGCGCCACCGGCGACCGCGGCGTAATTCTAATGATCGGGCGGCGCGTGGCGAGCGCGCGCCGGTCGGCGACGCCGCGGTGGCAGTCGACGATTGCGGGACGCCGGTGCCGCCGCCCACCGCCACACGAAGGCGGCGTCGAACGGCATCGACGGGGTCACGGTGCCGGACATGCCGGGCCGCCAGCGCATGGCGTCGTGCGAGCGCGAAGGATGCGGCCGGGTGTGCGATGCGCACCGCGGCCGGCCGGGGAACGACGCGGCCGTCGGCGCGGCGCGTCCGCGGCACGCTGCTAGGCGTCGGCGCGGTGCGCGCCGCGACTGAGGCTCGGCAGCTCGACGCCGTAGCCCAATGCGACGCGCTCGAACAGGCGGCGCAGCGGCGCGATGCGGCCGGCCGTGCCGAGGCCGACGTTGCGCAGCAGCGACAGCGCGACGCGGTCGTTGCTGAACAGGCGCTTGAATCCGTCCATCGCGAGCTGGGTCGCGGTGTTGTGGCCACGGCGCGCGCGCTCGTAGCGGCGCAGCACGCGCAGCGCGCCGGGCGCACGGCCGGCATCGCGGCCGTCGCATAGCGCGTCGACCAGCGCGCCGGCATCGAGAAAGCCGAGGTTGACGCCCTGCCCTGCCAGCGGATGGATCACGTGCGCGGCATCGCCGACCAGCGCGACGCCGGGCTGCACGTAGCGCTCGGCATGTTGCAGGCGCAGCGGGAACGCGGCGCGCCGGCCCTGCAATGTCAACGCCCCGAGACGCGCCTCGCTGGCGTCGGTCAGGCGCGCATTGAAGTCGTCGACCGGCAACTCGACCAGGTGCGCCGCGTCGTCCGGGTGCGTCGACCAGACGATCGAGAAGTGATCGCGCTGCAGCGGCAGCAGCGCCAGCGGCCCGTCGCGCATGAATCGCTGCCACGCGGTCGCGCGGTTGCCGAGCTCGGCATGCACGGTCGCGACGACGGCGTGCTGGTCGTAGGGCTCGTGGCGGGTCGCGATACCGACCAGGTCGCGCACCTGCGAACGCGCGCCGTCGGCGGCGACGACGAGGCCGGCACGTATCTCGCTCTGGTCGTCGAGCTGCAGCACGGCGCCGTCGGCGTCGGCGTGCAGCCGGCGCAGCCCCTCGGGGGCGCGCACGTCGACGCCGGCGCTGTCGAAGGCCTGCCACAGCGCGCGCACGATCACGCGATTCTCGACGATGTGGCCGAGATCGGGCTCGGCGAGGTCGGCGGCGTCGAAGTGGATCTCGCCGATGCCGGGGCGGTCCCAGACGTGCATGTGCCGGTACGGCGTCGCGCGGTCGGCGACGATCGCCGCCCATACGCCGAGGTTGTCGAGCAGGCGCTGCGATGCGCGCGTGATCGCCGACACGCGCAGGTCGTAGCCGTCGTCCCACGCCTGCGGCGGCACGCGCGCCTCGACGACGGCGACCGAGAAATCGCGCTGCGCCAGCGCGACCGCGAGCGCGGCACCGACCATGCCGCCGCCGACGATCGCGATATCGACGCGCTGCTCAGTCAAGCGGCACCCCCCGCGCGAGCTTCGGCTGGCGCCCGAGCATGCCCATCGCGCCGCGCGCCAGCGGGTGCTTGGCCGCCGGCAGGCACTCCATCGCCAGCAGGCCGAGGTTGCGCGCGACGCGCAGCGGTGCGAGCGGATTGCTGAACAACCGCGCCAGGCCATCGGTGGCCAGCGCGACGTTGCGCTGTTCGGTGCGGCGCCAACGCTCGTAGCGGTCGAGCACGTCGCCGGCGCCGATGTCGTCGCCGGCCGCGAACGCATCCCAGACCACCTCAGCCAGCGCCGCGACATCGCGGATGCCGAGGTTGAAGCCCTGGCCGGCGATCGGATGCAGCGTGTGCGCGGCATTGCCGATGATCGCGATCCGGCCGCGCACCGATTCGCGCGCCCGCAGCAGGCTCAACGGGTAGGCGCTGCGCCGGCCGACGCGGCGGAAGCGACCGAGGCGATGGCCGAAGCGACGCTGGAACGCGGCCAGAAAGGCGTCGTCGTCGAGCGCCAGCACGTCGTCGACGTCGTCGTCGCGCACGGTCCAGACCACCGCGCAGCGCCGTTCGGTCATCGGCAGCAACGCGACCGGGCCGGTGTCGGTGAAACGCTCATAGGCGACGTTGGCGTGCGGCTGGGTCGGCGTGACGTTGGTGACCACGGCCGATTGGCCGTACTCCCAGCGCGTGACCGGCACGTCGAGCTGTTCGCGGATAGCGGAGTTGCCGCCGTCGGCCGCGGCCAGCAGAAAGCAGCCGATTTCGTCGACGACGCCGTTGCGCTCGATCTCGACGCGCACGCGGTCACCATCGTCGGCGAAGTCGACGACCCGTGCCGGCGCCAGCACGTCGATCGCATCGTCGGCTAGCACGCGTTCGATCAGCACGTGGCCAAGCTCGCGCGCCGTGACCACCTGGCCGAGCGCCGGCACGCCCTCGTCGACGGCGCGCAGCCGGGTCACACCGAAGTGGCCGCGGTCGGAGACATGGATCTCGGCGATCGGTTCGGCGACCGCGGCGATCGCCGGCCATAGCTGCAGGGCCTCGAAGATGCGCTGCGTACCGTAGGCCAGCGCGATACCGCGATCGTCGTAGCTCGGCTGGCTGTCGGCGCCGGGCGGGTGTGCCTCTATCATCGCCAGGCGCAGGCCGCGCCCGGCCAGCGCGATCGCGAGGCTGGCGCCGACCATGCCGCCGCCGACGATGACCAGGTCGTAGTCGGTGGCGGTCTGTGCGCCGTCGCGGTTGCCGCTGTCAGCGGCCATCGTTCATGACCGCCTCGATCTGTTCGACCGTTTTCGGGACGTCGCGCGACAGCACGTCCGGGTCGCCGTTGGTGACCAGGACGTCGTCCTCGATGCGGATGCCGATGCCCTGCCATTTCTTCGCCACGCCCTTGACACCGCGGGGGATGTACAGGCCCGGTTCCACGGTCAGCACCATGCCCGGTTCCAGCTCGCGCCAGTGGCCGTCGATCTTGTAGTCGCCGACGTCGTGCACGTCCATGCCCAGCCAATGGCCGGTACGGTGCATGAAGAAGCGTTGATAGGACTTCGCCTTCAACGCCTTGGCCAGCGTGCCGCGCAGCAGGCCGAGCTTGAGCAGGCCGCGGGTCAGCACGCGCACGGCGGCCTCGTGCGGGTCGTTCCAGTGGTTGCCTACGCGTACCTTGTCGATCGCGGCGAGCTGCGCGTCGAGCACCAGCTGGTAGAGCTGACGCTGTGGCGTGCTGAAGCGGCCGTTGACCGGGAACGTGCGCGTGATGTCGGACGCGTAGCAGTCGACCTCGCAGCCGGCATCGATCAGCACCAGGTCGCCGTCGTCGAGCGGCGCCGCGTTGTCGACGTAGTGCAGCACGCAGGCGTTGTTGCCGCCGCCGACGATCGACGGGTAGGCGAGGTGCGCGGCACCGGCCATCTGGCAGCGGTGGGCGAACAGCGACGCCAGCTGGTATTCGTGCATGCCGGGCTCGCTGCTGCGCATCAGCTCGCGGTGCGCGGCGGCCGAGGTCTTGGCCGCGCGGCGCATCACGGCGATCTCGGCGCGGCTCTTGTACAGACGCATGTCGTGCAGGTAGTGGTCGAGCGCGAGGAACTCGATCGGGCCATGCACGCCGGCGCGCGCCCGCGAGCGCACCTGGCTGACCCAGTCCGACACGCGGCGGTCGAACGCCGGGTCGGAACCCATCGCGAAGTAGACCCGTTCCCGCTCCTCGAGCAGACCGGGCAGGATGTCGTCGAGATCGGTGATCGGGAACGCGTCGTCGGCGCCGTGGATCTCGACGGCACCCTCGAGACCGGCACGATAGCCGTCCCACAGCTCTTTCGCCGGGTCCTTCTCGCGGCAGAACAGGATGTACTCGCCATGCCTGCGGCCCGGGATCAGCACCAGCACGGCCTCGGGTTCGGCGAAACCCGTCAGATAGAAGAAGTCGCTGTCCGGGCGGAACGGGTGGTGGACGTCGCGATTGCGGATGGTCTCGCGCGCGGTCGGCAGGATCGCGACGCTGCCCGGGCCCATCATGCCCATCAGCTGGCGACGGCGGCGTTTGAACTCGGCGGCCTGCATCGATCGACTCCTAGTCGGCGGTCTGTGGCGATTGAGACAGGCGCTGACGCGCAAGTTCGTCGCGGATCAGCATGACGCCCTCACGCAGGTACTCCTCGATCTCGATCAGCGCCGCGCGGTTGGCGTCGCTGTTGTCGACGTCGTCGCTGTCGAGGCGCGTGAATTCGCTGAAATCGCTCAAGAGCTCGCGGCTATCGGACGATAAGCGTGCAGCGACGGTCTCTCCGGCGAGACCGAGGCCGAACAGGAAACCCTGGCACCAGTCGCGGACCGCGCCGACCCGTGTACTGTCGACGACGATGTCCTGCGGCAGCAACAGCTCGAGCGCCATGGTGTCGTCAGCGATGAACGTGGCCGCGAACACGCGGTCGAGCAGCGCGCGGCACTCGTTGGCGAGGACGTCGTTCGGGTCGAACGCCGCATAAAGCTCGTGCTGCCAGACCGTCAGCGGCTCGGGTACGCCGCCGACGGCCATGCCGAGTGCAAAACCGTGCAGTTCGGCGGGACACTGCGACAGCCCGCAGCGCTGCAACGCGGCAGCGACAGCGGCGTACTCGGGCAGGGTGACGGGCTCGGACGACGACATCGATCGTGTTTGGCGCGGGAACCGGGCCGTGATCGTAACATGGCGTATCATTGACCCGGCGGAGCGACCGAAACTATAGTCCGTAGATCAATGAGCAAGAACGAAAAAACCGGCCTGCAGGAACAGGACCTCCGCGCCCTCGAGGTGCGCGTCGAGGAGCTCATTCGTGCCTGCACCCATCTGAAGGACGAGAACAAGACGCTGCGCGCGCGCGAGCACGAGTTGCTCAGCGAACGCGACCGCCTGGCGACCAAGAACGAACAGGCCAAGGGCCGCGTCGAGGACATGATCGCGCGCCTGAAACGCCTGGAGGACGAGGCGTGAGCAACCCGACGCAGCAGCCGGTCGCGGTCAGTATTCTCGGCAAGGAATACCGCATCGCGTGCGAGCCGGGTTCCGAGGACGAGCTCGTCAGTGCCGCGCGCTTCCTCGATTCGCGCATGCGCGAGGTGCGCGGCACCGGCAAGGTCATCGGCACCGACCGGATCGCGGTCATGGTCGCGCTCAATCTCGCCCACGAGCTGCTCAGCGAGAAGTCGGAACAGGATTCGGCGGCCAGCTCGGCCAACAAACGCATACGTTCGTTGCGCGAGCGCATTGAAATCGCATTGAACGACAGCACCCAGCTGGAACTCTGAGCACTTTGGGTTTAGCCTTTAGCTGGACATTCCCTGCGGTGCTCGATAGCTGGCCCGATGTTCCCTTGAGCCTATGCTTATGCACTCTCGGGACATAGTTGCGGAAGCCGGTGTGCAAGTCCGCCTCGTAGCGGAAAGCCTGAGGCCCCGCTTCTGTCCCACTTGAACCTCACGGTTCAAGGATAACGGCAAGTACCGGCACAGGCGGGGAATGTCCCTCCCTCTCTCGCCATGAACGACCTGCAGACACTCCGCCGCCACCTCAAGCAGGCACGGCTGGCCCTGTCGCCTGCCGAGCGGCGCCAGTCGCAACGCCGCGTGCTCGAACGGCTGCTCACGCTGCCCGAGTTCCGCCGCGCCCGGCGGGTCGCCGGTTACATCGGCAATCGCGGCGAGATCGACCCGTTTCCGCTGCTCGAAGTCGCCGTCGAGCTCGGCAAGCGCGTCTATCTGCCGCACCTGCACCCGTTCCTGCCGGGACGGCTGTGGTTCTACCGCTGGCAGCCGGGCGATCGACTGCTGTGCAACCGCTTCGGCATCCCGGAACCGCGGCCACGACGCGATCACCGGCTGCCGGCAAGCCAGCTCGACGTCGCCGTCGTGCCGCTGCTCGGTTTCGACGCCGACTGCCACCGCCTCGGCATGGGCGGCGGGTACTACGACCGCACGTTCGCGTTCCTGCGGCACGCGCCGCGCAGGCGCCGGCCGCTGCTGATCGGCCTCGCCCACGACCTGCAACGCGTCGACGACATCGAACAACGACCCTGGGACATCCCGCTCGACGCCGTGATCACGCCGCACCACACCTATCGTCGCCGCACAGCGCACGATTGAACGACGCCTGGCGAACGCGGTGCCATCCATGCAACGCGCTCGACACTCTGCGACATCGCGGGTGCCGATTGACGCTTTCAAGCGGCATCTCGTGCTTGCACGACGGCGCGACGACATCGTCGAAGTGCGTTGTCGATGACCTCTTGCCTGCAAAAAAACGTGTTGCACGCGGCTTTATCGTTCACCGAATCGAAGCGTTACAGACGCCGCAGCACGCACAGCTGTAATTACGTTTCACACGCTATACATCGCGTGAACGTAGATAAGCGCACAACAAAAAAATAATCACTTTGCACTAAAGCCTTGAATGCAAACGTCGATACAGCCGTTGGCAAACTAGTATTTTTGTTTTCCTTGTTTATACTCAAGCCATGGTCTATGGCAGCTGTTCAACCGGAGGGGGTATATGGCAGTCAAGAAGAGGGCATCCGCCAAGAAGAAGACCGCAGCTAAGAAGAAAGCCGCGGTTACGAAACGCAAGGTCGCTGCAAAGAGAAAGGCAGCACCGAAAAGGAAAGCCGCTGCTAAAAAGAAAGCAGCACCGAAGCGCAGGGTAGCCAAGAAGAAGGCGGCACCGAAGCGCAAAGTCGCGAAGAAGAAGGTCGCGAAGAAGAAGGCCGCTCCAAAGAGAAAGGCCGCTGCCAAGAAGAAGGCAGCACCGAAGCGCAGGGTAGCCAAGAAGAAGGCGGCACCGAAGCGCAAAGTCGCGAAGAAGAAGGTCGCGAAGAAAAAGGTCGCCAAGAAGAAGGCCACTGCAAAACGCAAGGCCGCTCCGAAGCGTAAGGCCGCTGCCAAGAAGAAGAAGGTAGCCGCCAGACCGCGTAAAGTCTCACCGCGCAGGAGGCGGTAAGACAGGCGATTGGCACAGCGGAAAAGCCCGGCTAAGGCCGGGCTTTTCCTTGTAAAATCAGGCGCTTAGCCCCGACAAGCATCACCCACCGCTAGCAAACAGGCGGTAGGCCAGGTTATCTGTTTCTTCGCTGTACGTGTAACCGCTCGACTTCATGTAGTCGCGGAATTCGCGTACCGCCTGGCGATCCAGCTGCAGGCCCACCAACACCCGGCCATAGGCCGAACCGTGATTGCGGTAATGGAACAGGCTGATGTTCCAGCCGCGCGACAGTCCCTTGAGAAAGTCGAGCAGCGCACCGGGGCGTTCCGGAAACTCGAAACGGAACAGCTTCTCGTCCTTCGCCTGCGGCGCATGACCGCCGACCATGTAGCGGATGTGCAGCTTCGCGGTCTCGTTGTCGGTCAGGTCGACGACCTCGAAACCCTTGTCGACCAGCTGTGATTCGAGCGCGGTCCGCTCGACATTGCCGTTACGCAACTCGACGCCGCAGAACACCTGCGCATCCGCGTCATCGGAGTAGCGGTAATTGAACTCGGTGATGCTGCGCTTGCCGAGCGCGCGGCAGAACGCGAGAAAACTACCCGGCTTCTCGGGTATCTTCACCGCGAACAGCGCCTCGCGCTGTTCACCGACCTCGGCACGTTCGGCGATGTGGCGCAGGCGGTCGAAATTGACATTGGCGCCGCTGAGGATACCGACCAGCGTCTGGCCGCTGACGCCCTCGCGGCCGACGTACTTCTTGATGCCGGCAATAGCCAGTGCGCCGGCCGGCTCGGCGACGGTGCGGGTATCGTCGAACACGTCCTTGATCGCCGCGCACAGCTCGTCGGTCGTGACCAGGATGACCTCGTCGACGGTCTGGCGGGCGACGCGAAACGTCTCCTTGCCGATCTGTTTGACGGCGACGCCGTCGGCGAACAGCCCGACTCGCGGCAGGACGACGCGTCGCTTGGCCGCCAGCGCGCGCTCCAGGGTCGGCGAGTCCTCGGGCTCGACGCCGATCACGCGGATCTCGGGGCGGATGTGTTTGATGTACGCCGCGACGCCGGCAATCAGGCCGCCGCCGCCGACCGGCACGAACACCGCGTCGATCGGGTCGGCGTGCTGGCGCAGGATCTCCATGCCGATCGTGCCCTGCCCCGCGATCACATCGGGGTCGTCGAACGGGTGGATGAAGGTCAGCTGCTTCTCCTTGGCCAGCGTCATCGCGTGCGCGTAGGCGTCGTCGTAGGAGTCGCCCTGCAGCACGGCCTTGCCGCCGAGACGCCGCACGGTCTCGACCTTTATCGCCGGGGTCGTCACCGGCATCACGATGGTCGTGTTGACGCCGAGGCGCTTGCCGGCCAGCGCGACGCCCTGGGCGTGATTGCCGGCCGACGCGGCTACGACGCCGATGTCGCGCTGCGCCTGCGGCAGCTTGTAGATCTTGTTGTAGGCACCGCGCAGCTTGAACGAGAACACCTGCTGCTCGTCCTCGCGTTTCAGCAGTATGCGGTTGGCGGTGCGCTCGGACAGCCGCACCGCAGGCTGCAATGGCGATTCGGTCGCCACGTCGTAGACGCGGGCGCGGAGGATCTGTTCGACGTATTTGCGGGTCATGCTGCTGTGATCACATCCAGGGACGATAACGCGGGCGGTCGGCGAGCGCCGGGATGCGACGACGCCCGCAACGGCACGGTTTGCTCAAGTGTACGGTACTCGCACGCAAAGCGCCGCTGCTCTGGCCGTGGACAGCCCGGGGATGCTAACGTCGGCGCGCGAAAAAACCGCTGTACTGAACACGAAGGCAGACATGAACGCAGACGACATGAAACGGCAGGCGGCCGAGGCCGCGATCGACTATCTCCCGCGCGGCGGCATCATCGGCGTCGGCACCGGCTCGACCGTCAACCACTTCATCGACGCGCTCGCCGCGGTCAAGGGCCGCTTCGACGGCGCCGTATCGAGTTCCGAGGCGTCGACCGAGCGGATGAAGAGGCACGGCATCGACGTGCTCGATCTCAACACCGCCGGCGGCCTCGAGGTCTACGTCGACGGCGCCGACGAGTCCAACCGCCAGCTGCAGCTGATCAAGGGCGGCGGCGGCGCGCTGACGCGCGAGAAGATCGTCGCCGCGGCGAGCAAGCGGTTCGTCTGTATCGCCGACGAGTCGAAGCTGGTCGACGTGCTCGGCAGCTTTCCGCTGCCGGTCGAGGTGATCCCGATGGCACGCAGCTATGTCGCGCGCGAGCTGACGCGGCTCGGCGGCAACCCGGTGTGGCGCGAGAACGTCGTCACCGACAACGGCAACCTGATCCTCGACGTGCACGGCCTCGAGATCATGCAGCCGATGAAGCTGGAGACCGAGATCAACCAGCTCGCCGGTGTCGTCACAGTCGGCATCTTCGCCCACCGACCGGCCGACGTGCTGATCCTCGGTACGCCGCAGGGGCCGCGGGTCGTCGAACCCTAGCCGTCGCCCGACGCCCGCGAATCGCGGCGCACGGCCCACGGCCGGCCGCCCGCAGTTGGCCGCATCGCATCGAGGCCACAGCGTAGAGCCGGCACCGTGCCGGCAGTGACTGCACGGCAACGAAAAACGGGGCCCGAAGGCCCCGTCTCGATGCACAGTCTGCTGATCCGCGGATCAGAAGTTGTGGATCATGCCCAGCGAGAAGACGTCGGCCTCGCGGTCTTCGTCATCGGCGGGGTCGGTGTAGTCAGCCTCGACCTCGTTGGTCGCGTAGGCGGCATACACCTTGGTGCGCTTGCTGAAGTTGTGCTCGGCAGCGATACCCCAGGCATCACCGTCCAGTTCGAACTCCTGCGCGCCGCTACCACCGTCGATCTCGGCGTTGGTGTAGACCAGGCTGATCGCGTTGTTGCCGAACGTCGCCTTTCCGACCACGCCCCAGGCCTCTTTCTCGACGCCGTCGTCACCGCCGACATTGTCCTGGTCTTCGTAGTGCACGCCGACCTTGAAGGCACCGAAGGTGTAGCTGGCGCCGACCTGCAGCGTATCCTGATCCTCGGCGACCGCCGAATCCTGCAGCGCCAGGCTCTCGTAACCGACACTCGCCTTCAGGCCACCGCCGGCGTACATCAGGCCGACCGCGTAGTGGTCGGCGATACCGTCGCGGTCATTTTTATCCGCGATGAAGCCAACGGCAGGGGTGGTCGTGGTCGAGGCGGCAAGCCCGTACAGGCTCGCATTCAGCACATTCGTGGTCGTGGTCGTCGTGAGCGCCTGACCCGAGTCCTCGCCCGGGATCACCGACGCGGCGAACGTGAAGCCGCTGAAGTTCGGCGAGACATAGGTGATGGTGTTGTCGGCACGGAACTCGTGGAAAGCACCGGTGACGCCGCTGTTCAGGTCGATGATCGAGTCGCCGAGTACCTCGGTGCCAGCCGCGTAGAACGCGACCTTGGCCGGGGTGTCGTGACGGCCGACCAGGAAGGTACCGAAGCCGCCGGCGAGGCCGATGAAGGTGTTGCGCTGACCGCCCCAGCCGTCGCCGCCGTCCTGGCCGCACAGGCCCGAGCAGCTACCGCCGGAGGTGCCTTCGTTACCGTCGACGTTGACCGTGAATTCGGCCTGGTAGATGGCCTTGAGGCCGCCACCGAGGTCTTCCGAGCCCTTGACGCCGACGCGCGACGAGCGGCTGCGCTGGACCCAGTTGTCAATCTCGGCCTTGTTGCCGGCCGCGTCCTTCTGCTCGATATCCTGCGAGTCCACGGAGACGTGGAACTTTCCGTACAGGGTGGCGTTGGCGAAGGCCGCCGGGCTGACCATGGCAGCTGCGATCGCAGCGGCGATGAGTTTTTTGTTCATCGAGAACTCCCGTAAAGGTTTGGTCTGAAAGAAAAGCTGTGCGTTGAGAATAGTAGTGGTTGCGGTGCGACAAGGCAAGCTTTTTTTGCGAAAACGACACAGCGTCTCGTATTGTTGTAAAAATGTCACAAGCGGGCGTTTCGCAAGCTATTGATTGTTGAGATTTTTTGTTTTTTTCCGGCAGGTTGCGCTGTCTACTGAAAGTGGCTTGCCAATAGGCTGCAACCGGGGCACATCCCGATCGGCGTGCCCGGACTTGATCTGACGCAACAGACGCCCGGATTGCCGGGCCTGCGCCACAGCCGCGCCGGCCACCGGCCTGTCGCGGGTCGCGAAAACGCAGGAACGGGCGTCGTCGGCGACGATCCGGCGATGCCGGCGACGAAGGCCCGCTGACCGAAGCCAGCCCGGGCACCAAACCCGGGCGAGATCGTTGTGGCGAGGCCGGTCGAGACCGGGCTGCCCGGACGCCCGGGGTCGTCGGAGGGTGCCGGCCAGTCGCCGCATGGCGGGCCGCGACGCGGCCGGGGAAGATGGCTGGGGCGGTAGTGCCTACTCGGGCTGCGCCCTCGCCCTGCGGGCCGGCGCGCTGCGCGCGACGTTCTTGGCGCTGCGCGCCGGCGTCGAACCTCTGTCGGTTCGCTCCCTGCCGCAAATGCGGCCTCGGCGCGCGGCCGCGGCGCGGCCGGGGAAGATGGCTGGGGCGGTAGGGCTACTCGGGCCGCGCCCTCGCCCTGCGGGCCGCCGCGCTGCGCGCGACGTTCTTGGCGCTGCGCGCCGGCGTCGAACCTCTGTCGGTTCGCTCCCTACCGCAATGCGGCGTCGGCGCGCGGCCGGGGAAGATGGCTGGGGCGGTAGGGCTACTCGGGCTGCACCCTCGCCCTGCGGGCCGCCGCGCTGCGCGCGACGTTCTTGGCGCTGCGCGCCGGCGTCGAACCTCTGTCGGTTCGCTCCCTACCGCAATGCGGCGTCGGCGCACGGCCGCGGCGCGGCCGGGGAAGATGGCTGGGGCGGTAGGGATCGAACCTACAACCTACGGAGTCAGAGTCCGTCGCTCTGCCAATTGAGCTACGCCCCAAAATAAGGGCCGAGGGACGAGGGCCCAGGGCCGAGGTCAGCGCTGTCCGCTTTCAATATAGCGGATCAGACCACCGATCATCTTGGCAATTTCCAGCGTCTCGTCTGCGAGTGGCCTTGCACACTCGGCGTCGACGATTCGTGCGTCGATACCGATATGCAACTGCGTCCATGCCTCGTTGCACGATGCCCTCGCATAGCGCAGGAAATGAACCCGCTCGCGTTGTGATCCCCTGCCGTACCCTTCCGCGATGTTGGACGCGATCGATAACGCAGAACGGCTCAGTTGATCGCGGAAGGCCTGTTCACGGTTGGTGGCGAGCAAGCGGTAGACATTCGCCGAAAGCCGGCAGGCGCGCCGCCAGACCTCCAGTTTGCGCAGCGCTTCCATACGCCGGCTTCTCCTTGGCCCTCGTCCCTGGGCCCTGTGCCCTGAATCCGCGCAGCGGATCAGCGCTTCGAGTACTGCGGCCGCTTGCGCGCCTTGTGCAGACCGACCTTCTTGCGCTCGACGGCGCGTGCGTCGCGGGTCAGGAAGCCGGCGCGGCGCAGCGGCGCACGCATGTTCTCGTCGTGCTCGACCAGCGCGCGCGCGATGCCGTGGCGGATCGCACCGGCCTGACCGGTCGTGCCACCGCCGGCGACGGTGACGCGGATGTCGACCTTGTCCGCCATCTCGGTGACCTCGAGCGGCTGGCGCACGACCATGCGCGCGGTCTCGCGGCCGAAGAAGGTGTCGAGCGGGCGGCCGTTGACGGTGATGTTGCCGCTGCCGTTGTCGAGGTAGACGCGCGCCGTCGAGGTCTTGCGGCGGCCGGTACCGTAATTCATTTGCTGTGCCATGCTCGTTCCGTTAGATATCCAGCGGCTTGGGCTGCTGCGCCTGGTGGGTGTGTTCGGGACCGGCGAAGATGCGGAGCTTCTTCATCATTGCGCGACCCAGCGGGTTGCGCGGCAGCATGCCCTTGACCGCGCTCTCGATGACCCGCTCCGGCGCCTTCTGCAGCTGCTTCTCGAGGCTGATCGATTTCAGGTTGCCGATGTAACCGGTGTGCTGGTGGTACATCTTGTCCTTGAGCTTGTTGCCGGTGACCGCGACCTTGCCGGCATTGACGACGACGATGTAGTCCCCGGTGTCGACGTGCGGCGTGAAGATCGGCTTGTGCTTGCCGCGCAGGCGACGCGCGATCTCGGACGCGAGGCGGCCCAGGGTCTTGCCATCGGCATCGACCAGGTACCAGTCACGCCGGACTTCGGCGGGTTTTGCGCTGACGGTTGTGCTCATCGGATCCGGCTCCAGATGCAGATCAATGTTATGTCACGAAAGGGCGCGAATCATACCGGGTCGACGGTCCCCACGCAAGCCGGCCGGGCCGCGTGCCGCGTCGGCCACGGCGGCAATCGTGCCCGACGTCGGTCGGCGGCGACCCAGGGTCATGGCCTGCTGATCCGCGCCCCCGACGAGGGGTGCTCGCACAGTGCACAGGCAAAAAAAAGCGCGACGGGGGGCGTCGCGCTGAACAGTAACCACCAAAGGAGGATGGAGGAGCGCTGATCAGTTCGATCAGCATGTGAGCATATTCTTATATTTTGCCTCGCGTGTCAACAGCGAATCGCTGTGCCGCGCGGTCGAATTGGCGTATCAGGGCGCGGTTTCAGGGCGCCGGCAGGCGCAGGCGTTCGACGATGCGGCCGTGCTGCAGGTGCTGCTCGATGATCTCGTCGAGGTCTTCGCGGTCGATGTAGGTGTACCAGACATCTTCCGGGTAGACGACGATCACCGGCCCGGACTCACAGCGGTCGAGGCAGCCGGCCGTGTTGATCCGCACCCGGCCGGCACCGTGGATGCCCAGTGCCTTGCAACGCTGCTTGACGTAGTCGCGGGCCTCCCGGGCACCACACTGGTTGCAGCTCTGGCTGCCGTCCTCGCGCTCGTTGGTGCAGAAGAACACGTGGTGGGTGTAGTAACTCATGACGGTTTCCGGACAAACTTCGACGTAGGTCGCATTATATAAGGCGTCCCTGGCGGCGATGCCCGGCGATGCCCGCGTTCCCCGCGGGGTACGCCGCCGCGCCGGCGCCACACCCCGTCCATGCCGGAGACCCCGAGCCAGACCATGCCCACCACCGACGATAGCGCCGACGCTGCGTTGCGCAGC
>JASJCU010000042.1 GCA_030065815.1 Gammaproteobacteria bacterium | reverse complement strand
GCGACAACGATATCGACACCGTCGCCGGCCTGCGGGTCGGCGCCGACGACTATGTGACCAAGGACGTCAGCCTGCACCAGCTCAGCGCGCGCGTCAGCGCGCTGTTCCGTCGCGTCGAGGCGATGCACAACGCCCAGCATCGCGAAACGGTCATCGAGCAGGGTCCGTTGCAGCTGAAGCCCGAACAGATGCAGCTCAGCTGGCGCGGCCGGCCGGTCGACCTGACCGTCACCGAGCTGTGGATTCTGCACGCGCTGGTGCAGCACCCCGGCCATGTCAAGAGCCGTGAACAGCTGATGGACGCGGCCGACACCTTCGTCGACCTGGCGACGATCACGTCGCACATCAAGCGCATCCGGCGCAAGTTCGAGCAGGTCGATGCCGACTTCGACGCGATCGAGTCGGTCTACGGCGCGGGCTACCGCTGGGTACCACAGGGCTGACACCAGCGTGAGCCGACCGCGCTTCTGGCATCGCATACGATTCAAGCTGCTGCTAGTGTCGCTGACCCTGCTCGGCATACCGCTGGCCGGCTATCGCTTCATCCAGGAGACCGAGCAGTTCCTGCGCGACGCCCAGGATCAGTCGCTGCAGACCACCGCCAGCTCGGTCGCGAACATCATGCACGGCTACGACGACCAGTTCCACGGTGTCGCCAGGCCGGGCTCAGTGCTGACCTTCCGCAACCTGTACCTGCACAGGCTCGACGAACCACCGCAGGTCGACGGCTACCGCGACGAATGGGTGCATTACGCCAACAACTTCTCGCTGATCCGGTCGGTCGACGAGGCGCTGACGGCGCGCATCTTCATCGGTACCCACGGGCGCTACCTATACCTGCTGCTGGGCGTGCGCGACCGGCAGGTCGACTACGGCGACGACGGTGATGCCGTCGACCTCGCCATTACCGACCGCGACGGCGTGTTGCAGCGCTATCGCGTGCAGCCGCGCACGCCGGGCTGGGTCACTGCCCGGCGCCTGCGCGATGCCGACGATCCGCCGGACGCGGCTTTGCCCGATCCGCCGATCCGCGGCGAGTGGCAGAGCCACGCGGACGGCTACACGCTGGAACTGAAGATGCCACGCGAGCTGCTGCGCGACCGGCTGTCGATGCGTGTGTTCGACAGCCACAGCCAGCAACTGCTGGCCAGCGGCCACATGTTTCCGGCGGATGCACTCGGCCGCATCATCGAGCACTCGGCGACGCTGCAGGCCGTGCTCGACGACGTCGTGCCCGCGGCCACGCGGGTCTGGGTCACCGACCACCAGGGCCTGGTGCTGGCACAGGCCGGACGCCTCGATGCGAGCGCGCCGTTGAGCGCCGACCAGCAGCAGATGCCGTGGTTCATCCAGGAACTGGTCCTCGCCGTGCTGCCGCGCGACGCCGAGGCGGTCGGCGACGTCCCGGCAGACCGCACGCAGCTGTTCGTGCGCCCGGTCGTCGACGCCCTCGCCGGCAGGCCGACCAGCCTGCGACGCAAGCCACCGCGGTCGAACGCGGTCGTGGTCAGCGCGGCCGTGCCGATCCGCAGCAGCGACGGCGTCGAGGGTGCGGTGCTCGTGGAACAGACGACCAATGCGATCCTGTCGATCCAGAACCTTGCGCTGCAACGCCTGTTCGGTGTCACGCTGCTGTTCTTCGCCGTGACCAGCCTCGGCCTGCTTGGTTTCGCCAGCCTGTTGGCATCGCGCATCACCCGCCTGCGCGACCGTGTCGAACGCGCCGTGAGCCACGACGGGCGCATCACAGGTCGGCTGCAGGCGGAACACAGCCGCGACGAGATCGGCGACCTCGGCCGCAGCTTCGCCAGCGTGCTCGACCGGCTGCACGACTACAACCATTACCTCGAGGCGATGGCGTCGCGGCTCGCCCACGAGCTGCGCACGCCGCTGGCCGTGGTGCGCAGTTCGCTGGACAACGCCGAGCAGGCACCGGCCGCACAGCGCGGCCGCTACCTCGGGCGCGCGCGCGACGGTGCCGAACGCCTCGAACGCATCCTGCAGCGGCTGCGCGAGGCGACCGGTCTCGAGCAGGCGCTACGCCAGGCCGAGCCGGAGCGTTTCGACATCGCCGCGCTGCTGCGACGCCAGGTCGACGCACTGCGCACGACCTTTGCCGACTGCCGGATCGAACTCAGTGGCGCGGCGACCGCGGTCGAGATCGACGGCGTCCCCGACCTGGTCAGCCAGGCGCTCGACAAGCTGATCGGCAACGCGATCGATTTTCACGACCCAGGGTCGGCGATCCGCATCCACTGCGCGCCGTCGGCGGACCGGGTCGACATCCACGTGACCAACCACGGGCCGCCGCTGCCCGCCGACGTCGACATCTTCCAATCGATGGTCTCCGGGCGCAGCGGTCGGCAGGAAGAGCCGCACCTCGGGCTGGGCCTCTATCTGGTCCGCCTGATCGGCGAGTACCACGGTGGCGGCGTACGCGCCACCGACGTCGCCGATCCACGCGGTGTCGACGTGACCCTGTCGCTGGCGCGGCGCAACTGAACGCACCCGTTCAGTGGGCGTTCAGTCGGCGCTCCCTACAGTGTCCCCCAAGGGTCGGCAAAGGCCCGCGGGAAAACCGTAGAGGAGAGCGACATGAACACAGCAAGATGGATCGTCACCGCGCTGACGGTGGCCTCCCTGGGCATCGCCGGCGCCGCCGAGGCACGCGACCGCGACGGCAGCGATCGTGGCCACCGTGACGGCTACCTGGTGGAGCAGCGCGACCAGCAGCGACGCGGCAGGGGCGATGTCGAACGCCGCGCGAACCGCCGCGGCGATGGCCGCGAGGCGCGGCGCGGCGACCGGCGCGAGGCACGGCGCGCAGACAGACGTGAAACCCGGCGCGGCGACCGGCGAGAGGCAAGGCGCGCAGACAGACGGGAGGACCGGCGCGCAGACCGGCGCGAGATCCGGCACGACCGCATCGCGTCGCGCGACGGCGACCGCTACACGACGCGCCGCGAGCGCTTCGAGCAGCGCTTCGACTGGCGCCAGGACCGTCAGGCGAAACGCATCCGCAAGGGTCTGCGCTTCGGCGACCTGACGCGCCGCGAGGCCCGGAAGCTGCGCAAACAGCAGCGCCGCATCGATCGCATGGCCGAGCGCTATGCCGAGGACGGATTCCTGTCGCGCGGCGAACGGCGCCGCCTCGCGCGCGCCCAGGAACGTGCCGGCCGGCTGATCGGCCGCGCCCGCCATAACGATCGCTACCGCTATGTACCGCGTTTCAAGGCTCGCCACCGCGACGACCACGACGACTTTCGCTTTCGGTGGCGTTACCGCGACGACTGATCGGCAAGGCACAGCAGCGGCGGCACCCAAACGGGGACCTGCCGGGCAACGGTTCGAGTCCCCGTCGCGACGCGACGGGGCGCCGTTGCATTGCCGGCGACGGACCCGATCGCGGATACGCCATCGGCTGGCGACGCACGCTGCCCGGCCACAGCGCCGGCTATCGCCGATGCCGCACGGAAACTCGGCGGCGTCCGGCGCACGGCGCATCAGGTAGCCGCGTTCGGCGCGCAGCGCGCGACGCTCTTTGCGGACCTGGGCATGCTCGTCGGCGGTCACCTTGCCGTCGCTGTTCAGGTCCAGCACGCCGAACGGCATCGGACCGCGGCGCTCGTAGTAGTCGTCGCGGTCATACTCGCCGGGACTCGCGGCGACGCCGGCCGCCACTGTCATCGCGGCCAACGCGGTCAATTAAGCTGCTCTTACTCAACATGGTGTCTCCCCAATCTCGATGACCGGCGGACCGCCATCCTGGCTGCACCGGTCGCAACATCAGACCCTCCCTGTCTGAGTCCGACGCTACGCCGGCAAGCTGAAACCACGCTGAATCGTCGCGCTGGGCGACACCCGGGTCGTCACGCGGGATCGGCGACGCGCTGCGGCGGCGGCAGCCGGACCTCGACCAGCAGGCCGCCCAGTGCGTCGCTGTGATCGAGCCGGATCTGGCCACGGTAGTGGGCGACGAGGTCGCTGACGATCGCCAGGCCGAGACCACTGCCGGCTCCTGCTCGTCGAGCCGCGAACCGCGCTGCAGCAGCGCTGCGCGCTCGGCCAGCGGGATGCCGGGACCGTCGTCGGCGACCCGCAACAGCAGCTCGCTGTCGAACCGCACGTCGACGACGACGCGCGATCGCGCCCACTTGAACGCGTTGTCGAGCAGGTTGCCGAGGAGTTCGAGCATGTCCTCGTAGTCGAACGGCAGCGCCGCGTCGGGCAGACCGCCCACCGTTACCGCGAGATCGCGTGGCTGGTAGAGGCGCTGCAGCGCCGCGATCAGTGCGGCCACGTCGCGGTCGGGCACGAAGCGCTGACCGCTGCCCTCGCCGGCGAACTGGGCGCGTTTCAGTTCGCGACCGATCAACGCGGTCACGCGGTCGAGGCGACCGCCCAGGGCGTGGCGCTGGCCGTCGGTCAGCGGCAGCGCCTCGAGGTCATGCACGACCAGGCTCAACGGCGCCTTCAGCGCGTGCGCGAGGTTGCCGAGCGCGTGCCGCGACCGCGCCAGGCGCCGCTGCAGCTGTTGCGGTCGGCGGCGACGCCGGGCAGACGACGCGCAGCGATCACCGCGCCGCTCGTGCCGACCGGGAGCAGACTGCCGATCAGCGCGATGACCGTCCGGCCATCGCGTGGGCTGGGGCGGAAAAAGCGTAGCCGGCGCTCAGGCGAGGGCCATGGACCAGTGAAACGCCACCACGTAGGGGGCCCGGACCGGAATCGTCGCCGTCTCCACAGACATCACGCGCTGCCCCCAATCTCGCCGATTCGCTCGCCGTAGATCCAGATCACGCCGCAAAACTGAAACAGACCTGAAAGGCATCGCTTTTGCCGGGTTGGCGGGGTCGCCGCCGCACATCGCGCACGGGTACACTAACGGTTTGACGCATTCCCGCGACGCGGCCGATCATGACCACGCTGCTCACCGTCGACAAGCTGATCAAGAGTTTTCCGGGCGTCCGCGCAGTCGACGGGATCAGCTTCGCGGTGCGCGAGGGTCAGTGCTTCGGCCTGCTCGGCCCCAACGGGGCCGGCAAGACGACGACGCTGGAGATCCTCGAAGGCATCACCGACGCGGACAGCGGCGAGATCCGCTACCGCGGCCTGCCGCGCGGCGACGGCTACCGCCAGGCGATCGGCATCCAGTTCCAGCACACCGCACTGCAGGACTTCCAGACGGTGCGCGAGGCGCTGGCGCTGTTCGCAAGTTTTTACGACCGGGTGCGGCCACTCGACGGGCTGATCGAGCTGTGCAACCTCGGCGAACTGCTCGATCGCGATACCCGCAAGCTGTCCGGTGGACAGCGCCAACGGCTGTTGCTCGCGATCGCTCTGGTCAACGACCCCGACCTGGTATTCCTCGACGAACCGACGACCGGTCTCGACCCGCAGTCGAGGCGCAACTTCTGGCACCTGCTCGACAGCATCAAGGCCGCTGGCAAGACCGTGCTGCTGACGACCCACTACATGGAAGAGGCCAGCGTGCTGTGCGACGAGATCGCGGTTATCGATCGCGGTCACATCATCGAGCAGGGCGCGCCGGCCGCACTGCTCGCCGCGCATTTCCCGCGCGCGCTGGTGCGCGTGCCACTGCACGCGCTCACGCAGACGGCGACGCTGCCGGTCGGCTTCGACCGCCAGGGGGCATACGCCGTGGCCGCGACCGACGACATCGACGGCACGCTCAAGGGGCTGCACGCCCACGAAGCCGCGCTCGACGAACTGCACATCACGACGCCGACCCTCGACGACCTGTTCCTCAAGCTCACTGGACACGGACTGCGCGAATCATGAATCTGACACGAATCGGCGCGGTCATCGTCGCGCGTAACCGCGAGTTCTACCGCGACAAGGCCGGACTCGGATGGAACATCTTCATGCCGGTGGCGATGGTGCTCGGGTTCGCGTTCATCTTCTCGAACGCCAGTGAAGACATGTACAAGGTCGGCGTGCTCGGCGACCCTGCCGCGGCGCAATCGCCCTTCCTGGACACACGCTACGTGCAGTTCATCGGCCAGGACGACGCCACGGCCGCGATCGACAAGCTGCGCTACCACCGCCTCGACCTGCTGGTCGACCTGCGTGGCGTGCCGCGCTACTGGGTCAACGAGCTGTCGCCGAACGGCTACATCGTCGAACGGCTGCTGCTGCAGAGCTACGCCGACAGATCGACGACGTTGCAGCGCGAAGCGGTCAGTGAACGCGAGATCCGCTACGTCGACTGGCTGTTGCCGGGGATACTCGGGCTCAACATCATGTTCAGCAGCCTGTGGGGCGTCGGCTGGGTGATCGTGCGTTACCGCAAGAACGGCGTACTGCGCCGGCTGCGCGCGACACCGCTGCGCGCCGGTGAGTTCCTGGTCGCACAGATCGCGTCGCGCCTGCTGGTGGTGAGCGTGGTCAGCGTGTTCGTCTTCGTGACGACGCATGCCCTGCTCGGCTTTCCGATGCGCGGCTCCTATATCGCGCTGGCGCTGGTGTTCCTGGCCGGTGCAATCGCGCTGATCAGCGTCGGCCTGACCGTCGCCGCGCGGGTGCGCAGCGAGGAACTGGCCAACGGCCTGCTCGACATGCTCGCGTTCCCGATGATGATCGTGTCCGGCGTCTGGTTCTCGCTCGAGGGCACCAACGTCTGGGTGCAGCGAATCGCCGAGCTGTCACCGCTGACCCACATGGTCGATGCCGCCCGCCGCATCATGCTCGACGGCGCCGGCGTCGCCGACGTCGGCGCCGAGATCGGCCTGCTAATGCTCATTGCCGGCGCCTTGCTGGCGCTGTCTGCTAAGGCCTTCCGCTGGCAATGACGCCGCGCGCTGGCGCCGGTCTACTGGCCGATGCCGGCGCGCACCCTGGCGGCCAGCTCACGGGCGCCGGACTCGAGGGCCGCGATCGCGGCCTTGCCCCGGCGCACCTGCTCGGCATTGCGCAGCTTGACCAGTTCGGCGTCAGCCAGCATGCGCCCGTCGACGGTCATCGCAAACGGCAACGTGGCGTAGGCGCTGAACGGATCCGCCAGGTGCTGTGCCGTGTCCTCGACGGCGTCGTACTCGAAATAGCACGCCGTCTGCATCGTCCGCGACGCACCGCCGGCCTCGTTGACGTCGAACGTCAGGCCGGCGATCGCATACTCCGGGCGCCTGAACGTATTGTCGTTGGCCTTCCACTCGATCGACGCGGTCTCGCCGACCAGCGCGCTACTGATGTTCTTGCAGAAACTGACGCGTACATCCTCAGTCGGCCCGGAGCAGGCGGCGACGCCGCCGAGGGCAAGCGCCAGCGCGAGGATCTTGGTTGCTCGTCCGTCGAACATGATGCTGTCTCTCGGTCTGTGGGTGTTCAGTCGGCAGGCTCGATGCTGTCGACCTTCTGGAAGCCGCGCGGCAGCTTGTTGCCGCGCCGGCCGCGTTCGCCTTCGTAGGCGTTCAGGTCGGCGGCGCGCAGGATCAGGTAGCGCTTGCCCGAATTCAGTCGGACCTTGCCGCCCTCCGGCACGGCCAGCACGTCGACGACGAATTCGCTGCGCTCCGCGACCGCCTTCGCCGGGATGCCGATGATCTTGTTGCCCTTGCCGCGGGTCAGTTCCGGCAGGTCGTTGGCCGGGATCACCAGCATGCGGCCGGCGCTGGTCACGGCAACCAGGCGGTCGCTGTCGGCAGCGCGGATCGCCGACGGGCGCAGCACGCGCGCGCCCTTTGGCAGACTCAACACCGCCTTGCCGGCCTTCTTGTTGGCGAGCAGTTCGCCGGCCTGGACGCGGAAACCGTAACCGGCATCGGAGGCGAGCAGCCACCACTGCTCGGGGTCGCCGCCGAGCGTCGCGACGAAGGTCTGCCCGGCGGGCGGGTTGAAACGACCGGTCAGCGGCTCGCCCTGGCCGCGCGCCGACGGCAGCGTGTGCGCGGCCAGCGAATAGCTGCGCCCAACCGAGTCGAGGAACACCGCCTGCTGGTTGCTACGCAGCCGCACCGCCTGGCGGAAACCGTCGCCGGCCTTGTAGCTGAGATCGGCCGGATTGATCTCATGGCCCTTCGCGGCGCGTACCCAGCCTTTGTCGGACAACACCACGGTGACCGGCTCGCTGGGTGCGAGTTCGGCCTCGTCCATGGCCTCGGCGGCGGCGCGCTCGATGATCGGCGAGCGCCGTTCGTCGCCGTACTTGTCGGCGTCGGCGGCCAGCTCCTTGCGGACCAGCGTCTTCATGCGCTGCTTCGAACCGAGCGTCTTCTGCAGGTCGTCACGCTCCTTGCTCAAGGCGTCCTGCTCGGCACGGATCTTCATCTCCTCGAGCCGGGCGAGATGGCGCAGCTTGGTGTCGAGGATGTAGTCGGCCTGCACCTCGCTGAGATCGAAGCGCTGCATCAGTACCGGCTTCGGCTCGTCGTCGCTGCGGATGATGCGGATCACCTCGTCGAGGTTGAGGAACGCGACCATCAGGCCTTCGAGCAGGTGCAGACGCTCGAGCACCTTGTCGAGGCGGAACTGCAGGCGGCGGCGCACGGTCGCGAAGCGGAACTCCAGCCACTCGGCGAGGATCGTGCGCAGGTCCTTGACCTGCGGTCGGCCGTCCAGGCCGATCATGTTCAGGTTGACCCGGTAGCTGCGCTCGAGATCCGTGGTCGCGAACAGGTGCAGCATCATGCGCTCGACATCGACCCGGTTCGAGCGCGGTACGATGACCAGGCGGGTCGGGTTTTCGTGATCGGACTCGTCGCGCAGGTCCTCGACCCACGGCAGCTTCCTGGCCTGCATCTGTGCCGCGATCTGTTCGAGGATACGCGCGCCCGACACCTGGTAAGGCAGCGCCGTGATCACGATCGCGCCCTGGTCCTTGTGCCAGCGCGCGCGCATGCGCAGCGAGCCGCTGCCGTTTTCGTAGACCTTACGCAGCTCGCCGCGCGGCGTGATGATCTCGGCGTCGGTCGGAAAATCCGGGCCCGGGACGTGCTCGCACAGCTCGGACAGGCCCGCCTTCGGCTGCTCGATCAGGCGGATGCATGCCGACGCGATCTCGCGCAGGTTGTGCGGCGGGATGTCGGTCGCCATGCCGACCGCGATCCCGGTCGCGCCGTTGAGCAGCACGTTCGGCAGGCGCGCCGGCAGCATCGCCGGCTCCTTCAGCGTGCCGTCGAAGTTCGCAACCCATTCGACGGTTCCCTGGCCCAGTTCGGACAACAGCACCTGGGCATACGGCGTCAGCCGCGCCTCGGTGTAGCGCATCGCCGCGAACGACTTCGGGTCGTCCGGCGAGCCCCAGTTGCCCTGGCCGTCGACCAGCGGGTAGCGGTACGAGAAGTCCTGCGCCATCAGCACCATGGCCTCATAGCACGCGCTGTCGCCGTGGGGATGGAACTTGCCGAGCACGTCGCCGACGGTGCGCGCCGATTTCTTGTGCTTGGATGCGGCCGACAGGCCGAGCTCGGACATCGCGTAGACGATGCGACGCTGCACCGGCTTGAGGCCGTCGCCGATGTACGGCAGCGCGCGGTCGAGGATGACGTACATCGAGTAATCGAGGTAGGCCTTCTCGGTAAAGCGGTGCAGCGGCAGCTGCTCGACGCCGTCGTCGTTGAATTGGCTGGTTTCCTGGTCCATCACTGTCCGATAAGAGGCTGGCCGCGAATCGCGGATTCTACACGCCTCCCCGCGACCGCGCGGCGGGTGCCGGCATGCCATGGACAACGCCGCCGCGGTACCTTTGACCGGCCAAGGCCGGTGCTCTACTGTGCCGGGTGTCGGGTTTGGCGATCGCCGGGATCACAGATGAATTTGTCAAGCGGGATCAGCCTTTTGGCCGACTTTCTGCACGACCATCCGAGACTGTTCGTGCTGACCGGCGCCGGCATCAGCACGGCGTCCGGGATCCCCGACTACCGCGACGCCGACGGCGCCTGGAAACGCCCCGCGCCGGTGCAGTATCGCGACTTCGTCACGCGTCACGCGGTGCGCCAGCGCTACTGGGCACGCAGCCTGGTCGGCTGGCCGTGGTTCCAGCAGGCGCAGCCCAACCGTTGCCATGTGGCGCTCGCCGACTGGGAGCGGCACGGACGGATTGGCCAGCTGGTCACGCAAAACGTCGACCGCCTGCACCAGCGGGCCGGTTCGCAGCGCGTGGTCGACCTGCACGGACGCCTCGACCGGGTCATCTGCCTGGACTGCGGCACCGCGATCACGCGCCAGCGGGTGCAGGACTGGCTGGTTGCGCACAACCCGGCATTCGTCGACCGTGCCGCCGCGATCGCGCCGGACGGCGACGCCGCGCTGGAGGACGAAGACGTCGGCGCGCTGGCCGTGCCGTCCTGTCGGTCGTGCGGCGGCACCCTAAAACCCGACGTGGTGTTCTTCGGCGAGGCGATCCCGCGCCGGCGCGTCGAGCAGACGCTGGGAACGCTGCGTGCGGCCGACGCGCTGCTGGTCATCGGCTCGTCGCTGATGGTGTATTCCGGTTTCCGCTACTGCCGGATAGCCGACGAGATCGGCCTGCCGCTCGTGGCGATCAATCCGGGGCGGACGCGCGCCGACGAGTTGTTCCGCTTCAAGCTCAGCGAGCGCTTCGAGACCGTGATCGACGGTCTCGCCGAGGTCGGGCTCAACCCGCCGTTACCGGCAGACCCCGCCTGATCCACTCGGTGATGCCGTCGCGCACGTTGTAGACCCGCGTATAGCCCATGTTCTCGGCCAGGTGCCACGCCAGCATATCGGTGCGATTGCCGGTGCGGCAGATCAGTACCAGCGGCTCGTTCGGGTCGTAGCGCTCGGTCAGGGTATCGAGGAAACCCGGTTCGAGCCGTCCCGACGCGTCGACGAAGGTCAGTCTGTCGCTGCCCGCGACAACGCCGGTCTGGCGCCATTCCTCCGCGCGTCTGACATCGACCAGCGCCGCGCCTTCATCGAGCAGGCGCTGCAGACCGGCATTGTCGACGTTGGTGTACGGCGGGGAGCTGCAGGCGGCCAATACCAGCAGGCTGGCGGCCACGGTCATGAGTCTGAAGATCATCGTATTGTTTGCGAGAACGCGACGTTGTTGAAACACGGTTGTGACGCTACCCGACGCCGATCGGGCCGCCAACGGTGCAGAATTCAGGGTCAATCGGCGCGCCTGCGGGACGGGCCTGGCGCGATGCGACGGCGCATTACACCGACGCCGGCCGCCCGTGGCGTCGTGCAGCGGCACGATGGCGCGGCCGCCGTCAGCCGAACGCGCCACCGACGAACGGGTTGTGCGCGCGCTCCTCGCCGACGGTCGTGGTCGGACCGTGGCCGGGCAGCAGCGTGACGTCGTCACCGAGCGTCCAGATCCGTGAACGGATCGATTCGAGCAGGGTTTCGTGATCGCCGCGCGGAAAATCGGTGCGCCCGATCGAGCCACGGAAGATCACGTCGCCGACGATCGCCAGGCGCATTGCCGGGTGATGGAAGATGACATGCCCGGGCGTGTGACCAGGACAATGGTGGACCGCCATGACCTGCTCGCCGAACCGAACCTCGTCGCCCTGTGCGAGCCAACGGTCCGGTCGGACGACGTCGCCGGGCGGAAACCCGAATTGCGCACACCACTCCGGCAGGCTGTCGAGCAGGAAACGGTCGTCGCGGTGCGGCCCCTCGATCGGCACACCGAGATCCCGCGCCATGCGCGCCGCGGCGCCGGCGTGGTCGAAGTGCCCGTGGGTCAGCAGGATCTTCTCGATCGCGACGCCCTCGTCTTCGGCCGCGCCGAGGATACGCTCCGGATCGCCGCCCGGATCGACGATCGCGGCGCGGCCGCTCGCCTCGCAGCACAGCAGTGAGCTGTTCTGCTCGAACGCGGTGACCGGAATGATGCTGACGTTCATAAAGGAGCAGGGTACATCGGCCGCTAACCTCTGGGCAAAGCCCATGACGCGACCACGCGGTCCGCTTCCGCGCCTGGGCCATCAGCTGGAGACCCGTGACGATGTTCGGCATTTGGAGCACATCCAAGCCGCGGACGCGGCCTATCGAGATTCCGCAGATCGAGCGGCTCGCCCCGCTGACCGGACGGTCGCGCGCGGAACTGCACGTCGCGACTGCCGAGGCCCAACGCCGCAGCGTGGCAGCGGGATCGCTGGAGCTGTCGAGCGACGACGAGCGCCTGTGCTTCCTCGAGCAGGGCGCGCTGCAGATCACGGCCCGCAATGGGGCCAATATCGCGATCACCAGCGACCAGCAGGCCGCGGCGTTCCCGTTGCCACCGCTCTCCCATGTCGGCGCAATCGTCGCACGCGAGGATTGTTCGCTGCTGACGATCCCGCAGAGCGCGGTCCATCGCCGCAGACCGGTACCACCGCCTGCACCGGAGCTGACCAGCGCCGAGCGCGAGGCACGTGACGGGCTGTTGCGCCATTTCGCGTCCGACCACCATGAACTGCCCGGACTGCCCGATCTGGCGATGAAGATCGGTGCCGCCATCGACAGCCATGTGACCGGCAGTGACGACATTGCTCGCCTGATTCAGATCGATCCGGTGCTGTCGACGCGCATCCTCAGTGTCGTCAACAGCGCCGCGTTCGGCGGCGTCAGCCAGGTTACCAGCATCCCCCAGGCAACGACCCGCCTCGGCCGCAACAAAGTGCGCAGCCTGGTGTTCAGTTGCCTGCTGAAGAATATCTTCAAGGTCCAGTCGACGGCCCTCAAACACCACATGGAGGCGCTGTGGCTACGCTCGGCACATGTCGCAGCGCTCAGCTACATGCTCGCCAAGGTGACGCCGGGTATCGATCCGGAACAGGCCCTGCTCGCCGGGCTGATCCACGACATCGGCGCGATCGCGGTGATCGGTGGCATTGCCCACTTCCCGCGGCTGGCCGAGCGCGAAGGCGTGTTCCATCACGTCCTCGGCGAACTCAGCGCCCCGTTGGGCACGCGGATACTCGACCACTGGCACCTGTTGGATACCTTCGGTGAGGCCCTGCGCGGCGTCAACGACTGGCACCGCAGCGGCTGGTCGATTGCCGACATCGCCGACGTCGTCCTGATCGCGCGGCTGCACGCGACGATCGGTTCGCCCGATCACCGGCACCTGCCCTTCATCGATGCCGTGCCGGCGTTCCGCAAGCTCGCCGATGGCGAACTCACCCCGCTGGGCTCGCTCGCCGTGCTCGAGCGTGCCGCCGCCGAGGTCCGGGAGATCCAATCGCTGATCGCGAGCTGAGTCCACGACCGCGGGCGCCCGGCGTTGCCCGGGCGGTCAGACGAAGCTCGTGGTGTCGATGCCGTAGGCGAGTGGATCCACCGCCTCGACGATCCGGTCGGTCTGAACGCGGCCGAGGTCGAGATCCGTGGGCCGCACGAAATGCCGGTGCTTGCGGTTGTAGACGACGCGCACCAGCGGCTCGATCAGCTTGTCGCCCTGGTCGATGACGATCGCCACGCGCCCCGATTCCAGTGCCACCGTGGCGCCGATCGGGTAGATGCCGATACAGCGAATGAAGTGCTGCACGAGTTCCGCGTCGAAGTGCTCCGGGCTCCACTCGATCAGTTTCTTCATCGCCAGGGTCGGCTCCCACGCATTCTTGTAGACCCGCACCGAGGTCAATGCGTCGTAGACGTCGACGATCGCCGACATGCGGCCGACCAGGCTGATCTGATCACTCGTCCGGCCCGCCGGATAGCCGCTGCCATCCATCCGCTCGTGGTGCAGCAGTGCCACCTCCAGCGCCGTGTCCGAGATCCCTTGCGCACCGACCAGCAGGTCACGGCTGTAGGTCACGTGGTCTTTCATCCGGCGAAACTCGTCGTCGCTGAGCTTGCCGGGCTTGTTCAGGACATCCTGCGGCACCAGCGACTTGCCGATGTCGTGGACGAGCCCGCCGACGGCGAGGTCCTGGACCTGTTGTTCCGGCATCTGCTGTTCGCGACCGAACGCGACCAGCAGCGCGGAGACACCGACGCAGTGCATAAAGGTGTACTCGTCCTTGGTCTTGATCCGCGATATGCCCGACAGGGCATGCGGATTGCGGAACGCCGACTGGACCATGCGCTCGGCGACCGGATCGAGTGCCGCGACGTCGACCTGTCGCCCGCTGCGGCTGGCCGACATCAAGTTGCGTATCACCGTGGTGGTCTCGCGAAACAGCGCCCGCGCCCGTTGCATCTCGACCGCGGCCGGCACGTCGCGACTCTCTCCGGCGGCCTCGGCGTCGCGATGCAGGCTCTCGTCAAGCGCGGCCTGCACATCGTGCTCGGCGACGCCGGCGTCGGTATCCCCACCCCGGTCGGTATCGATGTAGACGTGGCGCAGACCGGCGCTGGCGATCTTCTGGATCGTCTTCTCGTCGCTGATGCGGAAGCGCGACGTCATGAACGGGTGCGACATCCAGCCCGCGTCGAGGTCGTGGATGTACATCCCTACACGCAGTTCAGAGGTTCCGACACGTTTGATCATGGCCCACCCTGCGCCGGCCCCGGGCGGACCGTGCGCCTGTCACGACGTCGTCGGGCGAGGACTCAGGCGCGCAGCAGGCTGCGCATATCGTCGACCTGTTCCTTCGCCTCGTGCAGGATCTCCAGACTCCTCTCGGGCCCGGCGTCGCTGCCGAGCACCCGCTGCATCGCGGAAATCCTTTCCATCGGCGGCAAACCGACGTTGTCGTTCTTGCGCAGGCGTTCGTGTACCTGCGCCACGATCAACAGGTCGGTGAAATCGGCATCGCCGGCATGCTGACGCTCCCAGTACTCGGCGTCGCGCGCACCCGCGATGACCGCAGGTGCGAATTTCCATTCACGCAGGATCATCGCGCCCAGCTCGCCGCGTATCTGGGTAATTGTTTCTTCGAGCGCGTCCGGATCTTCCGCCAGCTCGGGATAACCCTCGACGTAGTTGAGAATCGCAATGGTGCCGATATCGTGCACCAAGCCGATCAGCAGCGCCTCCTCCGGATCGATGCGCCCGGTGCGGCGTGCCAGCACGAAGCACAATGCCGCAACCTGCGCACTGTGCTTCCACAACACCAGCATCCGTTGCTGCAGGATCGGGCTCTTGTTCTTGAAGATGTCGCGCAAGGCGAAGGACATGACCAGCTGCTTGGTGGTCTTCATGCCCAGGCGAACGACCGCCTTGGGCAGGGTTTCCACGTTGTTGGTGCCGGCGTAGAAGGCGCTGTTCGCGACCTTCAGCAGCTTGGCGGTCATCGCCGGATCGGTCTCGACGAGGCGCGCCACCTCGCGCGCGTCGCTGCTCTCGTCCTCGATCGCGCGGCGGATGCGCAGCGCCAGGTCCGGAAGGCTGGGCAGGATCGCGCGGTCGCGCCGCAGGTCCTGGTACAGCTGAAAACTCAGCTTGGATTCCAGTTCGCGGTGCGCATCCTCTTCGTCGTTGTCGACCTTTATCTCGTCGGGGCTGTAGCGCCGCCCGTTGAAGCCGGCCGCTGTCAGCACGATGTCGGGCACGCGCACGCCGTGGACATCGGTCAATGCCTTGACGCTGATGATCCGCGGCCGCAGGTTGGCCATCGGGGTGCGCGTGGTTTCGCGGTCGATGTCGAGGGTCTTGTTGTAGCCGTTGTCACCGTGGAGCTCGATCTGGCCTTCGGTGAGGAAATAGGTGTAGCCGTCGTCGGTTCCACGCTCGACGACCAGCGTGCCCTTGCGGGCGAGCAGCGGTTCGACGGCTTCGGCGACGACCTCCATCTGCCACGGTGGCAACGTGGCCAACATCGGGATCTTGCGCAGGATCTGGGGTACGGGGGCTTCGGTCATGCCCCTGTAGCGGCCGCAAGCGAGCGGAATTTAGGGCCCACGGCCCGCCCGGCGGGCCCGCTTTCAGTCGCGCAGGAAGCGGAACGCGGTTCGCAACTCGCCTTCGAACAGGGCCTCGACGTTCAGCGTGCCCGGCTGCTGTACGACGGCGAATCCCGGCTGTGTCAACGGTTGATGATCGGCCAATGACAGTGAATCGGGATAGTCGATCGTCAGGCTCAGCCGCAGCGGGTAGTAGCCGTCGAGAAAACGGCGCATGAACGGGCCGTTCTTCAGTTCGTAGACGCCGTCGTCGACGCGGTGCAGCGCCCGACTCTCGGCGCGCAGACAGATCTCGGAGTCGACGCCGATGCCACGCAGCTGGATGCTGCTGCCCTCGGGGTAGGCATCATCGATGTTGCGCGTGCTGACGACGCTGAGGTTGCGCGATCGCGTCGGGTTGAACAGGATCTGCGCGGCACTGACCCGGTCGAGGTTGACATGGCACTGCTCGAGCACGACCCAACCGTCGTCCAGCGACTGCGGGCTGATCGAGATGCGGCCGGCATGGTGATGCACGACGCGCTTTGGCGGGGTATCGAGGAATGCCAGCGCGCCTTCGTTGACCGCGGCGATCTGCGCCCGCAGCGCCTCCTGCTCGGCGAAGGCATCGCTGAACGCGTCCTCGGCGGACACGGCCGGGCCCGTGCCCACGGCCTGGGCCAGCAGCAGCAAGCCAATCGCGCCAATGCGGTGCTTCGCAACGTCCATGGCGCAACGATAACCGACCACGCCGGCCGTGCGCAGCCCCGCGCGGCGCGAACGTCGTGGACAAGCGGAAACGACCGGTTTCGCTACCGACCCGCGCCGCGACCGCCGACGCCGGACGCCAGCCGGTTCGAGGCGATGAGGCAACGCTTGCGGCCGGGATCAGCGACGCTGGCCGGGCGCCAGACCGTGGTCATCACGCCGCTGCCGACCGCACGAACGACGCCCGCGCTGCCGACCGCAACGGGATTGCCGCCGCGACGCCTGTCCGCCGTGGCGCAGGCGCGAGCGAGACCCACGGCGTTGTCATTTTCCGTCGCGTCGACTGGTCGCGGTCAACGGCAGCGGTTCCGGAGACACCGCGCTGGAGGGTTGGGGCCCCAACGGCAGTCGCCCGCTCAGGCGTCCGTTGCCGTCGTACATGCCGGGGGCCGGTCTGCCGATATGGTATCCCTGCGCATAGTCGACGCCGAACGACGCCAGCAGATCGAGTGTCTCGGCGTTCTCGACGAACTCGGCGATCGTCGTCTTGCCGAGGCCTTTGGCGACATCGGTCAGGGCCTTGACGAACAGCTGGTCCTCGGAACTCGACGCCAGGTTCTGGATGAACGCGCCGTCGATCTTGACGATGTCGACCGGCAACTCGCGCAGGTAGGCAAACGATGCGAAGCCGCTACCGAAATCGTCGAGGGCGAAGCGGCAGCCCAGGTGCTTGATCTCGCGCATGAACGCGATCGCATCCTGGACGTTGGCGACGGCCGCGGTCTCGGTGATCTCGACGATCAACGCCGCAGGGTCGATACCGCTGAGCTGCAGCTCGTTGTGAAACCACTCGAGCAGACCGGGGTCGTCGAGCACGCGACCCGACAGGTTGACCGACAGCGACAGCCCGCTGCGTTCGCTCAGCAGTTCGATGGAACGACGGATGACCCAGCGGTCGATCTCGCGGATCTGGCCCGACTGCTCGGCGACCGGGATGAACTTGTCGGGGAAGATCAGACTGCCGTCGTCGGCACGCATGCGCACGAGCGTCTCGTAACGCGTCACCCGGCGTGCGCGGATGTCGAAGATCGGCTGGAAGTGCAGCTCCAGGGCGTCGTCGGCGAGTGCCCTGGAGATCCGTTCGCGCCATTTGGCGCGCGACGCCAGCAGCTCCTTGGCCTGCTCGTCCGGTGAGTACAGGTGCCAGCGCCCGCCGCCGGCCTCCTTCGCCTGGTACATCGCCATGTCGGCGTTGGACAGGAGATCGTTGAGGTCCGTACCGTGGTCGGGAAACAGCGTGATGCCGATGCTGCAGCTGATCTTGTGCGTGTGACCGTTGGTCGTGAATTCGACCTTGCGCAGATCGTGCTGCAGCTTGTTGGCCGTGATCACCGCCTGTTCCGTACCGCCCTCGGGCAGCACCAGCGCGAACTCATCACCGCCGAGTCTCGCCAACACGTCGGTGTGACGGATGGCGTCGCGCAGACTGCTGGCGACCAGCAACAGTAGGCTGTCGCCGGCCTGGTGCCCGCTGAGGTCGTTGACGTACTTGAACTGGTCGAGGTCGAGGAACAGCAGCGCGCCGGTGCGCCGGTAGCGCACGCTCAGCGCCAGCATGCGATCGAAGACCTCCTGGAAGCGGCGCCGATTGTACAGGTTGGTCAACGGGTCGTGGTCGGCCAGCCAGACCAGGTTCTGTTCGGCCTCGACGCGAGCCGACAGGGCCCCCTCGAGATCGTCGGACAGGCGCCGCACCGAGTCGACGACGACGTCGATTTCGTCGTCGGCAATGCTCGCCGGGCGCACCGGCAGACCCTCGCGCAGCGCCGCGAAGTTGCTGCGCCCGAGCGCAGGCAGCACCGCGACCAGCGAGCGGATGCGATTCATCGGTTTCCACAGGAAGGCCAGCAGGATCGCACCGGTTGTCAGCAATCCGAGAATACCAGTGGCGAGGATGATCCGGTTGGAGCGCGCCAGCTCGGCGAGATCTTCGCTGACCGGCGTCATGATCAGGAACGACGTGTCGTCGCCGGCGGTACCGTCGCGCGACAGCAGGCTCGCCCACCAATTCCCGGCGTGCTCGACGAACACCGCCTGATCGGCGAGGTCGTCGAATTCGTTGGCCGCCTGCAGCGACTGCAACACGGCGAACGTCTGTTCCGGGTTGCTCAGCGCCGGCACGTCGACGAACCAGCGGTCGAGAAAACGCCGCGCGGCATCGCGCCCGCGAACCGCCGATGGCGGCCGCGCGACCAGGACCGCGACTTCGGAACCGGACAGGCGCTGAAACTCGATCACACCGCCGGCGACCGAACGACTGATGACCAAGACGCCGTCGCGCAGGCTGCCCTCGAGTTGCGGCACCGCCAGGGTCAGCACGCAGTGCTCGGCGCAGGTGATGCGCCCGGTCGGCCCATCGGTCTCGGCGGCGAGCCGGGCGAGGCGTTTGTGTCCGCTGTAGTCCCGCTGCTCCGGCCAGCTAAACGCGCTGTGCCCCTCGGCCGCGAAGAACGACAGCGATTCGATGCCCCACTCCAGGCTCAGCAATGCGCTGTGCCGGTCGACGATGGCCTGCAGGCGGGCGGCGCCGTCACCGAGGCCGGCGCCGCCGCTGAGCAGTGGAATGAAACTCGCGAAGCTGTTCAGCTGTTCGTAGTCGCGCTGCAGCAGGCCCGAGATCGTGCGCTGCTGCTGGCGCAGCAGGTCGACCTTCTGCTCGTGGAACTGCGCGTTCGACTGCCGGTAGGCAACCAGCGTGATGACCGAGTTGACGACGATCAGCACCAGGCTGACGACCAGTCCGACCTTCCACTTGAGACTGAAGAAGTGCCGTTTGGGTGGCGCCTTGGCGTCTGGATTATCGGCCATCGCGCCAAGCCTCAGAAACGGTATGAGCCCAGCAGCGAGAACATTTCCCAGTTCCTGACCGTCGTCGACAGCGACGGATTCTCACGCCGCGACAGCGTCCCGGTACCGTCGTTCCACTGGTATTCGGCGCGCAACATGAAGCTCGGCGTCACATCCCAGCGCAGGCCCAGCATCCAGTCCTTCTGGTAGAAGACGTGTCGCGGTATCGTGCCGAACGTGGCCGCCGACGATTCCGATCCGTCGCGATCGGTCCGGTCGCCGAAGCCGGCACTGTAGCGGGCGATCAGTTCCAGGTCGTTGCGCAGCATGTAGCTGCCTTGCAGGTAGTAGCCCTCGATGGTCCGGTCACGTCCGTCGAGCAGCGGACCGAAGCCGTCGTACTCGACCGGTTGCTGCATGTACTCGGCGGTCAGGCTCCAGCGCTCGGCCGTGTACTGCGCCGACGCGACGCCGTACAGGATATCGACCTCGCCGCCGCCGATCGGGTCGCCCGGCTCGTTGTCGAATTTCATCGTCGTCGACGCGCCGCTGAGCGCGAAGCGCCATGCCGCGTCCGGCGTCTCGAACGCGATGCGGGCGACCGGTGACAAGCCGCGCGGCTCGAGCTCGCCGTTGAAATCGTTGCCGAGAAACGTGAACTCGACGTTCTCGTCGAGGCGTGTGATGCCGGCACCGACATCGAAAGACCAGGTCCCGAAATCGGTCGAGTATCGTCCGTAGACGTGGGCGCCGTCAGACGACAGCAGCAGGTTGCGCACAGCATCGAAGTAGATGACCTGCGGCAGGAAGATGCTCGGGCGCGTGAACGCGACGTCTCGCGTCTCGTTGTAGAAGCCGAGCGGGTTCTTGATGCGACCCAGCTTGATCCCGTAGCCCGACTCTTGATCGCTCGACACGGTCCAGTCGGCGACCGCGAAATCGACGGTCGGCGAGCCATCGTACATATCGCCGGCACTGCGTGACAGCAGCTGGCCGGCCAGCAGCAGCGACGGCGTCGCGCGGTAGGAGACGTTGATGCCGAGTTCGGTGAAGTTGAAGCTGCCGTCGTCGCTGTCGCCGAAGAAGCGGTTGTCGGTGGTCTCGACAAAGCCTTGTGTCGCAAAGCCGTGAACCTGGAAGTCATCGCCCCAGTCCACTGCCATTGCGACCGGTACGCGCGTGCAGAGCGCCAGTACCAGCCCGGCGCCGGCGACGGCTCGACCGAGCCTAGCGGTCAATCTGCAGTTCACGGACTGTGTCATCGATCATCTCTCTCGATAGGTAGCCGATAGCCCCCGGTGTTTCGGCCACCGCTTTGCGCATCGCCGCTTCGTCGGCAACGGTCTCCGGCGCCTGGCCGGTGCCGGAGTACAGCTGGCGATCCCAGACGCGGCGCAGCTGTCGTGGATAGAGTTTCAGTCGATCCTTGCTGAAATCGCGGTGGACGGGATGGTTGTCCGGCAGCACGAATACGCGCACCGCGTTGCCGTCTGGCCAGCGTTCGAGCTGCATGCTGAACATCAGCCGGGTGGTATTCAGGCTGAGCTGCTCGACGCCGGCGCCGGCATGCGCGACCAGCGCCTGTTCGGCAAGCGCCGGCAGCGACGCGAGCCACAGCAGCACGCTCCACGCGATGCCGCGCACGACGCCGGAATGTGGGGATTTGCGCACTGTCAGAAGCTCTGTGGCGTCAGCGAACCGGTGGACCGCTCCTCTGCTGGAGACGTGTCGAGTACGGACAATGATTCGTTCTTGGCGGCAACACGGCGGTCCCTCTCCCCCTGATTTGGTTCAACTCAGGACGTCACCGCCGGCCACCGCCGGCGCATGTCATTGACGCGCCGCGATGCGTTTCGCGGTGGCCCGCCGGACGTCGTCGAGGATGCTCTGCAGATCGTTGTGCCAGCGCCCCAGCTGGATCTGCAAGGCCTCGTCGGCGTAGTACGGCGCCAGCGCTTCCGGGTTCAACACCGTCAGCAGCGTCTCGTCCTTCTCAGCTATAACGGCAAGTTTCAGCGGAAGATAAGTCACAAGTTCCGGATAATCGGCACTGATCTTCCTGACCTCTTCCACCTTGCCGAAAAACACCACACGATAGACATCGGACGGATAGCCGAAATCTTTCATGCCGCCGTCACACAGCTGCAGGTGGGCGATCGCGTAACCGTGCTCCTCGATGCTGCTCTTGACGTACTCGAGCACGATCTCGGCACGCATCTCGATGCGGCTCATCAGCATGTTGTCGGCCTGCGCGACACCCGCCATCGACAGCAGTGCGAGCGCGCCCAGGACCCGGTAGATGCGGCGATTCACAGCGTCACCTCCTCGATGATCTCGATGAAACTCTCTTCCATACGGTCCCAGAGACCGACCAGTTCGTCGTTGTTGAACCAGCGCGAGATCACGCGCAGGTTCGGCACCACGAGGATCACCTGGCCGTCCGGCTGCTCCATGATCGTGATCCGGCACGGCAGCACGATGCCGAGCCGCGGCTCGATCTTCAGCATCCCGTACAACACGTTGAAATTGCAGAAACGTACGCCGATCTGCCGTGTATTGACGCTAAATTCGTCGATCAGCCCCTGTTCCAGCAGGCGGTCAGGGAAGATCCGGAAGTTCGCGCCGGTCAGTGCGAGCTTGACGTTCTCGACCGTGGTCTCGAAGTCGTACGGCGACTCGTAGACGTGCGTCGGACGCTGGTCGGCATCGAGTGGCTCCGGCTCGACGGCCTGGATCTCGAACGCGCGGACGTAGGCGACGACGTCGTCGATCTCACGGTCGGTCAGTTTGCCGGAGCCGAACGCCGGCATCCCCGACCCCTTGCGACCGACGACGATGGAACGGCGGATCATCTGGTCGGACGCGGACGCCAGGAAGCCGCGGTTCGAGATCGACGCCGGCATGACCAGGAACGAGCGTTCGCGCGACATCGTCACGCCGGTGCCCTCGCCCTCGCCGCTGCCGTCGGCGCCGTGGCATCTCTGGCAGTGCTCGACGTAGACGGCCTCGCCGCGCGCCGCGTCGCCGGGAACCGGGGCCTCGGCAAAGGTCCGCTCGACCGTCGCGGTCTGCGTCCGCAGAAACGCCACGACGGCGTCGACCTGGGCATCGCTGAGGCGCTGGAAGCCGGGCATCACCCGACCCGGACGGCCGACGCGTACCGTCTTGCGCAGGTAGTCGTCGGATACGTTGGCGAGCTTGCCGGCCTCGAGTGGCAGACCGATACCCCCCTGGCCGCCGAGCCGGTGGCACGCCGCACAGTGCTCGACGTACAGCGCCTCGCCGTCGGGCGCCGCGGCAGCATCGGCGAGCAGCAAGGTCAGCAGCAGACCGGCGACAAAAAGAACGCGAATGACATGCATTTGCAGCCTCGGGATGGCGTAATTGTTGCGATGCAATATTAGCGAATCCTGAAACAATTGCCGCAACCTTCTGCACCCGCGTTGAGGTCGGTCAAAGCGCGGACCGGCGGCAGCGGCAACCGGGTCTCAGCGTAGCGGCGTGCGCCGCCGAATCGTTAGATTCCGGTCACGCGGCAGCGGCTCAGACCACGTCGGCGAGGTCGCCGCGCTGCTGCAGCCAGGCCTTGCGGTCGGCAGCGCGCTTCTTCGCCAGCAGCATGTCCATGACCCGGTGGGTGTCGTCGCCGTGCTCGACGACCAGCTGGACCAGGCGCCGGGTGTCGGGGTGGATCGTCGTTTCGCGCAGCTGCACCGGGTTCATCTCGCCGAGCCCCTTGAAGCGCTGGATGCTTATCTTGCCCTTGACCTTGTCGGCGGCAATGCGGTCGAGCACCCCCTGGCGCTCGTGTTCGTCGAGGGCGTAGAAGACCAGCTTGCCGACGTCGATGCGGAACAGCGGCGGCATCGCGACATAGACGTGCCCCTCCTGTACGAGCTTGCGGAAATGCCGCACGAACAGCGCACACAGCAGGGTCGCGATATGCGCGCCGTCGGAATCGGCGTCGGCGAGGATGCAGATCTTGCCGAAGCGCAGCCTGGACAGGTCGTCGCTGCCGGGCTCGACACCGATTGCGACCGAGATGTCGTGGACCTCCTGCGACGCCAACACGTCGGCCGGGTCGACCTCCCAGGTATTCAGGATCTTGCCGCGCAGCGGCATGATCGCCTGGAAATTGCGGTCGCGCGCCTGTTTCGCCGACCCGCCGGCCGAGTCGCCCTCGACCAGGAACAGCTCGGTACGCGCCGGGTCGTCCGACAGGCAGTCGGCCAGCTTGCCGGGCAGCGCCGGCCCCTGGGTGACCTTCTTGCGCACGACCTTGCGCCCGGCGCGCTGCCGCGCCTGTGCCGCAGTGATCGCCAGCTCGGCGATCTGTTCGCCGATCTCGGTGTGCTGGTTCAACCACAGGCCGAACGCATCCTTGACCACGCCGGTGACGAACGGCGCGCACTCACGGGACGACAGGCGCTCCTTGGTCTGACCGGAGAACTGCGGGTCGCGCAGCTTGACCGACAGCACGTAGCTGACCTGGTTCCAGACGTCGTCCGGCGCCAGCTTGACACCGCGCGGCAGCAGGTTGCGGAACTCGCAGAACTCGCGCACCGCCTCGGTCAGGCCCGAGCGCAGGCCATTGACATGGGTGCCGCCCTGGGTCGTCGGGATCAGGTTGACGTAGCTCTCGGCGACCGCGTCGCCGCCCTCCGGCAGCCACAGCAGGGCCCATTCGGCGGCCTCGTCGTTACCGGCGCTGCTGCCGACGAACGGTTCGGCGGGCAGCGCGGCGGCGCCCTGCAGCGATTCCAGCAGGTAGTCGCGCAGACCGTCCTGGTAACACCACTCGTCGTGCTCCGCCTCACCCTCGCGGACGAAGCGGATCGTCAGACCCGGGCACAGCACCGCCTTGGCACGCAGCAGGTGGCGCAGCTCGCGCACGCTGAACTTGGCCGAGTCGAAGTACTTGGGATCCGGCCAGAAATGCAGCCGGGTCCCGGTGTTGGCCCTGCCGACCTTGCCGACCTGTTCGAGGTCGGAGACCTTGTCGCCGTTGGCGAACGCGACGTTGTACTCGATGCCGCCGCGCTTGACCCAGACCTCGAGGTGCTTGGACAGCGCATTGACCACGGACACGCCGACGCCGTGCAGGCCGCCCGAGAACTCGTAGCTCTTGTTCGAGAACTTGCCGCCGGCGTGCAGCTTGGTCAGGATCACCTCGACCCCCGGGATGCCCTGCTGCGGATGGATGTCGACCGGCATACCGCGACCGTCGTCGCTGACCTCGACCGAGCCGTCCTTGTACAGCGTGACGTCGATCCTCTTCGCGTGACCGGCCAGGGCCTCGTCGACGCTGTTGTCAATGACCTCCTGCGCCAAGTGGTTCGGCCGGGTCGTGTCGGTATACATGCCGGGGCGCTTGCGCACCGGCTCCAGGCCACTCAGAACCTCGATCGCCGAGGCATCGTAAGCACTCATCTCGCTCTGCTGTCCCGCTGCGGGTTCAGTTGCTGATTCAATTGATGACGAAGGTGTCGCGCTGCGACTCCCCGGTCAGCGCCAGGCGGATCTCGTCGGCGTCGCGGCTGCCGCGCATGCTGCAGAAATAGTCCTGCAGCAGCTCCCGGCGGTAGTTGCCGGTGCGGTTCGCCTTGGCTAACTGCCAGCGCGGCCGCTCGGCCTTCCTGACCGGCGGTGTACGGTGCGGATTGGCGTAGGCGTAGATCTTGTATTCCCGGGTCGGGCAACGGAATCCCTCGAACGTGCCGTTGTCGATGCCGCCATCGCTGCGCACTACGAGCCACAAGCGGACCACGCGGTCATCGGGATTCACCGTGATCCGGCGCAGGTCGACCAGCAGCTGCATGCCGCGCGGCAGCTGCGCCATGTCGACCGCGACCAGGTCTTCTTCACGCGGCAGCGCCAGGACCTCGGTCTCGTTCTCGATCCACGGGATGTCCTGGCTGTCGTCGTAGCTGAACTCGCCACGCTCCACCTCGTCGCGGTACTCGTAGAAGGGATCACCGTAGCTGTCGGCAGACAGCGGCATCGACCAGGCGATGACGAAGATGATGACGACAACGGCGGCGCCGCGACCGGTCGCAAAACTTGGCTTGTGCATGGCGCGCAGTGTACCGCGCGACGCGCGGCGCTTGTAGCGGCCGGGTTTACGCCGGCCGTCGCCGTGAGTTAGGTTTGCACGCGATTCACCGATTTGGCCGGCGGCCGCGAGACTCGCCGGCCCGCCATGGGACCCGCAATGAGCAGCGACAAAGCGCAGACACCGAGTTTCGAGGAGTCGCTCGGCGAACTCGAGGCCCTGGTCGAGCAGATGGAGACCGGCGAACTCAGCCTCGAGCAGTCGCTCGCCGCGTTCGAGCGCGGCATCGCGCTGACCCGCAGCTGCCAGCAGGCGCTGCAGGCAGCCGAGCAGAAGGTCGAGGTGCTGACGGCGCGGACGCCGGACGCCGCGACCGAACCGTTCGACGATGACGCTTGATCCCGCGTTCCAGGTCTTCCTGGGCGGCTGCCGTGATCGTGTCGAACGCGCCCTGGACCGCTGGCTGCCCGGCGAGCGCACCTGTCCGGAACGCCTGCACCAGGCGATGCGCTATGCCGCGCTCGGCGCCGGCAAGCGCGTCCGCCCGGTGCTCGTCTACGCCGCTGGCCAGGCACTCGGTGCACGCCTCGACTGCCTCGACGCGGCGGCCTGTGCGGTCGAGCTGATCCATGCCTACTCGCTGGTCCACGACGACCTCCCGGCGATGGACGACGACGCGCTGCGCCGCGGCCGCGCGACCTGCCACATGGCCTACGACGAGGCGACCGCGATCCTGGTCGGCGACGCACTGCAGACCCTGGCGTTCCGCGTACTGTGCGACGACGAGGCGCTGTGCGTCGGCCACGCCGAGCGCGTGCGCATGATCCGCGTCCTGGCGCATGCCAGCGGTTCGCGCGGCATGGCAGGCGGGCAGGCGCTCGACATCGACGCCACCGGGCAGGACATCGACCTGGCCCAGCTCGAGAACCTGCACATCCACAAGACCGGCGCGCTGGTGCTCGCCAGCGTCAGGCTGGGCGCGCTCGCGGCCGGTGCCGGCGACGATCCGCGCCTGCCCGGTCTCGAACGCTACGCCAAGTGCATCGGCCTGGCCTTCCAGGTGCGCGACGACGTCCTCGATGTCGAGGGCGACACCGCGGTCATCGGCAAGACCCGCGGCAAGGATGCGGCCGCGCACAAGGCCACCTACCCGGCACTGATCGGCCTCGACGCGGCGCGCGAGATGGCCACGCGGCTGATCGACGAGGCCCTGGACAACCTCGCCGACTTCGACGCGAACGCCGATCCTCTGCGCCATCTCGCAGGCTACGTCGTCGGCCGCAAGCGCTGATAAACGAAAGACTTTTTCGCCCTCCGACCCGAAAGTCGATAGTCAAGGCAGGGCGTTTCGGGCCATAATATTCGGCTCCGCCACAGTATCTTCGGTGTTTTGTGCGCCGACACCCAGCGGATATAATCCCGAGCAGAAAAGTCGACTATTTCGAGGCGGGCCCGGCCCATCGAGCAGCACATGACCGCAGTCAATCCGAAACCGACCCGCGCACCCGAGATCGAGGACGTCCAGGGCAGCGCCGACACGCGCCGGATCGCGATCAACAAGGTCGGTATCAAGTCGATCCGCCACCCGGTGCGGGTCCAGGACCGCACCGGCACCGAGCAGCACACGGTCGCGACATTCAGCATGTACGTGTTCCTGCCGCACAACTTCAAGGGCACGCACATGTCGCGCTTCGTCGAGATCCTCAACGGTCACGAGCGCGAGATATCGGTGGAGTCGTTCAAGGACATGCTCAGCGAGATGGTCGACCGGCTCGAGTCCGAGCACGGCCACATCGAGATGTCGTTCCCGTACTTCGTCAACAAGCGGGCACCGATCTCCGGCGTCGAGAGCCTGCTCGACTACGAGGTCACGCTGATCGGCGAGATTCGCGACGGCAAGCCGGAGATGTACATCAAGGTCGTCGTGCCGACGACCAGCCTGTGCCCGTGCTCCAAGTCGATCTCCGACCGCGGCGCCCACAACCAGCGCTCGCACGTCACGCTGACCGTGCGCACCTGCACCTTCCTGTGGATCGAGGAGTTGATCGATATCGTCGAGTCCGAGGCCTCGTGCGAGCTGTTCGGACTGCTCAAGCGCCCCGACGAGAAGTACGTGACCGAGCGCGCCTACGACAACCCGAAGTTCGTCGAGGACATGGTCCGTGACGTCGCCGCGCGCCTCAACGCCGACCAGCGCATCTGCGCGTACACGGTCGAGGCCGAGAACTTCGAATCGATCCACAACCATTCCGCGTACGCGTTGATCGAGCGCGACAAAGAGGCCGAGGCGACGGCCCAGGCCTGACGGCTGCGCTCGACAAGGAACGCAGAGGGCGCGGGGATAGGCGGAGGTCGCAGAGATTCCTTCTGTGACTTCGGCCTGAGGCACGCACGGACAGGGACCAGTACTGTGCGCCATCGCGACCAAATCGGCGTAGGTCCGAATTCGGCGGTGAAATCAGCCAACGCGCTACGGCTGCTTCAACCCGGCAAAACTCAGCGTTCTCCGCGCGTCTCCGCGCCTTCTGCGTTCCCATCCCCCTCCGCAGAAGCCGTCAGAATTTGCTGCGCAGGATCAGCAGGTTGTCGCGCTGGTCGATGTCGAAACGTGACAGCACGTTCATGCCCAGCAGCACGTGGCGCGGGCTTTCGCCCTCGATGACGACGGCGCGCACGTCGTCGAGACGGACGCCGCCGACGCTCAGCGAGCGTAGCGAGATCGCGTGCGCGCGCGCCGTGCCACCGGCGGTCCCGACACCGACGGCGGTGCCTTCGAGTCGATGCTGGATGCCGAGCCGCCGCGCCTCGACCTCGCTGAGCGCCACACTGGTCGCACCGGTGTCGACGAGGAAGCGCACCGGCCGGCCGTTGATCAGGCCGTCGAGAAAATAGCCGCCGTTGCGTTTCAGCACGCGAATCTCGTTCGTCTCCGGGGCCTTGTAGGTCGCGCTGACGGCGGATCCGAGGCGCAGGGTCTCGCGTCGGCCGTCGATCTCGACGACCGCCTCGCGCGTGTCGGCGCTGACCAGGCGCACGCCCTGCGGGCCGCGCTCGCCGGCCGCCAGGACCTTGCGCTTGCCGTCGATCTCGAGCATGGCCTTGCCGGGGAACAGCGCCAGCACGCGCACCGACGGCGCCGCCAGTGCGTTGGCGCCGATCACGGCGCCCAGCAGTGCCAGTCCGAACAACCACACGATCGCGCGCATCCACGTCCTCCGTCGGGGGCCGGCCGCGCAGCCCCGGCGGCCGAGCGGTGTCCCCCTCATGATAGCCACAGCGCCAACAGCTGCAGGCAGGCGGCCGCGAACACGCCGGCGACCAGGTCATCGAGCATGATGCCCAGGCCGCCGCGCACACGGCGGTCCAACCAGCCGATCGGCCAGGGTTTCCAGATGTCGAACAGGCGGAACAAGCCGAAGCCCACGGCGATCCACAACCAGCCCGGCGGTGCCGCGACCATCGTCAGCAGATAGCCGGCGATCTCGTCCCAGACGATGCCGGGGTGGTCGTGTACGCCGAGGTCCTGCGACGCCCGGTCGCACAGCCAGACGCCGGCGACGACGATGATGACCAGCGCCAGCGCATACCCGGCCGGCGACAGCTGCGACAGCGGCAGGTACAGAGCGACCGCGAGCAAGGTGCCCATGGTGCCCGGCGCCTTCGGCGAACAGCCGGCGCCGAAGCCGAACGCGAGCAGGTGTGTCGGCTTGTCCAGCGACGGCTTCGGCAGGGGCTCACGTGCGGAAGTGGTCGAAGCCACCGGGCACCTCCTGGCTCACGCGGCCGTCGGGATAGACCAGCGCGACGCCGCGTGAGCCAGGAGGTGCCCGGTGGCTTCGACCACTTCCGCACGTGAGCCCCTGCCGAAGCCGTCGCTGGACAAGCCGACACACC
>JASJCU010000159.1 GCA_030065815.1 Gammaproteobacteria bacterium | reverse complement strand
AGCTGGGCGTCCGACTTGTGCAGCATGTTCAGCGTCGGGTCGCTGTCGCCGGGCTTCGGGCGCTGGTCCCAGATGTGTTTCGGTGACAGGCGGCACGGCTTCTTGTAGCGCGCCGGGCGCGGGTCTGGGGCCAGACCAAGTTTGCCGAGGCGCACTACCCGGCGCGCTACAAGAAGCCGTGCCGCCTGTCACCGAAACACATCTGGGACCAGCGCCCGAAGCCCGGCGACAGCGACCCGACGCTGAACATGCTGCACAAGTCGGACGCCCAGCTGTTCGCCGTCGTCGAGCGCCAGTGCAAGTGGGACCTGTCGGCGCTGAAGCGCGGCGCGCCGGTCCTGGTCGAGGCCGACAGCAACTGACACCCAGCGCGACGCGGCGGCGCGGCCGCCCGTCAGTCGGCCGGACCGGCTGACGCACCGGCCGGCGGCGGGTCGGCCGGCGCCGCGCGGGTCGCCCGCCACGTCCCTGCCGCCTGCTCGACGAGGCCGGAGACCTTTCCGGCCAGTCCGTCGGTGGCGACGATCAGCCGCGCAATCGCGCGCTGCGGCATCGAGCCCGTGCCGTCGGCCAGCTCGGCGCGCAACACGTCGACGCGCTGCGGCAGGCTGCCGTCGAGATCGGCGAGGCGCTGCGCCGCCATCCAGCTCGCCGCCAGCGCGCCGGCCACCGCAACGAACAACAGCACGGCCAGTGCCTGGCGCCATGCCGGGCGCGCGGCGCCGGTTTCTTGGTGGCGCCGCTGATCATCGCTGAGCGGCAGCGACAGCGCCGCGCCGGCGGCGTCGATCGGCGTGGCCGCGGCCGCAGGTTCGGGCCGGCCGCGGCGACTCTCCTCGATCTGCCGACGCAGGCGTTCGTTCTCGGCGCGCAGCTCGGCGATCTCCTGTTCACGGGTCAGTTCCCGCGCCGGCACCGCCGCACGCGGCGGTGCGGCGTCATCGGCCGCCGCCTGCGATCGCGCCACGCGCGCCGCCATCTCGGCGATCGGCGCACCGCGCCCCGGCCGCTGCTCGGCGCGCGGCGACGGCGTGACCGCCGGCGACACCACGTTGTCGTCGCCGACCTCGTCGCCCGCGGCCGGCGCGGGCAGCGCATCCGGGTTAGCTGCGGGTTCGGCGGTGGATGCAGCATCGGCGGTCGGCGCGGCCTGCCGCGTGCGCGCCGCGTCTGCCGCGGCGCGCTCATCGACGAGCACGCCGTCGCCGTCCTTTGCCAGCGCGGCGGCCGCCGGACCGACGACCCAGCTGTCGGGAAACAGGCTGTGCTTGGGTTTTTCGGGTTCGCCGTGCGACATGCGTTTCACCAGGCGCGGACGCGTCCAGACTTGCCAGGCGTGCAAAATATATCGGTTTTCACTAATAAACCAATCGCTACATTCACCAGTGACGTCTCGACACGCGCTGGGCGCCGCTCCAAGCGGCTGATTTATGGATTTATTCGGCAGGTCGCCACGCCGTCTGCGGCGGCCGGCCCTGCGACAATCCTACCGCCAAGCCGGACGCACCCCAAGCCCCGCGCACAGCCGCGACCGCCGAGCCGGCCGACGGCGCTGCGCGGACAGCATCGGAAGATCAGAAACTGATGATGAATTGAGGCGGATCAAAGCACGCACCAAAACGATGCACCACACTCAATCCAACGCGACACGGCCGCCGTTGGACCCTGTCGCGTGGGATCTCACTCCTCCTGACATTTTGAGTTAACCCGCCGCCCCCGGCGGGTTTTTCTTTGCCGCGGCAATGGCCGCCGCGAGGTCGTCGGCGAGCCGCTCCAGCAGACTGCCGAGTGCCGCCGCGTAGGCCGCATAGTCGGCGCCCGCGGCGTCGCCGACGTGGCGACTGCGGCGTACGACCAGGACGTCGGCGCTGCGATCGTCGATCAGCGACCAAGCGACATCGAGCTGCACCGCGCCGCCGAGCACGCCGTCGAATACCCGCACATCGATGGCGATCCGGTAGTCGGTCTGCGCGACGATGCGGCTCGGATAGCGGTAGATCCGCTGGGTAGCGAGGCGCTCGCCGAGCCGTGCGGCGAGCAGCCGATGGATCTCCTCCTGCAGCGAACCGCCCCAGCGGTGGAATTCGTCGATGCGCAGCCGGTTGGCGCCATCGCGGCTGACGATCTGCGGCCGGTCGAGGTACTGCGGCAGCTCGATCGGGCCGATCGACAGCGACACCGTCGACAGCGCAGCGGCCGCGGTCGCGTCGCTGCCGCCGAGGCGGTAGAACGTCGCCTCGGGGGTCGTCGTGCACGCCGCCAGCAGCGTCGAGACCAGCAGCAGCGCGGTCGGCCGGATCATGGGTCCTCGCCCCCCTTGCCGCGCAGCAGGGCCTCGGGATGGCGCTCCAGGTAGTCGGCCATGATGCGCAGCGAGCGCGCCGCGGCGCTGAGTTCGTTGAGCACCCGGTAGGCCTCGGACTGCAGCGGCGCGTTCGGCGCCAGCGTCTTCTCCACCGCGGCCAGCGTTTGGCGGGTCTGCACCAGCGTCGCGTCGAGCTCGGACGCGGTCTGGCGATCGAGCCGGCCGAGCAGCCGGTTGGTCGCACCCATGGTGTCGCGCAGCGCGGCGAGGCTGCTCGCCAGATCGTCGCCCATGCGGTCGAGCGGCAGGCGGGCGAGCTTGCTCAGCAGGCCGCTGAGCTCGTCGAGCGGCGTCGGCACCGTCGGCAGGCGTGGCATGTCGCCTCCCCAGGCGATCTCGCGCGGCGGGTCGTCGGCGTAGAAATCGAAGTCGACGTAGCGGGCGCCGGTCAGCAGGTTGCCGGTCTTCAGCTGCGCGCGCAGGCCGTTGCCGACCAGTTCGTCCCACAGGCGCCGCTGCGCCTCGCGGTCGGCGAGCTCACGGTCGACGGCACCCAGGCGCGCCGGTTCGATCGCAATCGTGACCGGGATCTCGGCACCGCGGGCGGCGCCATCGAGGTCGACGGTGATATCAACGACCTCGCCGATGCGGATGCCGCGAAACTCGACCGGTGCCCCGGTCACGAGACCGCGTACCGATCCGGAAAAGGTCAGCTGCCACAGCTCGCGGTGATCGAAGCGCTCGGCCAGCGCCGATGCACGGTCGGCATACAGCACGAACTCGCGGCCGGCCGCGACCGGCGCGCCGGTTGCGCCGTCCGCGTTGTCGAACGCGACGCCGCCGCGCAGCAGCGCGGTCAGCGAATCGCTGTCGAGCCGGATCCCGGTAGCGTCCAGCGACAGGCCGAGGCCGGAGACGTTCCAGAACCGCGTCGCCACGTCGACGGCGGCGTCGTGCGGGGCATCGACGAACACCTGGATCTCGACCGTGCGGTCGGCGCGCAGTGCATAGCCGACGACGCGTCCGACCTCGATCCCCAGGTACAACACCGGTGAGCCCTCGGTCAGCGAACCGAGATTGTCGGCGAGCAGCGTGAACGCACGCCCGGGCGCAGCCGCGGTGACGATCGGCGGCGACTCCAGGCCCTCGAAGCGCTCCTGGCTTCCGTCGCCAACGGCGAGATCGGCCGCGATGTAGGCGCCGCCGACCAGGGTGCCCAGACCAGACACCTGGCCGCGGTCGAGGCGCGGCCGCACGACCCAGAAGCGTGCGCGCTCGTTGAGGTAGCGCGCCATCGGCTTGTTCAGGCGCGCCCGCACCAGCACCTGCGCCAGGTCCGCGGTCAGGTCGATCGTCTCGACGACACCGATGTCGACATCCTTGAATCGCACCGGTGTCTTGCCGGCATCCAGGCCCTCGGCGGTCTGGAACGCGATCGTGATCAGCGGGCCCTGCTGCTGATGGGCGCGGTAGCCGAGCCACAGCGCCGCGAGCAGCGCGACCAGCGGGACCAGCCAGACCAGCGAGACCCGGCGTCCGCCGTCGACCCGGGCAACGGGCAGGTCGTCGGCCGGCGCGGCGCGACGTGCGGCATCAGTCGGTTCGGGATCGGCCATCGACAGCAACGTTATCCCAGATCAGGCGCGGATCGAAAGTGATCGCGGCCAGCATGGTCAGGATCACGACGGCGGCGAAGAACAGCGCGCCGGGGCCGGCCGCGATCTCGGCGACGGCGCCGAGGTGGACCAGCGCGACCAGCACGGTGACGACGAAGATGTCGACCATCGACCAGCGGCCGACGAACTCGGTGAAGCGATACAGGCGTGTGCGGTCGAGGGCCCGGGTCGGCGATCGGCGCTGCACCGACAGCAGCAGGTAGCCGAGGATGACCATCTTTGCCAGGGGCACGAGGATGCTGGCGACGAACACGATCAGCGCCAGCGGCCACATGCCGCTGATCAGCAGGAATTCGGCGCCGCTGAGGATCGTGTCCGAACGGGTCCGGCCGAACGACGTCACGTGCATGATCGGCAGCAGGTTGGCCGGCAGGTAGAGCATCACGGCGGCGATCAGAAAGGCCCAGCTGCGCGACAGGCTGCGCGGGATGCGCCGCGCCAGGCGGGCAGCGCAGCGCGCACAGCGGACGCCGCCGCACGCGGCCGGGCAGCGGTTCACGAGGCCGCAGCTGTGGCAGGCGACCAGCGCATCACCCGGTACCGGGCGGTGCCCATCCTCGGCCGCGTTCATGCGACGCGGTCCCACAGGCGCTGCGGGTGGACCTGGGTGGATGCCGCGGCGAGCACGACGATCAGCAGCCCGAGCGACCACGCGGCCGGCCCGGCGGCGATGCTCGCCTGCTCGGCGAGCTTGACCGACGCGACGATCACACCGAGCAGGAAGATCTCGAGCATGCTCCACGGCACGATGACCCGCGCTGCATGCAGCGCAGCGGCGAAGGCCGGTGGACGCTGCCCGAGCTGCAGCGGCAGGTAGATGTAGATCAGCAGGCCGATATGCAGCAGCGGTGCAAGCACGGTCGTAAACAGCACGACGCTGGCGAGCAGCGGCGCATTCTGCGCGTACAGCTGCGCGATCCCGGCGAGCAGGTAGGTGCTGTCGCGCTGACCGCTGAGCGCAAACTCGAGCAGCGGATAGCTGTTGCTGACGACGAACAGGATCAGCGCGGTGAGGCCGAGCGCCAGCGGCACCGCGACCGGGTCGCGACCGCCGTGATCGAGGACGCAGCCGCAACGCGGGCATGCCAGGCGCGCCCGCGCCGCGGCAACCGGCAGACGCTGCAACAGATCGCAGTCGGGACAGGCGACCAGGTCGTGGTGATGCGGCTCGGGTGCGACCATGGGATGAGCCTATCAAACGGTGTCGTGGGGTGCGCGACCTGGGTCACGCGGAGGTGCGGCGGCGTGACTCGTCGACGTGCGGCGTTGCTGATCCGTGGGATCGGCCGGGTGAGACGGATTCAGTTCGGGTGGCTGCGGTCTTACCTCACGCGGCACGATTTTTGTGCACGGCGGCACGTTATCGCGGCCGTTCCAAACGCTATTGCTGCTGATCCGACGCGGAGGGTGTTTTTTTTGTTCGCGCTGACGCGCGGGATGATTTTTGAAAGCGCTCGGCGGAGCGCGCCCGCGGTACTTTTCTTTGCTTGCCCAAAGAAAAGTACCCAAAAGAAAAGGCCCCCGACGACTTGCCCCTCGCC
>JASJCU010000041.1 GCA_030065815.1 Gammaproteobacteria bacterium | reverse complement strand
GTCGACCTATTCGGAGCGGACGCAACACCGCAGCAGCGCGTGGGTGGCGTTCCCTTCGGGCGCTGCCCCAAAGACTTACGGCGGTGTTACGCCCACTCGCGTTAGCGTCGGCTGGCACCCGATCGCGTGTCGTGCCGTCAGTCATTGAGGCAGCGCTGAGTGACACGTTACTTGCGGAACAGGGCACTGGCCCGTCTGCCTGGGCCAACCCGCTGCCAGGCCTTTGGCGTGGCGTCGACGACGCCCGCCGACACAGGCCTGGCAGCGGTGCGGTCGGCCAACGCGGACGGGCCAGTGCCCTGTTCCACAAGTAACGTGTCACTCAGCGTTGCCTCAATGACTGACGGCACGACACGCGATCGAGTGCTAGCCGACGCTAACGCGAGTGAGCGAACCACCGCCGTAAGTCATTCAGGCAGCGCCCGAAGGGAACGCCACCCGCACGCCGCTGCGGTGTTGCGTCCGCTCCGCATAGGCCGACTATTCGCACGCGAACGCGCCTGGCAGCAGCGCACCGGTGGCGTTCTGAGCGATACGTGACTCGTGGAACAGGACACTAGGCGTCCTGATCGTTGCGGCCGATCGTGCTGACGACCTTGATCTGGCGGTTGTCCGGGATCTCGTTGTAGGACAGCACGCGCAGGCCGGGCACGCTGTGGCGTGCGAACTTCGCCATCCACGGTCGAATGGCGGCGGCGACCAGCAGCACGCTGTCCTGGCCGCTGACCTCCTGCTGCTGCGCGGTGCTCTGCAAGGCCGTCTGCAGCTGCTCGAGCATGCCCGGCTCGACGCCGGCACCGTCGTCCCCGGCGTTGGCCAGCGTCTGCTGCAGCAGGCGTTCGAGTCCCGGTTCGAGCACGATGACCGGCACCTCGCCAACCGGACCCACGACCTGCTGCACGATCGAGCGCGACAGCGCGACGCGCACCGCCGCGGTCAATGCCGTCGCGTCCTGCGACTTGGTGGCCTGTTCGGCCAACGTCTCGGCGATCGTCCGCATGTCGCGGATCGGAATGCCCTCCTGCAGCAGGTTCTGCAGCACCCGCAACACGACCGCCAGCGGCAGCAGCTTGGGAACCAGGTCCTCGACCAGCTTGGGCGCGATCTGCGCGAGGTTGTCGAGCAGCTGTTGCACCTCGTCGTGACCGAGCAGTTCGTGCGCATGCGACTGCAGCAACTCGCTGAGATGCGTGGCGACGACGGTGCTGGCATCGACGACGGTGTAGCCGAGGGCCTGGGCCTGGTCGCGCTGCCCGGCCTCGATCCAGACCGCGTCGAGGCCGAAGGCCGGATCCTCGGTCGGCATGCCCTTGAGCTCACCGAACACCTTGCCGGGATTGATCGCCATCTCGCGATCGACGAAGACGTCGGATTCGCCGACCGGTACGCCGTTGAGCGTGATGCGGTAGGCGTTCGGCGTCAGGTCGAGGTTGTCGCGGATGTGCACCGATTGCACGAGGAAGCCGAGTTCCTGCGACAGCTTGCGGCGCACGCCCTTGATCCGATTCATCAGCTGGCCGCCCTGCTCACGGTCGACCAGCGGTATCAGCCGGTAGCCGACCTCGAGCCCGATGACGTCGACCGGCTGCACGTCCTGCCATGTCAGTTCGCGGGTCTCGCCGCTGCTCTCCGGCGTCGCCACAGCGGCCGCGACCTCCGGCTCGACGGCGGTCTGCGCCTCCTGTTTGCGGCGCGCGATCATGTACGCCAGGCCGCCAACGGCGCCACCGAGCAACAGAAACACCAGGTTCGGCATGCCCGGGATCAGACCCAGCAGCACGAGTATCGTCGCCGTGATCGCGAGTGCGCGTGGGTTGTCGAGCAGCTGGGTCTGCACCTGGTTGCCGAGGTCCTCGGCCGTCGACACCCGCGTGACGATGATCGCGGCAGACGTCGACAGCAGCAACGACGGCAGCTGCGCGACCAGGCCGTCGCCGATCGTCAACAGCGCATAGAAGCGGATCGCGGTACTGAAATCGAGATCGTGCTGGCCCATGCCGATCGACAGGCCGCCTATGATGTTGATCAGCAGGATCAGGATGCCGGCGACGGCGTCGCCGCGGACGAACTTCGATGCACCGTCCATGGCGCCGTAGAAATCGGCCTCGCGCGCGACGTCGTCGCGACGCGCGCGCGCCTCGTCCTGGTCGATCAGGCCCGAGTTCAGGTCGGCGTCTATCGCCATCTGCTTGCCCGGCATCGCGTCGAGCGTGAACCGTGCCGACACCTCGGACACGCGTCCGGCGCCCTTGGTGACGACGACGAAGTTGATGATCACGAGAATCGCGAACACGACCAGGCCGACCGCGTAGTTGCCTCCGATCACGAACTCGCCGAAGGCCTCGATGACCTTGCCCGCGGCATCGCCGCCGTTGTGGCCCTCGAGCAGCACGACGCGGGTCGACGCGACGTTCAGCGCCAGTCGCAGCAAGGTCGCAATCAGCAGCATCGACGGAAACATCGCGAAGTCCAGCGGGCGCAGCGCGTACACGGTCACGAGCAGCACGACCAGCGACAACGCGATGTTGAACGTAAAGAACAGGTCGAGCAGGAACGGCGGCAACGGCACGACGACCATCGCCAGCAGCATCAGGATCACCAGCGGCGCGCCCATGCCGCGCGCGCCGACCTGACGGAATGCCCCCATGACCTGTTCCATCAACGCACTCCCGGCCGGACCTGGCGGCGAAGATCAGTCATGCCGGTATTCCTCGGGCACCGGGTAGTCCTGTGGCGGTGTCGGGATGTCGCCGCCGATCTCGCCGTATGCACGCAGCTGGAAGACATAGGCGAGCAGCTGGGCGACGGCGAGGAACAACGCCGCGGGAATGGTCTGGTTGAGTTCGGTATTGAAGTAGATCGCACGTGCCAGCATCGGCGCCTCGACCTGCGGCACGTCGTTGGCCGCGGCGACGTCGCGAATGGTGGCCGCGACCAGGTCCTTGCCCATCGCGATTACGATCGGCGCGTGCATTTCGTCGGGGTCGTAACGCAGTGCTACGGCGTAGTGGGTCGGGTTGGTGACGACCACATCGGCGTTCGGCACTTCCTGCATCATCCGGCGCTGGGCCATCTCGCGCTGCATCTGGCGGATGCGGCCCTTGACCTCGGGCTTGCCCTCGGTCTCCTTGAGCTCGTCGCGCACCTCCTGCTGCGTCATCTTGAGGTCGCGCTTGTGCTGCCAGAGCTGAAACGGCACGTCGATCAGTGCCATCACTATCAAGGTCGAGGCCAGCAGCACCGCCGACCAGGCAACCATCGTCATGCCCTTGCCGATCGCCTGCGTGGTACCGAGCTGACTGAGCCCCAACAGCTCGTCCGACAGCGTGTGCAGGACGACGACGGTGGCCGATGCAACTAAGACGAACTTGCCGAGCGACTTGACCAGCTCCATCAGTCCCTTGACCGAGAACAACCGCTTCAGACCCTTGATCGGATCCATCTTCGACAGCTTCGGCTGCATCGCCTCGAAACTGACGTTGAACCCGCCGAGCGCGACCGACGACAACACCGCGACCACCAGCATCACGCCGAAGAACGGCGTCAACATCAGCAGCGCATCGCCGATCGCCTTGACCAGGTGTGCCATCATCGCCGAGGTATCGAACATGTCACGGCGCCCGAGCACGAACTGCTCGGAAAACAGCGTGTGGAACCCGCTGGCGAGGTGCGGGCCCATCGCAATGATCGACGCCAGCCCGAGCATCGTGATCGCCATCGTGTTGAGTTCGCGCGAACGCGGCACCTGGCCCTTCTTGCGCGCGTCGGCCAGGCGCTTGGCTGTGGGTTCCTGGGATTTTTCCTGGCCGTCCTGATTCTCCGCCATGACCGCCTACCCCGCCCGCAATACCACGGCCGAACGCTCGAACGTCTCGCCGACCAGCCCGGCAAAGTTCGCGATCACCTGCGGCAGCGTGATCCAGATCAGCACGAAGCCCATCATCAACGTGATCGGGAAGCCTATCGCGAAGATGTTCAGCTGCGGGGCGGCGCGCGACACGACGCCCATGCCGACATTGATCAGCAGCAGCGACACGATCACCGGCATTGCCATGACCAGGCCGGCAGCAAACATCCGCGACGCCCAGCCGAGCAGTTCCCACAGGCCGGCACGGGTCAGGCCGTCGGCCGCGATCGGCAACACGACGAAGGTGTCGACGATGGCGCCGATCAGCACCAGGTGGCCGTTCATCATCAGGAAGGCGAGCATCGCGAGGATCAGCCAGAACTGCGCGACCACCGGCACCTGCACGCCGTTGGCCGGGTCCATCATGTTGGCGAAGCCTAACCCCATGCTGTAGGCCATGACCTGGCCGCCGAAGATCAGTGCGTTGAACGCCATCTGCATCAGGAATCCCAGCGCCGCACCGATCGCGATCTGCTGTACGAGGATCAACAGGGCATCGGTCGAGAACACCTCGACCAGCGGTGACGGCGGCAACACCGGCTGCACCAGGACCGTGATCAACACGGCCATCAGCATGCGGAACCGGATCGGAATCTGCCGGATGTTGAAGATCGGCGCCGCCATCAGCATTGCCGCGATGCGCACCAGCGGCCAGAAGAAATCGGCCAGCCACTGGCTGAGCTGTTGCTCTGTGAACTCCATCTATCCGATCAGGTACGGGATGTTGTCGACCAGGCGCAACATGAAGCCGGTTATCTGCCGCAGCATCCACGGCCCGGCCACCAGCATCACCAGCGCCACGACCATCAGCTTCGGGACGAAGCTCAACGTCATCTCGTTGATCTGCGTTGCCGCCTGGAACATCGCGATGATCAGGCCGACGGCGAGCGACGCGAGCAGTATCGGCGCGGCCAGCAGCATCGTGACGGTCATCGCCTGGCGACCCACGGTAACGACAGTGTCGGCATCCATCGGCGTACCCCTAGACGTAGAAACTGGTCGCCAGCGTGCCGAGCACCAGGGCCCAGCCGTCGACCAGTACGAACAACATGATCTTGAACGGCAGCGAGATGATCAGCGGCGACAGCATCATCATCCCCATCGACATCAGCACACTGGCAACGACGAGGTCGATGACCAGGAACGGGATGAACAGCAGGAAGCCGATCTGGAACGCCGTCTTCAGCTCGCTGGTCGCGAACGCCGGCATCAAAAGCGTGAACGGTACGTCGGACTCGCGTTCGAACGACTCATGGCCGGAGATGCGCGCGAACAGCGCGAGGTCGTCGTCGCGGGTCTGCGCCAGCATGAACTCGCGCAGCGGCAACTGGGCCGCGTCGACTGCCGCGCTCGCGCTGATCTCGTCGGCCAGGTACGGCGCCAGCGCCGTCTGGTAGATCTCGCTGAGGACCGGGCTCATGATGAAGAAGGTCAGGAACAGCGCCAGGCCGATCAGGATCTGGTTGGACGGCGTCTGCGCCGTACCCAGGGCCTGGCGCAGGATCGACAGCACGATGACGATGCGCGTGAACGACGTCATCAGGATCAGCGCCGCGGGCAGCATGCTCAGCGCCGTCATCAGCAGCAGGACCTGTATCGACAGCGTATAGGTCTGCTCGCCGTCCTGGCCCGGCGTGACCGTCACGGCATCGATGCCCGGTGCTGCCACGAGCGCCGGTGCGGCCAGCATGGCGACGACCGCGACCAGCCATTTCATGTCGAACCCTCCCTCGGCGATGCCGTCACCGTGTCGAGCTGCTCGGCGAAGCTGCGCTCGGTGACCGCCGACTCGCCGAGGTCCGCCAGTGTCTGGACCCGACCTGGCGCGACGCCGACCAGCAGGCGGCGACCTTCCACGGACAAGAGAACGGCCTTTTCGCGCGCCCCGAGCGAGACACCGCCGAGGATCTGCACCTGGCCCTTGCCGATACCGGGCACTTGACCGTAGCGCTTGACCAACCACGCAATGGCCAGCATCACGGCGAGCACGAATGCCAGCCCAAGGCCGGTCTCGATCAGGTTGGCACTGCTGAGCGGCGATTCGACGAGCCGCGCGCCGGCGTCGTCGGGCGTCGCATCGGCCGTGGCCGATGCCAGGTACGCGAACGGGAATACCATGAGGCGATGCATGATGGTCACGCGCTGCACACAGCTACGGTGATGCCGGCGACGCCACGGGCGTCAGCCGCCGAGTTTCTTGACGCGGTCGGCCGGGCTGACGATGTCGGTCAGGCGGATGCCGAACTTCTCGTTGACGACGACGACCTCGCCCTGCGCGATCAGCGTACCGTTGACCAAGACGTCCATCGGCTCGCCGGCGAGGCGGTCCAGTTCGACGACAGACCCCTGGTTGAGCTGCAGCAGGTTGCGAATGTTGATCCGCGACCTGCCGATCTCCATCGCGATGGTTATCGGTACGTCGAGAATCGCGTCGATCTTGACGTCGCCCGCGCCTGCCGCACCGATCTCTGCCTGCAGCTCCTCGAACTGGGCGGCCTGGGCGGCCGCAGCCGCGGCGTCGTCGCCGGGCGTCTGCTCTTCGAGCGCGGCAGCCCATTCGTCGGCGAGCGCCTCGTCCGCGCCCTTGTTGTCTTCGCTCATGTCTCGTCCCGCCCCTTCAGGCTTGGTTACCCGGTACCAGGCTGGTACCTTCATCGCGCGACGACGTGCTGATCAGTTCGTGAAGCTGTCGCGTGCTGTTGCGCTCTATCCACTCCGTGATCTTCACGGCGTAGCTGTTGTTGTGGATGCCGATCTGGCCGCGGAAGATCGGCAGTTCCTCGGCGCAGACTTCGACCACCTCCGGCACGTCGATCGGAATCACGTCGCCGACCTGCAGGCCGGCGAGGACGCGCAGCGGCAGCGTCGCCTCACCGAAGATCGAGCTGATCTCGACGCTCGCCCCCATGACCTCTTCGCGCATTGCCAATTCCCAGCGTTCGTCGCGCTCACCGCGATCGCTCTGTACGCCGGCGTCGAGCAGGTCGCGGATCGGCTCGAGCATCGAGTACGGCAGGCAGATGTACAGGTCACCGCCGCCGGACTCGAGATCGACGTTGAAGGTCGTGACGACGACGACCTCGGACGGCGACACGATGTTGGCGAACTGCGGATTGACCTCGGAGTTCATGTAGGTGAACTCGATGTCGAGGACCGGTTGCCAGGCCTGCTTGAGATCGCCGAAAGCGATATTCAGCAGCATCTGCACGACGCGCAGCTCGGTTGGCGTGAAATCGCGACCCTCGATCTTGGTATGGAACCGCCCACTGCCGCCGAAGAAGCTGTCGACGACGCTGAACACCAGCTTCGGATCGAGTACGAACAGCGACTTGCCGCGCAGTGGCGCGACCTTGGTGATGTTCAGGCTGGTCGGGACGAACAGGCTGTGGACGAACTCGGAGAACTTGAGCATCTGCACGCCGGAGACCGAGATGTCGGCGCTGCGGCGCAGCATGCTGAACAGGCTCGTGCGGAAGTAGCGGGCAAAGCGCTCGTTGATCATCTCCAGCGTCGGCAGGCGACCGCGGACGATCCGGTCCTGGCTCGTGAAGTCGTAGCTTCTTGCCTCGCTCGGATCGAGCACCTCGTCGGTGCCGGTCTCGACGTCGCCGCTGTCCACGCCGTGCAGCAGCGCATCGATTTCGTCCTGGGAGAGCAGATCGGAACTGGACATGGCTACTGCAACACGAACTGGGTAAAGAACACGCCCTTGATCGTCCCCGGCTCGTCGAGTTCTACGAGCTTCTCACCGAGCAGGTCGCTGACCGCGGTCTGCAGCGCCTTCTTGCCGTCGAGCGTCAGCAGCGCCGCGGCCGACTGCGCCTCGAGCAGGTTCAGCAGGTGGTGGCGGATCATCGGGTCGTTGGCCTGCAGGGTGTCGATGACCGACGGGTTCCGGGTCATGACCTGGATAGCGATCTGCAGCATGCCGGCGGGACCGCCGGGCGGCAGGCTGACGACGAACTCGGGGTCGAGCTTGTGGTAGACCGGATCGAATTCCTCGACCGCGACCTCCTCGCCGCCGTCGACCGCCTCGTCATCGCCGCCGAGCAGCACGAACGCCGCGGCCGCGCCGCCGAGCAACAGTACCCCGGCGACCGCGGCGATCAGGATCAGCTTCTTCTTGCCGCCGCCGTGGCTTTCTTCCGCGATATCTTTGTCATCCGCCATCTGCGCGAGACCGTCCTGTCGAGCGTGCCGCAGCACCGAAAAACCCTCTGCGCGCACTTCTGCAATCCCTATGCCACACGACATCGAGAGTTTTTGGGGATATTTTTCAGGGAGTTACAGAACTACACCGGACGAGCGTCAGTGCTTTGACGACTGCGGAATGCCGACACAGGCGGAAAACCGGCAGCCGGGCGCGTGCCTCAGCGCCGCAACACGGCCAACCAGCGCCAGAAATTGAGCAGGCTGGCCAGCGAGGCCGCGACGTAGGTCCAGGCCGCGGCGCGCAGGATGCGCCGCGCCGCCGGGACCTGCCCGGGCTCGAGGTAACCGGCCTCGAGTACCGGCAGGGCCTTGGCGAAACTGGCATCGAGTTCGACCGGTAATGTCACGAACTGCACGACGACCGCGAAACCCATGACCAGGAACGCCCCGATCATCGTCGCGACACCCGGTGACGGTGCCCGCGCGATCAGCGCCAGCATCGGCGCCGCAAACAGCAGGAAGGAGCCGATCCGGGTCGCCCAGATCGACGCCCGCGCGAGTCGCGTGCGCCACATGAACAGCGGCTCGGCGGCCGCATGCTGCAGCGCATGCCCGCATTCGTGGGCGGCCACGGTGATCGCGGTCAACGTGCGACCGTCGTGTTTGTCCGCGGTCAGGCGAACGCAGCGCGCTTCCGGATCGTAGTGATCGCCGATATCGGTCGTCTCGACGCCGACATCGTCGAGGCCGAAGCGCCTGAGCAGGTGCCGCGCCAGCTCGCCGCCGGTACCCGGGAAGTTGTCCTCGTTGCGCTGGTGATAGCGCGCCAGGACACGCTGCACCCAGACCTGGGGCAGATAGACGATCAATAACAGCAGCAGTATCGTGATAAGCAGTGCCACCTATCGCTCCGACAACCCGGCCGCTTCGCGCTCGCCGCGCCCGACGTCGACGTGTGCCAGCAGCCAGGCACCGGTCACGAACAGCACCAGCACGCTGAGGATCCCGACCCGCGGACTGCCGCTGAGCACACCTACCCAGCCGACCAGCAGCGGGCCGACGATCGCGGCGAATTTTCCCATCATGTTGTACAGACCGAACAACCGGCCCGCGTGTTCCGGCGGAATCAGGCGCGCAAACAACGCCCGGCTCATGGATTGCACGCCACCCTGGACCAGGCCGATGGCCACCGCGAGCGCATAGAACTCCCAGCTGGCGTTCATCCGCGCTGCCCAGAACACAACGACCACGTATACGGCCAGCGCCAGCCAGATCGCCCGCTTGGCGCCGATCCGGTCGCCGATGCGGCCAAAGGCGAGCGCCGCCGGGAAGCCGACGACCTGCGTGATCAGCAGCGCCGTCAGCAGGTTCTCGGCGGCGAACCCGAGCGACAGGCCGTAGTCGACCGCCATCTTTATGATCGTGTCGACACCGTCGATGTAACACCAGTAGGCGATCAGGAACACCAGTGCCATGCGCAGCCGGCGCAGCAACCGCCAGGTCACCGCGAACTCACGCCATGCCTGCCGTGCACCGTGCTGCGGCCGCGGTCGGTCATGCGGCCGCTCATGCACGAACAGCAGCACCGGCAGGCTGAACAGCGCCCACCAGAACGCGACCATCAAGAACGCCACGCGCACCGCTTCGGCCTTGTCGTCCAGCCCGAACCACTCGGGTTGCAGCACCATGCCGACGTTGACCGCGAACAACAGCCCGCCGCCGAGGTAGCCGAGGGCGAATCCCAGCGCCGAGATACGTTCCAGCTGGTCGCGCTCGGCGACATCCACGAGCAGCGCATCGTAGGCGACGTTGCCGCCGGCGAAACCGATCACGCCGAGCACGTACAGCGCCACCGCGAACAACCACTGGCCCTCGCTGACCAGGAACAGGCCGCCACTCATCAGCGCCCCGAGCATCGCGAGAAAGAACAGCAGGCGCTTCTTGTGGCTGCTGTGGTCGGCGAGCACGCCGAGCAGCGGCGCCAGCAGCACGACCAGCAGCGATGCGACGGCATTGGCCGTGCCCAGGCGCACCGTGCTCTCGGTCACCGGCATGCCGGCCGCCCAGTAGGACTTGAAGAACACCGGAAAGAAACCGGCCATGACGGTGGTCGCGAACGCCGAGTTGGCCCAGTCGTACAGCGCCCACGACCATTGCGCACGTGACGTCTTGCGCGGCGCGGGCGTGGATCGTGGGTCAGCCATCAGGACTTGATGCCGACGCCGCGGGCCAGCAGCCACATCGCGAACAGGCCGAGCGCGACGATGAAGGCAACAATGATCGAGAACGCCTGCCAGATCGCGATATCGGTGAAACCGAGCAGGCCGTAGCGAAACGCGTTGACCATGTACAGGACCGGGTTGGCCAGCGACACGGCCTGCCACAGGTCGGGCAGCATGTTGATCGAGTAGAACACACCGCCGAGGTAGGTCAGCGGCGTCAGCACGAATGTCGGCACGATCGAAATATCGTCGAAACTGTTGGCGTAGACGGCGTTGATGAAACCCGCCGTCGCGAACAGAATCGAGGTCAGCACGAAGACGGCCAGCGTCACCCCGTAGCTGTGTACCTCGAGATCGGTGAACAACAGCGAGATCAGCGTGACCGTGATGCCCACGGTCACGCCGCGCGCCACGCCGCCGGCGACGTAACCGGCGAGGATGATGAAATTCGGCAACGGCGCGATCAGCAGTTCTTCGACGTTGCGCTGGAACTTGCTGCTGTAGAAACTCGACACGACGTTGGCGTAGCTGTTCGAGATAACCGACATCAGGATCAACCCGGGAACGATGAAGTCGATGTAGCGGAATCCCTCCATGTCGCCGATCTGCGAACCGATGAGCTTGCCGAAGATCACGAAATACAACGCCATCGTGATTGCGGGCGGCAACACGGTCTGCACCCAGATTCGCGCAAACCGCAGGATCTCCTTGGTCAGGATGGTCCGAAAGGCCGTCCAGTAAACAACGGCACGGTTCACGGCGCGCAGCCCTCGGCGTCGGCGCCGTTGCGCACCATGTCGATGAACAATTGCTCGAGGCGGTTCTGCTTGTTGCGCAGGCTGACGACTTCGATGCCGCGTTCGCCCAACGCCGCGAACAGCGACCCGAGGCCGGCGTCCCGGCTCACTGACACCTCGAGCGTCGTGCTGTCGACGACCTGGATCGTGAAGCCGGGGATCGCGTCGAGGTCGACGAGCTCGTCACGCACGTCGAGGACGAAGGTCTCGGTGTGCAGCTGGCGCAGCAGCTGGCTCATGCGGGCGCGTTCGGCGATCCGCCCGCGATTGATGATCGCGATATGGCGGCACAGGCTCTCCGCTTCCTCGAGGTAATGGGTCGTCAGGATGATCGTCGTGCCGTTGGCGTTGATCTCGCGCAGGAACTCCCACATCGATCGCCGGATCTCGATATCGACCCCGGCGGTCGGCTCGTCGAGTATCAGCAGACGCGGCTCGTGGACCAGCGCCCGCGCGATCATCAGGCGGCGCTTCATGCCCCCCGACAGCTCCCTGGCCTGCACGTCGCGTTTGCCCCACAGGTCGAGCTGCTTTAGGGACGCCTCGGCTCGGCGATACGCATCGCGCCGCGGGATCCCGTAGTAGCCGGCCTGGTTGACGACGATCTCGACGACCGGTTCGAACTGGTTGAAGTTGAATTCCTGTGGCACCAGGCCGATGCACGACTTAACCGCCGACGGCTGGCTGTCGAGATCGTGGCCGAACACCTCGACCGTACCTGCGCTCTTGTTGACCAGCGACGCGATGATGCCGATCGCCGTGGACTTGCCGGCACCGTTGGGTCCGAGCAGCGCGAAGAAGTCACCCTCGTCGACGTCGAGGTCGATGCCGCACAGCGCCTCGTGGCCGTTGCGATAGGTCTTGCGCAAGCCGCGCAGAGAGAGTGCTTTCATCCGCCGATCCACATCCCGTTCGGGCCCCTATTCTAGAGGAACGGGCGGCATGGATTCGATTGGCGAACGCGCGGAATTGCGCCCGATCGGGGTGCGTGACGGTTGGTCGCCGCTAGCGCGACGTCGATGGCGGCGCGGCCTGGCCGCCCAGCGGCTTGCCGCAATGCGGACACAGGCCGGCCGCGGCCGGCGACGCGGCATCGTCCTGTTCGAGGATATCGTCGACCTCGTTCTCCGACAGGTTGTACGAGGCCGCGCGCGACTTCAGCAGGTCGCGTTCCTCGGCATCGACGACGCCGTCTTCCATGGCACGCCGGTATTCGCGGCGCAGGCTGTTACGGCGCCGGTTCAGCGCATCGCTGAAACCCGACGCCAGGATGCCCGCCGGCAGCGCAACCATACCGACGCCGATCAGGCCGAGCACGGCGCCGAGCACCTTGCCGAGCGGCGTGATCGGCACGACATCGCCGTACCCGACCGTCGTCACGGTCACGATCGCCCACCACATCGCCTGCGGGATGTTCGCAAAGGCCTCGGGCTGGGCCTCGGTCTCGACCAGGTAGGTCGCGCTGGCCGTGAAGATCAGAGTCAGGAACAGCGCGAACATCGCCGCGCCGATCACCCTCGCCTCTTGTCGCAACACCTCGAACAACAGGTTCATGGCCGCCGAGTAGCGCGTCAGCTTCAATACCCTGAGCAGGCGCACGACGCGCAGGAAGCGCAGATCCATCGGGAAGAACATGCTGAGCCAGAACGGCGCCACGGCAAGGAGATCGATGATCGCCATCGGGCTGCGCATGAAGCGCAGCCGTCCCCAGACCGGGTGTGCGTATTCGGGCCGCCAGCGATTATCTACAATCGACCATACGCGCAGCACGTACTCGAGCGAGAAGATCACCAGCGAAACGGTCTCGATCGTGTAGAAGGCGTCCGCCCAGCGCGCGCGCAGCGAACCGACGGATTCGAGGATCACCGCGACGACGTTGACGACGATCAGTATGATCAGGAAGACATCGAAATACCGCGAGACGGTGTCACCGTGCTCGGGCACGTCGAGTATCGAAGCGGTCCTGGCGCGGACACGAAACCACATGTGGCCTCCTTTGCGTGATACAGCTATTGGCGTCACATTTGTTCAACACTGAAGGCAGTAGGCTGGCCGCGACCTGCTGATGCCCCGCCGCAGGAGGCGTGCTGTGGAAATCGTTTCGCCGGACGTGCTGATGCTGCTCGTGTTCGTCGCACTGCTGGCCGGACTGATTGACGCGATGGCCGGAGGCGGCGGGCTGTTGGCGCTGCCGGCGCTGCTCTGGGCCGGGCTGCCGCCGGTCCAGGCGCTCGCGACCAACAAGCTGCAGGGGACTTTCGGGACCTTCACCGCGTCGCTGCAGTTCGTCCGCCGACGCGAGATCGACCTCGCGCTGATGCGTTTTCCGGTGCTGATGACCGCGGTCGGCTCGGTCGGCGGGACGCTGACGGTGCGCCACGTCGGCTCCGAGCGCCTCGAGCACATCGTACCGGTGCTGCTGATCGCGTTCGCGCTGTACTTCCTGCTGTCGCCGCGGGTCGGCGACGCAGACGCCCATCACCGCATCAGCCTCGGCGCATTCGCGCTGCTGATCGGCTTCAGCGTCGGCTTCTACGACGGCTTCTTCGGGCCGGGAACGGGCACGTTCTTCGCGGCCGCGTTCGTCATGCTGCTCGGTTACAACCTGCGCCGGGCAACAGCCGGTACCAAGATCCTCAACTTCACGAGCAACATCAGCTCGCTGGTCGTGTTCGCGGCCGCGGGCGAGGTGGTCTGGCAGGTCGGACTGCCGATGGGCGCAGCGCAGATGGTCGGCGCGTGGATCGGGTCACACCTGGTGATCCGTCACGGCGCCGCGCTGATCAGGCCGCTGCTGGTCGTCGTGTCGCTGGCGATATCGTTGAAGCTGCTGTTAGGCGACTGAAGGCAGCAGTCACGGCGCGGTCATGGCGCGGCACGCAGCCGCCAGGTCGCGGCGTCGATGACGGTATCGAGATTGTCTTTCGCCCGGTTGCCGCGCAGCCGGATGCGCACGTGGTCATCGGCGAAATCGACGATGCCGTAGTTGTCGCGCTTGCCGCGGCCGACGCCCGACGAAATCAGCTCGAAGAAGCCGTCGTGAGCGACCAGCCGGTTCTTGTGGATGTCGCCGGCGAGAAACAGCAGGCGCCGGCTGTCCCTGGCGAGATCGAGGAAACGCGAATAGTACTGCGCGTAACGCTCCCAGCGCTCGCCGCCCTTGGTCAAACAGCTGCCCGAGCAGACGACGGTGTAGCGCTGTTCGTGCTGCAGCTCGCGCTCCAGCCAGCGTTCCTGTTCCGCCCCGAGAATCGACGCCGACGGCGCGGTCGGTTCGCGATAGTAGCGGCCGTCGAGCATGATGAATTTGACGTCGCCGAGCGTAAACGCGTGATACACCTCGGGCAGGTTGGTCGAGCAATGCATGTGGCGGTGGAACAGGGCCCGCGACCGGTCCTTGTGCCGGACCTTGACCTCGGCGCCCTTGACGTCGTTGCCCTTGGCGAAATCGTGATCGTCCCAGGTCGCGTGCAATGGGACTCGTGCGACCAGATGCTTGAAATGCTTCTCGGCAAACTGCTGCCGATAGCGTTTGTCGAGTTTCTTGTGGTATTGCTTCCACGACAGCGAAAGCGTGCCGCCATAGACGTTGTCGCCGAGCAGCAACAGCAGGTCGGGCCGCGCCTTCTCGATCCGCTTCCACGCCGGCTGTCGCGGCCGTTTCTGGATCTTCGCACAGGAAGCGAACGCGATCCTCATGCGCCCGCCGCCGTGAATCGGGTCATCGGCCAACGCCCGCGCGCCCGGCTCAGCGGTACTGGCGCAGGTAGTTCCATTCGAACAGGCGCTTCGCCCAATGAAAGCCAACGAAGGACGGCAACACGATGTTGCGCTTGGCGGTGCGCGCGACCAGCATGCCACTCGAGCGCGTGTCGACGATGCACAGCAGCTCGGCCTTGAACGTGTGGCTGGCCGGCCTGCCCTGGAACGCGTCCATCAGGTTGGCGACCGCCGCCGCGGCCTGCAGGTCCGCCATGTGCGCCTGCTTCGGCATCCACTCCGGACCGGGAAAGCTGCCGGAATCGCCGGCGACGTAGACCTTGTCCCAACCGTCGACCTGGCAGTGGGCGTCGGCCTGGATCATGCCGCCCGGCGAGCGCGGCAGGTCGGTGTTGTCGAACCACTGGTTGCCGGTCATCCCGGGCATGAACAGGATCAGGTCGGCAGCGAACTCGCCGCCCTCGGTGATGACCTTGTCGGCCTCGAAGCCCTTGAGCTTGTGCCCGAGGTGGGTCTCGATATCGCGCTTCGCCATCTCCCGCATCAGGCCCTCGACGGCCTTCGGGCCGAGGCGCTGGCCGGGCTTCTCGGCGGGGGTGAAGAACACCAGCTTGAAGCGCTCGCGGCGGCCGGCGCGGCGCAGCCAGGAATCGATGCCGAACAGGAACTCGAACACCGGGCCGCCGCGCATCGCGGCCGGTTCCTTGGGGTTGCCGGCGAATCCGAATGCCAGCGTACCGCCCGGCATCTCGGCCAGGCGGTCGCGGATCTCGGCGATGACCTCGACGCCGCCACAGGGCAGATAGGAGTGTTCTATTCCGGGCAGCTTGCGAATGAAGCGACCGCCGCACGCGATGATCAGGCCGTCGTTGGCGACGTCGCCGTCGTCGGTCTCGACGATCCGGCCGCCATCGCGCAGGCCCCGGGCGGACGCCCGGTGGTAGTTGACGTTCATCCGGCGGAAGAAGTTGTCCAGCGGCACGACCAGGTCGCCGGGTTCGCGCAGGCCGGTCGGGATCCAGATCGTCCCCGGGTAGTAGTTGAACGCCGGCTGCGGTGCGATCAGGTCGATATCCAGGCCGGCGTCTGCGGCGCGCAGCTTACGGACCGCGGTCAAAGCGGCAAAACCGGCGCCGATCACGGTGACTCGGGGCATACGCTGGACCTCCAGATAGAGCAGCGGTCATTCTAAATGCGTGGCGGCCCGATGTCAGATCGCCACGCGATGCCGGCGACACCGACATCCACACCGTCTCCTTGGGAATTGCCGGCACAAACGGTATCCTTGCTCGCGCTGGTCATCATGAACGGACGCCCATGACAGACTCGGATCCCGGACGCCTTGGCACGCTGATCGACGTTTCCGGTGCCCGCTTCATCGCCCGCATCGGCGAGGCCGGGGACGCGTTCACGCCGTACCGCCAACTCGGCGTCGAGCGCATCGCCGTCGGCCAGGTCGGCGCCTATGTCATCGCACGTGGCGCCCAGGAACAGGTCCTGTGCCAGATCATCCGCGTCTGGGAAGAGGCCGTCGCCGGCGAACTGACACGCCTGATGCGCCTGCTGCCGCTCGGCGAGGTCACGAGCGACGGCCAGTTCTTCCGCGGCGTCGGGCGTTACCCGCCGATCGGCACGGCGGTATACCAGGCCGAGAGCGGCCAGCTCGAGGCGATGTTCGACAACGTGCGTCGCTACGGCCTGCACCTCGGCCGTCTCAGCCAACGCGGCGAACTGCGCGTCTTCGTCGACCCCAACCTGCTGTTCAACCGCCATATCGCCGTGCTCGGTCAGTCCGGCTCGGGCAAGTCCTGGGCGATCAGCAGCCTGCTGCAGCGCACCGTCAAGCTGATGCCGAAGGCGCATATCGTACTGCTCGACCTGCACGGCGAATACGGCTGGCGCGATTCCGCAGGGCGCTTCCACAGCGCGTTTCCGGGCGACATGGTCCGCCACGTGGATGCGCGCAGCCTCGAGATACCCTACTGGCTGCTGACCTATGCCGAGCTGGTCGACCTGCTCGTCGACCGCACCGATCCGAACGCGTCGCTGCAGATCTCGTTCATGCGCGAGGTGCTGCACGCGCTGCGCAAGAAAGGCAACCAGGACTTGAACATCGATCGCCTGTCGGTCGACTCACCGGTGTTCTTCTCGTTGAAAGAGCTGTACATGCACTTCAAGCAGGCCAACGAACAGCAGTTCGACTTCGGCAAGACCAAAGGCCCGCTGTTCGGCGCGTTCGACGAGTTCCTGGTGCGTTTCCAGGCGATGTTCAACGATTCGCGCTACGACTTCCTGTTCCGTCCGAAGAAACGTGTCAAGTCGCTCGACCTCGAGGGCCTGCTGCGCGACTTCATCGGCCTCGGCGATCCCAAGCGCCAGATCACTGTGATCGACATGAGCCCGGTGCCGCACGACGTGCGGCCGACGGTGTCGTCGCAAATCGGCCGCCTCGCGTTCGAATTCAACTACTGGAACCCGCAGCGTCGCGAGTTCCCGATCCTGTTGGTCTGCGAGGAGGCGCACCAGTACATACCGCGCGACGCCGACCTGCAGCACGAGGGCAGCCGGCGGGCGATGGAGCGTATCGCCAAGGAGGGACGCAAGTACGGCGTCGGCCTGTGCGTCGTCAGCCAGCGGCCGACCGAACTGTCCGAGACCGTGCTGTCGCAGTGCAGCAACTTCATCTGCCTGCGCACGACCAACCCGCAGGACCAGGAGTACATCCGCAAGCTGATGCCCGAAGGCGAACAGGACCTCGCCGACGTGTTGACCACGCTGCGCCGCGGCGAGGCGCTGGCGGTCGGCGAGGCGATACCGCTGCCGACGCGCTTCCGCCTGTACCCGCCCGATCCGGCGCCCGACAGCAGCGATGCCCCGGTCGCCGACAGCTGGCGCGCCGGGCCCGACGATCTCGACGTCGCGGCGATCGTGGACCGCTGGTGGCGCCAGCAGCGTTAGCCGCGCCACCGCTGTCGCGAGGCATGGGTCACCAAAGCCACGACGGTCGTGCCGTTGGCCGGCGCGCGTCCGCGGTTACGGTGATCAAAGACTCGCACCCGCCGCGACCGCGCCGGCCCCACCCCTCACCGACAGCGATACGCCGCCATGTCCGATGACAACGTCCTGGTCTTTCCGAACAAGATGGGTGACGCGATCAACGAGGAAGGCTGGCGCGCGCTACAGGGCGAGTTCTACCTCGACTGTTTCTTCGCGCGGCACGGCCGACCGGCGGCAGGCCCGGAGGAGCCGCAGGACTGGCTGCGCGAGGCCGAGCTGTTTGCCGACATGGACAACCCGTTCTTTCGCGGCTAGCTGGTCAGACGCCTCAGCGAACCCGACAGCTGACAGCGCGGCCCGGCAACCAGGTCCCGGCAGGTTCAGAACATCTCTATCTCGCCGTCGTGATCGGACGACGGGCGCTCGAAGCGCTGCTTCTCGTCGGCGAGACCGCCGAGCAGCGCCAGCAGGCGCGTGCTCTCGGTCTCGATGTCGCGGAACTTGTCGAGGATCCGCGCGCGCAGTTCGGCGGAACCACGCCAGTCGTCGGCGAGCAGCTCCAGCACGTCGTGCACGCCCTGATGGACGGCGCGATGCGGTTCGTCGATCAGCGGATACGACGGCAGATGGGCGAAATCCGCCTTGCCGTCGCCCTCCGAGTACCAGCGCCCGAAGCGGCAGTCGCTCGGCAGCACCTTGCTGCGCGCCCACGACTCGGACGCCTCACCGAGTTCCAGGGCGCGGTACGCGTGCTGGATGTAGATCATGTGATCGAGCTTGCTCAGCGACGACTCGCTGATCGCCTGGGTGTGGGTCACGGCGGCGTGGGTATCGGTCGCGTTCTGGTAGAAGGTCGCGAAGTCGTTCTCGAAGGCCTCGATGATGGCCTGCGAATCGTCGGCGAGCGTCGACATCATTGACGCCTCGGCCGTGACCTGCTCGGTCGACGCGGTGAATCCGTGCATGACCTGATTGACATTGACGGTCGCTTCCTTGGTGCGCTGCGCGAGCTTCTTGACCTCGTCGGCGACGACGGCGAAGCCGCGGCCCTGCTCGCCGGCGCGCGCCGCCTCGATTGCCGCGTTCAACGCCAGCAGGTTGGTCTGCTCGGCTATGCCGGCGATCATCGCGAGGATCTCGCGCACCTCGGCGCTGTGCCGGCCGAGTTCGTCGACGGTGTCGCGCACGCCGGTCATCTTCGGCACCAGCGTGCCGAGGTTGTCGATGACACGGGTGATCGACGAGCGGCCGCGAGTCGCGACGCCGACGGATCCCTCGGTATGCGCCGCGACGCCTTTCATCTGCTCGGTGATCTCGACCAGGTCGGACTGCGAGGCCTGCAGGTTCTCCAACAGGCTACAGGTCTTGAGGTCGCCGACGCGCGCCGAGAACGACTCCAGCTCCCGACGGCCGGCGGACTCGTGCATCGCGTCGATGGCGCCGTTGATCCGCTCGACCAATACACGGTACTGCCCCTGCAGGCCGCTCGACAGCGCGCGGCGGTGGAAGGGCTCACGCCCGACGTGATCGAACGCGGTATTGACCTCGCGGAAGAACGCCTCGATCTGGTCGCGCCCGTCATTGATGTTCCACAGCGCATCGCCCGTCGTGTGCGATGCGTCGATGCCGGTCAGACGAAAATCGGCATCGCCGCTGCGCATCGCGTCACCGAGGCGCTCGATCTGTGCGAACACCGCCGCGTCGCGCCGCACGCCGACGACTGCCAGCGCGACCAGACCCAGCGACACCACACCGAGCACAAGCAGCACGGCATCGACACCGTAAACGATCGGCAGGTACAGCTGCGTCAGCAGCACCACGGCCGCCAGCGCCGATACCGCGCAGCGGACGCTACACCGCGAGCACAAACTCTTCATAGCTCGTACCCCGGGACTCGTAGGCATCTTCGAACAGCGGGCGTGATGCCGCGATCGCGTCCTTCGGGCCGGCCTCGCGTTCGGTCGCGAGCATCTTTTCGTACAATGCGGCAAACAGCGCGACACCGGCGCTGCCGGGCTTGCGCCGCACCGAGTAATAGCCGGTGGTGTGGCCCTGGCTGTCGTGCGTCGGCGCCACGTGGGCGAACGTCCAGTAGTACGAACCGTCGCTGGCCAGGTTCTTCAGGTAACCGAAGAACTCGTGGCCCGCACTCAACTCCTGCCACATGATCTCGAACACCGCACGCGGCATGTCCGGATGGCGCACGATGTTGTGTTGCACGCCGAGCAGCTCGTCTTCGGCATAGCCGGCGAACTCCATGAAGATGCGGTTGGCGTACGTGATGCGGCCTTTCGTGTCGGTCTTCGATACGATGAAGTCTTCTTCACGCATTACCCGCTCGCGCGCGATCGGGGCGATGTTCCTTTTCATTTGGCGTCGACTTTTTCGAGTAACGGTTGACCCGTTGTCGACACGATCGGTGCGGACTTTAGTGCTGTCGACACCGCGCAGCCCATCGGGCCGCGCGCTGTACACGGGACAAAACGCGAGGATTATCCGCGAGTTGCCAATAAACCCCGCGACCGGCGACGGCACCGGCGCGCTGGCCGCCGGCCAATGCGGCTAGGCCGCCGCGTCGAGGGCCTGGTCGATGTCGGCGATGATGTCGTCGACATGCTCGATGCCGATCGACAGCCGCACCATGTCCTCGCTGACCCCCGCCGACGCGAGTTCAGTGGGGCCGAGCTGGCGGTGCGTCGTCGTCGCCGGGTGGCAGGCCAATGACTTGGCGTCACCGATGTTGACCAGGCGCAGGATCATCTGCAGCGCGTCGATGAAGCGGGCACCGGCGTCCTTGCCACCCTTGATGCCGAAGCTCAGGATGCCCGATGCCTTGCCCGCCGTGATCTTCTGGCACAGCACCTGGTACGGGCTGTCCGGCAGGCCGGCGTAGCTGACCCACTCGACCATCGGGTGACCCTTCAGGTGCTCGGCGACCTTCTGTGCGTTCTCGCAGTGGCGTTCCATGCGCAGACCCAGCGTTTCCAGGCCCTGCATGATCAGGAACGCATTCAGCGGCGAGATCGCCGCGCCGGTATTGCGCAACGGCACGACGCGGCAGCGGCCGATGTACGCGGCCGGCCCCAGCGCCTCGGTGTAGACGACGCCGTGATACGACGGATCGGGCTCGTTGAGCATCGGGAAACGCGTGGCGTTGGCCGTCCAGTCAAACGTGCCGGAATCGACGATCGCACCGCCAATGCTGGTGCCGTGGCCGCCGATGTACTTGGTCAGCGAATGGATCACGATGTGCGCGCCGAGCTCGAACGGCCGGCACAGGTACGGCGTCGGCACGGTATTGTCGACGATCAGCGGCACACCGTGGCGCGCGGCGATCTCGCCCCACTTGACGATGTCGACGACATTACCCGCCGGGTTGCCGATCGACTCGCAGAACAGTGCGCGCGTGTTGTCGTCGATCAGCGACTCGACCGTCGCGTAGTCGTCGTGCGATGCGAATCGCACCTCGATGCCCTGGCGCGGGAAGGTATGGGCGAACAGGTTGTAGGTGCCGCCGTAGAGCTGGCTGGTACTGACGATGTTGCAGCCGACATCGGCGATGCACTGGATACCGTACGTGATCGCCGCCATGCCCGAGGCCAGGCACAGCGACGCCACGCCCCCTTCCATCTCGGCCAGGCGCTGCTCGAGCACGGCCTGCGTCGGGTTCATGATGCGCGTGTAGATGTTTCCGACCACCTTGAGGTCGAACAGGTCGGCGCCGTGCTGGGTGTCGTCGAACGTGAACGACGTGGTCTGGTAGATCGGCGTGGTCGCGGCGCGCGTCGTCGGGTCACCGTCGTAGCCGGCGTGCAGCGCCAGGGTTTCGAGTTTCATCGGGCTCCTCCTGGTGGCGTTGTTGTGATCGTACGGCCCTCGGGCGGGACCTTGCGCGGATCATAGCGGGGCCGGCTGCGCCTGCCCAGACGCCGAGGCGCCTACCGGCTGTTGACGGCGCGCGCGAAGATCTCGAGCTGGCCGCGCGACGTCGCGTCCCAGTCGAAGCCTTCGGCGTAGCGCCGCGTCGCCGCGCGATCCGGCAGCTCCGCGAACAGCCGGCGAACGGCAGCGACGATCGCCGCTGAGCTGCGGTCCGCGGTCAGGCAGCCGGCCGCCGGCGCCGCGACGACCTCGGGCGTGCCATCGACCGGCGTGGCAACGACCGGCGTGCCGCAGGCCATCGATTCCAGCAACACGTTCGCCCAGCCCTCGCGGCTCGACGCCAGGACCAGCGCATCGACCGCCTGGTACTGCTCGCGCAGCTGCTGCTGGCTCAGGCGGCCGGCGAAGCGGACACGATCGGTCAGCGACCACTGCGCGACGCGCTGTTCGAGCGCCTTCGCCTCCGGGCCGTCACCGGCGATGACCAGCTGCATGTCCGGCAGCTCGCGCAGCGCCTCGATGACCAGATGGTGCCCCTTGCGTTCGATCAGGTGGCCGACCGACAGCAGCACCGGGCGTTCCCCGTAGCCGAGCCTGGCGCGCAGCGCCGCGCGGTCCGCGGCGGGCTCGAAGAACTGCAGATCGACGCCGTTGCGCAGTACCGTCACGCGCTCGTCGGCGACGCCCAGCTCACGCAGGTACTGCTTCAATGCACCGGCCACGGTCATCATGTGCGCGGCACGGCGCGTGATCTCGAGGATCTGGCGTCGTGGTCCTGGCAGTTGCGGCACCAGATTCAGATCGGTGCCGCGCCCGGTGACGACGAACGGCCTGGCGAACTCGGCGGCCAGGCGCATCGCGACGACGCCGTCGGGATAGAAGTAATGCGCATCGATCAGGTCGAAGTCGTAGCCGCCGTCGATCAGCCGGCGGACCAGCGGGCGCACAGCGCGCAGCATCAGTGCCGGCGTCAGCTGCATGCCGACCTTCGGGATCACCAGGTAGCCCGGGTGCCAGACCTCGATGCCGTTGCGCCGCTCGTGGCGATCGACGCCGGCAAACTTCGCGTATTCGCCGAACACCGGGGCACGCCACGGAAACCAAGGCACCGGGGCCACGACCTTGGCGCTGATCTGCGGCGCGAAGGCCAACAGCTGGCGCAAGCGGTTCTCGACGAAGATGCCGTGCGACGGCTGGCGCGAATTCGGGTACAGGGAACTGAAGGTGAGGACCTTCACCGCGACGTCGACGCGGCCTGCAGCGCGGCATCGGCGAGTTCGATGACCCGGCGCGCGTTGTGGCTCCACAAATAGCCACGCTCGAAGATCGTCGCCCGCGCCCGCGCGCTCATCGCGTCGAGGCGCTGCTGGTCGGACAGGATCTCCTGCACGGCGTCGACGAACGCGGCGCGGTCGCCGACCGGGAAGAACAGCGCATTGTCGCCGTCGGTCAGGATTTCGCGGGTGTTGTGCTGGTCGACGGCGACCACGGGCTTGGCCATCGCCAGGTACTCGAAGATCTTCATCGGCGACGCGTACGTGGTGGCCGCGGGCTGCAGCGCGACGTCGATCGCGGCCAGGTATTCGACGATGTCGGCATGCGCGACGGCGCCGGTCACGTGCACGCGGTCGCGCACCCCGCTGGACTCGGCGGCGGCCTCGATGTCGGCACGTGCCGGTCCGTCGCCGATCACCAGCAGGTGCACGTCGTCGAGCGCCGCCGGCCAGTGCGGCATGCCGCGCACCAGGTCCTCGAGGCCGTGCCACTCACGGATCCAGCCGACGAAGCCGACGACCCGCTTGCCATCCAGGCCGAAACGCCGGCGCACCGCGTCGCCGGCCGCGCGCTCACCATGGAAGCGCTCGGGATCGACGCCGTTGCTCATGACGACGATACGCTGCGGGTCGACGCCGAGGCCGACCAGGATGTCACGCAGCGGCGTCGACACCGTGATCACGATCGTCGCCCGGTTGCAGATCCAGCGTTCGAACCAGCGCGCCAGGCCGCCGAGCCGCTGCGCGCCGAGGTCGGCCTGCTCCTGCGCCAGCGGGCTGTTGACCTCGAGGATCACCGGGATGCGCAGCGCCCGGCCGACCAGCACGCCGGCGGCGTTGAACAGCGCGTAGCGCTCGTAGATGAAGTCCGGTTGGAAACGCCGTGCCGCGGCGAACAGCTTGACGAAGCCGACCAGGTTGTATGCGAGTTCGACGAACTCGCGCAGCAGGTCGGGGACGTGCTGCTTGATGCGGCTCAGCAGCGATGGCCGGGCGTCGGCGGCCGCCGGGACCGCGGCGGCGTCCGAACTGACCAGCGCCACTTCGAGGACCTCGTGGCCGGCGCGCCGCAGCCCGCCGATGATCTCGCGGATGTGGATGCCCTGGGCGTCGCTGGCCTGGGTCCGGTGGTGGTAGAGAACTCGCATTTCGGCCCGCCCGGCATGCTGTGGCAGAGGCGGCAGCTGTGGCTATCCGCTACGCCCGTGCTCAGGGCATATCGTCGACCACGCCCTCTTTCTTGACTGGCATCAGGTCGGCCTTGCTGACACCAAGCAGCAGGATCGACGTACTGGCGACGTAGATCGACGAATAGGTACCGATCAGCACGCCGATCAACAGCGCGAACGCGAAACCGTGGATGATCTCGCCACCGAGGAAGAACAGTGCGAGCAGCACCAGGATCGTCGTCAGCGATGTGACCAGGGTCCGCGACAGGGTCTCGGTCAGCGACTGGTTGATGATCTGCAACGGCGTGCCCTTGCGCATCTTGCGGAAGTTCTCGCGGATGCGGTCGAACACGACGATGGTGTCGTTCAGCGAGTAACCGATGACCGCGAGCACGGCGGCCAGCACCGGCAGGTCGAACTCGACCTGCAGCAGCGCGAACAGGCCGACGACGATCATGACGTCGTGCACCAGCGCGATCACCGAGCCGACCGCGAAGCGCCACTCGAAGCGCATCGCGACGTACAGCAGGATCGCGATCAGCGCGACCAGCACGGCGAGTGCGCCGTCCTCGGTCAATTCGTCACCGACCTGCGGGCCGACGAACTCGACGCGGCGCAGCTCGACCTCGGAATCGGCGGCCGCGACCAGCGCGGCGAACACCTCGTTGCTGAGTCGCGAATCCGCACCCTCGCCGTCGGCGCTGCCGCTGGCGAGGCGGATCAGGATGTCGCGCGGCGTGCCGAACTGCTGCACCGCGCTGTCGCCATAACCGGCCGATTCGAGCGCACTGCGCACCGCGTTGAGATCGGTCGGTTCGCTGTAGCCGACCTCGATCAGGGTCCCGCCGGTGAAGTCGATGCCGAGCGCCAGACCGCGCGCCAGCAGCGCCCCGGCGGCGATCAGCAGCACGACGGCGGAAACCGTCATCGCAAGCTTGCGCTTGCCCATGAAATCGATTGTCTTTCCCCGTCGGAAGATCTGCATGGTCTTGGTATCCGGTCAGATGGCGAGTTTTTCGATGCGCTTGGCACCGTAGATCAGGTTGACCACGGCGCGTGTGCCGATGATCGCCGTGAACATCGAGGTCAGGATGCCGATCGCCAGGGTCACGGCGAATCCGCGTACCGGCCCGCTGCCGATCGAGAACAGCACGACCGCGGCGATGAAGGTCGTGATGTTGGCGTCGAGAATGGTGCTGAACGCCTTCGCGTAACCGGCGTGGATGCTCGCCTGCGGCGTGCTGCCGACGCGCAGTTCCTCGCGGATGCGCTCGAAGATCAGCACGTTGGCGTCGACCGCCATGCCGACCGTGAGCACGATGCCGGCGATGCCGGGCAGGGTCAGCGTCGCCTGCAGGATCGACAGCACCGCGACGATCAGCACCAGGTTGGTGACCAGCGCGAGGTTCGCGACCAGGCCGAACACCCGGTAGTAAACGGCCATGAACACCAGTACCAGCGCCATGCCGACCATGACCGACGCGAAGCCCTGGTCGATGTTGTCCTGGCCCAGGCTCGGGCCGATCGTGCGCTCCTCGACGATGTCGATCGGCGCGGCCAGCGCACCGGCGCGCAGCAGCAGCGCGAGCTGGTGGGCCTCCTGCGGGCTGTCCAGGCCGGTGGTCTGGAAGCGGCGGCCGAACGGCTCGCGGATCGTCGCGACGTTGATGACCTCCTCGACCCACTGCTTGATCGGCTTGCCCTGCTCGTCGCGGCCAACGGTGCGCTTCTCCTTGAACACCACCGCCATCGGCTTGCCGACGTTGTCGGTGGTCACGTTGCGCATGCGCCGCGCGCCCTTGCTGTCGAGGTTGACGAACACCGCCGCTTGGCCGGACTGCTGGTCGAAGCCCGACGACGCGCTGGTCATCTCGTCACCGGTGACGATGATCTGGCGCTTCAGCAGGATCGGGTTGCCGTTGCGCTCGCGGTACAGCGCCGTGCCCGGCGGCACGCGGCCGAGGCGCTCGGCCTCGACGGCATCCGAGATCTCACCGTGGGCGAGGCGGTATTCGAGCGTCGCCGTCGCACCGAGCAGGTCCTTGACCTTGCCCGGGTCCTGCACGCCCGGCAGCTCGACGACGATGCGCCGCTCGCCCTGCTGCTGGATCACCGGCTCGGCGACCCCGAGCGCGTTGACGCGGTTGCGCAGCGTCGTGATGTTCTGCTCCAGCGCCAGCCGCTTGACCTCGCGCTCCTCGTCCGTCGCCATGAACAGCCGCACGAAGTAATCGCCGCCCTCGTCGCTGGTCGTGACGCCGAGTTCGCGGAACTCGCCGCCGAGCACCTCCTCGGCACGGTCGCGGACCGCGGCGTCCTGGAAGCGTACGTCGACGCCGTTGCCGGTCTCCTTGACCGTGACGTAGCGGATCTTCTCGCGCCGCAGCTCGGTGCGGATGTTGCCGGCGTGGCGTTCGACCGCCTTGGTGATCGCCGCCTCCATGTCGACGTCGATCAGCACGTGGATGCCGCCGCGCAGGTCGAGGCCGAGGTTCATCGGCCGGCCGTTGATGTTGGCCAGCCAGCCGGGGACGTCCGGCGACAGCGTCAGCGCGTGCGTGAACTCCGGCGGCAGCGCCTTGGCGACGACCTCCTGGCCGTTGAGCTGGTGCTCGGGCGCTTCGAAGCGGATCTGCAGGCGGTCTGGCTTGAGTTCGCTGCGCTTGATCGGGATCTGCGCGCGCTCGAGCGCGGCGACGACGTTCTGCCGCAGCGTCTCGCCGACCTGTTCACCGCGCGTACCGGTGACCTCGATGACCGGGTCCTGCGGAAAGGTGTTGGGGAGCGCGTACAGCAACCCGATCAGCAGCACGAAGACGACGAGCAGGTTCTTCCACAGCGGGTATTGGTTGAGCATAGTTGGACCGGAACTGGTTGGCGGCGACCTCGCGAACCGGGGCGCCGCCCGGCACCGTGGGCGATGCCGGGGGGTTACATCTCTTTAAGGCTGCCCTTCGGCATCACGGCCTCGACCGCGGTCTTGCGCACCGTGACGATGACGCTGTCGGCGACCTCGACCTTCATGAAGTTGTCGCCGAGTTCGATGATCTTGCCCATCATGCCGCCCATGGTCTGGATCTCGTCACCCTTCTTGAGCCCTTCGACCATGGCCTTGTGTTCCTTCTGACGCTTGACCTGCGGGCGGATCAAAAAGAAGTACATGATCACGAACATGCCGATCAGGAAGATGATCGACAGGCCCCCGTCGCCGGCCGGCTGGCCGCCCTGGGCCATCGCATCTGAAACGAAGAAACTCATCGCGCGCTCCACTCTCTGGCGCCCGGCCACGCGGCCCGGCTGATTCAAAGACGCCGGATTATGCCATAGCTCACGCCGGCACGGGCAAGCCGCGGCGGGCGTAGAAATCGGCCCGGAAGCCCGCGAAAGCGCCGTTTTCGACGGCCGCGCGGATGTCGTGCATCAGCGCCTGGTAGTAACGCAGGTTGTGGATCGTGTTCAGGCGCGCGCCGAGGATCTCGTTGCAGCGGAACAGGTGGCGCAGGTAGGCGCGGCTGTAGTGCCGGCAGGTGTAGCAGTCGCAGTCGGCGTCGAGCGGCCGGGTGTCGGACTCGTGCACGGCGTTGCGGATGCGCACGACGCCGTCGTGCGTGAACAGGTGGCCGTTGCGCGCGTTGCGCGTCGGCATCACGCAGTCGAACATGTCGATGCCGCGGCGCACCGCCTCGACGATGTCGGCCGGGGTGCCGACCCCCATCAGGTAGCGCGGCCGGTCGGCCGGCAGGCGGTCGGCGAGGAAATCCAGCACCCGCCAGCGGTCCTCGGGCGGTTCGCCGACCGACAGGCCGCCGACCGCGTAGCCGTCGAAGCCGAGCGTCGCCAGGCCGTCGAGCGAGCGCGCGCGCAGGTCCTCGTAGACACCGCCCTGGACGATGCCGAACAGCGCGTTCGGATTGCCCTGGTGTGCCGCATGGCTGCGCTGCGCCCAGCGCAGCGACAGCTCCATCGACGCGCGCGCCTCGTGCTCGGTGGCCGGGTACGGCGTGCACTCGTCGAAGACCATGACCACATCGGAACCCAGTTCGCGCTGGATCCGCATCGACTCCTCGGGCCCCATGAACACCGCCGCACCGTCGACCGGCGAGCGGAAATGCACCCCCTGCTCGGTGATCTTGCGCGTCTCGCCGAGCGAATAGACCTGGAAGCCGCCCGAATCGGTCAGGATCGGCCCGTCCCAGTGCATGAAGCCGTGCAGGTCGCCGTGCGCACGGATCACGTCGGTGCCCGGGCGCAGCCACAGGTGGAAGGTGTTGCCGAGGATGATCTCGGCACCGAGTCCGACCAGCTCCTCGGGGGTCATCGCCTTGACCGTGCCGTAGGTCCCGACCGGCATGAAGGCCGGCGTCTCGACGCTGCCGCGGGCAAAGATCAGGCGCCCGCGGCGGGCCGAGGCATCTGACGCAAGTCGTTCAAAGTCCAAGAGAAATCCCGATAAACCGATTCTATGATTGACGCTGTGGCAATAATATTAGAAAATACTCATGTACTGATCCATCAGTACACTCCTCCATCCTCCTTTGGTGGAACTTAGGCGCGGCACCCCCTGCCGCGCCTTTTTTTTGCACCGCACCCACGGGTCAGGCCGGGTCGACCCGCTCGAGGAAGTTGGCGTCACCGTAGCTGAAGAAGCGGTAGCGCTGCGCGATGGCGTGCCGATACGCCGCCAGCATGCGCCCGTGGCCGGCGAACGCACAGACCAGCATCAGCAGCGTCGACTCGGGCAGGTGAAAATTGGTCAGCAGCGCATCGACGACGCGAAAGCGGTAGCCGGGGCGGATGAACAGCCGGGTGTCGCCGACGTACGGCGCGATCTCGCCCGCGGCGGCCGCGGTCTCGAGGCTGCGCACGCTGGTCGTGCCGACCGCGACGACCCGGCCGCCGCGCGCGCGCGTCCGCGCCACGGCCTCGACCGTGGCCGCGCCGACCTCGAGCCATTCGCTGTGCATCTCGTGCGCGTCGAGATCATCGACGCGCACCGGCTGGAAGGTGCCGGCACCGACGTGCAGCGTCACGCGCGCGGACTCGACGCCGCGCTCGGCGACGGCCGCCAGCGTGGTCGCGTCGAAATGCAGCCCGGCGGTCGGCGCCGCGACCGCGCCGGGGCGCTCGGCGTACACCGTCTGGTAGCGCTCGGCATCGAGCGCGTCGTCGTCGCGCGCGATGTACGGCGGCAGCGGCATGTGGCCGTGCGCCTGCAGCAGCGCCGCGAAGCCGCCATCGTCGCTGCGCAGACGGAACAGCTCGCCGTCGCGGCCGAGCACGTGCAGCGCCAC
>JASJCU010000040.1 GCA_030065815.1 Gammaproteobacteria bacterium | reverse complement strand
CGCGCGCGGACTCGGCGTCGGCCTGGCGCGCCTGCGCGGCGTCGAGCGCCTCGTGGACGGACTGCTGCTGTTCGCGCAGCGTCGTCAGCTCGGCATCGCACTGCGCCAGCGACTGCTCGAGCTCGGCGACCCGCCCGGCGTCGGACTGCGCGCGGCTGTCACCGGCCTGCTGCGCGTCGGCGAGCTGCCGGGTGGCGTCGTCGAGCTGCGCCTGCACGGCATCGCGCGCGGACTCGGCATCGGCCTGGCGCGCCTCGGCGGCGGCGAGCGCCTCGCGATCGGACTGCTGCTGTTCGCGCTGCGTCGTCAGCTCGGCATCGCGCTGCGCCAGCGACTGCTCGAGCTCGGCGACCCGCCCGGCGTCGGACTGCGCGCGGCTCTCGCCGGCCTTGTGCAGCTCGTCGACCCGCCCCTGTGCCTGCTCGAGTTCACCGCGCAGCGTCGCCAGTTCGGTCGCATTGAGATCGAACTGGCGCTGCAGGGCCTCGCGTTCGCTGCGTTGCGTGTCACGCTCGGCGGCCGCCGCATCGCGCTCGGCGGTGACGTCGGCGAGCCGTTGCTCGGCCTGGCTGGCCTGTTCGGCGAGCTGGGTCTCGAGCTCGGCACTGCGCGCCTGCGCCTGTTCGATCGCGGTACCGGCCTGCTCGTTGCCGGACGCCATCTCGGATTGCAGCGCCGCGTGTTGCGCGCGCAGCTGGTCCAGTTCGCTGCGCAGCTCGTCGGTCTTCTGGGTCGCCGCCTGTGCGGCCTCGTCGGCCGCGCTCTCGAGCTGGGCGACGCGTGCAGCGAGGCCGTCGCGCTCGGTCTGCAGCGCTGCGACCTGCTGCGAGCTGTCGGCCTCGTGCTGCTGCAACTTGTCGAGCAGCTGGTCACGCTCACCGGTCAGCGCGTCGTGCTGCTGGCGCAGCTGCTCCAGCTCGTCGCTGACGCGCTGCTCGCGGGCCTCGATGTCACGACGCTGCTCGCTGTCGGCGTCGTGTTGCGCAGCGGCCTCGGTCAGCTGCTGCTGCAGCGCATCACGCTCACTGCCGAGCCTGTCGGCCTCGCCCTGCAGCCGTTGCAGCTCGTTGGTGGACTGCTGTTCGCGCTGTTCCAGTTCCTGTCGCGTCGCGGCGTCCTGTTCGAGCTGCGCTTGCGCGTCCTGCAGCGCCTGGCGCAGCGCGTCGTGGTCGCTGCGCAACGCGTCGAGTTCCGCCTGCAGCTGCGCGCGGGCCTGTTCGGTCTGCTGCGCGTCGCGCTCGAGATCGCTGCGCTGCACGTCGCTGTGCTGGCGCAGTTCGTCGAGCTGCTGCTGCAGCGCATCGCGTTCGCCGTCGCGCTCGGCGAGTTCCTCGCGTAGCGCCTTCAGCGTCACCTGGCCGGCATCTGCATCGGCCTGCTGCGCGACCACGGTCTCGCGCAGGTCCTCGAGTTCGACGCTGGCCTGTTCGAACTCCATGCGCAGCGCGGTCAGCTCCTCTTTGAGCTGTCCGCGCTCCTGCGCATGCTGGCTGCGTTCTTCCTCGCGGCGCTCGATCTCGTCGTTGAGCTTCTCCGACAGCTCGTCGTATTTGTGGGTCGCCGATTCGGCGCGTTCGCGCTCACCGATCAGCTCGCGTTCGGCCCGGGCCAGGCGGTCCTGCAGCTGCTTGTCGAGACCCTCGATCTCGGACATGCGTTCGAGCAGCGACGTGCGTTCGCCCTGCAGCTTCTCGAGATTGCCGGTCAGGGCCTCCATCTCGTTGTAGGCCTGCTGCTGCGCGGCAAGCGCCTCGCGCTTCTGGTGCTCGGTCTCCACCAGCTTGCGCCGCGCCTGGTCGACGGCCTCGCGAACCTGCGCGATGTGCTGCGCGCGCTCGGCGGCGACGTTGTCCTGCTCGTCGCGCATCTGCTTGAGCTGCGCCTCGAGGTCGCGGCTGCGCGCCTCGGCATCCTGGACGCGCCGATCGGTGGCCGCATCGGGGGCCGTTGACAGCGCCGCGGCATCCGCTGCCGCCGGCGGCGGCGCCACGGTTTTGGCAGGCGCGGCCGGCGCCGCGCCGTCGCGCGGCGAGCCGCTCAGCACCGAGACGTCGAATCCGCGCTCGGTGAGCAGGAACGCGCCGGCCATCGCGCGCGCGCCGGTATTGCTGTAGACGACATAGCGCAGGTCCGGTGCCAGGCTCGCGGTTTGATAGCGCAGCGACTCGAACGGCAGATTGATGGCGCCGTCGAGGTGCCAGTCGTCGTACTGCTCGCCGCTGCGCAGGTCGAGCCAGACCGCACCCTTGGCGACCTTGGCCCGGGCCGCGTCGAGATCGAGCTGGTCGAGCAGCGGATTGTGGATCAGCTGCAGGAAGTTTTCCTTGCCCAGGCGCAGCACGAGGCCGGGCTGCAGCATCGTCACCGACGAATTGCGCGGGTTGTCCGACAACAGCGCCTCTTCGCCGAACGAGTCACCGGGGCCGAGCGTGGCCAGCTCCACCGGGCCCTTGCCGTCGCCGTTGTCGCGGCGCACCACGGCACGCCCCTTGGTCAGCATGTAGTAGAAATCGCCGGGGTCACCCTGGCGGATCAGGTCGTCGCCCTTGTCGACCTCGACCTGTTCGACATTCATCATCACGCGCTGGATGTTCGACGCCGGCACCTGCTGCAGCACGCGCGACTGCAGCAGCATGCTCATCCAGTCGTCGTCCGACGCATCCTCGAAATCCGCGACCTGGTAGTCGATGGTCTGCGAACGGGCGAGGTAGTCGCTGAGCTGGCGGCTGTCGATACGCGTGATGCGCGATTTGGATTCGGCCCGTGCCGCGTACTTGCGCGGCAGCTGGTGGGCCAGCGGGAAGCGCGCCGTGTCGGTGCCGGCCTCGACCCGGTCGACCACCGAGTTATTGCTCAGCAGGGCCACCTTGCCCTTCACGAGATAGACGTTCTCGTGATCGGTATCCCCCTGATTGAAAAGGATTTGACCGCGCTTCACGGTCTCGACGACGACATGCTCGAAGAGCTCGTCCAGGACGTCGTCGGGCAGCGTATGCAGCGGCACCAGGGCGCGTAGCGTCTGCATCTCCTCGCTGGAGAGGGTGTCTGTCTTGCGGGCGACGTTATCCATAGATGATTTGCGTGTTCGTGGTCTCGGCGATATTGGCAGACACCTAGGTTCTATCGTCCCCTACCATGGCCTTCTTGAGCGCTTCGCTGACCGGTCGGGGCCCCAGCCAGACCGCCAGCAGCGCGGCATTGAAATCGTCGCCGGCGATGGTGCCGCGCAGCTCGCCGTTGATCCGTACCGCGGTCCCCTGCCCGGGCACGAAATCGAGCCAGACGTGGTCGCCGTCGCGCATGTCGCCGAACAGGCCGACGAAGGTCTCGAGGCGTTCGGCAACCGCGGCCAGCGCGGCGGCGTCGAGGTTGTCGGCGAAGCCATCGCGCCAGGCCTCGTCCAGTTTGCGCTTGGCCACCGTGCTGTAGACAAAGTGCATCAGTACGCGGTTGGCCGGTGGCGCGGCGAGCAGACGCTGCACGTCGTCCTGGCGCTCGGCGAGATACAGCGCACCGACGTAGACGCTGATGAAAAACTTCTTGCGGATGCCGGCGCCGTTGAGCAGCAGCGGTTGATCCGCACCGTCGATGACGACCCGATCCGGGACATTGACGCCGGCGACTTCGACGGCCAGCGCCGGCACGCACCACAACACCCACCCGACCAGCAAGACGCACCGCAAACGTCGCATGTCGATTTCTCCCGTCGTGATCAGTGAAACGAATACCACAGTCGACGACATTTTTTTGCGATTTACCGCCTGAAACAAGGCATTTCTGTAAGTTCACGCGAGTTTTCTATGCTATGTTTTCTGCGGTTTCCCCACCAATCGAGTAGGAGTCATCAATGGCAGTGAAGAAGAAAGTCGCCAGGAAGAAAGTGGCGAAGAAGGCGGCCGCGGCTGCGCCGGCAGTCAAGGCCATCACCCAGAAGCAGACCAAGACCCAGATCATCGCGGCACTGGCAGAGAATACCGGCCTGTCGAAGAAAGACGTCGCCGGCGTCATGGCGGCACTCGGCGGCATGATCGAAGGCCACATGAAGAAGCGCGGCTCCGGCGAGTTCACGATTCCCGATACCGGCGTCAAGATCCGTCGCGTGCGCAAGCCGGCGCGCAAGGCCCGCATGGGCCGCAACCCGGCGACCGGCGAAGAGATGAAGATCGCCGCGAAGCCAGCGTCGACCGTCGTCAGGGTGACCGCCCTGAAGGCGCTCAAGGACACAATCGGCTGAGACTCGCCGACAGGCCAGCGAAAAACGCCGCATACCGCGGCGTTTTTTGTGCCCGGGCCGCGGCCGTCAAAGGCGCAGCGTGAGCTGGCCATCGCGCTGCGTGAACTCGAGCTGGCGCAGGAAACTCATGCCGAGCAGCACCGGATCACCGGCGCCCATCGACGGCACGATCGCGGCACGCACGTCGCGCAGTGTGATCGCGCCGAGCTGCACCTCGTCGAGCGTGGTCTGCCACACAGCAACGACGCCGTTCGCGGTCTGCGAGACACCGCCGCCCTGGCGCGGCAGGCGCAGGCGCTCGGCGAGCGCTTCGGGCAACGCGACGTCGGTCGCGCCGGTATCCAGCAGGAAGGTGACCGGCAGGCGGTTGATCGAGCCGCTGGCGACATAGTGGCCCCGGGCGTTGCGCTGCAGCACGACCTCGTGGCGGCCGTCGGCAGCCTGCTGCACCAGCGGCTCGGCATTGGGGTTGAAACGCGACTCCAGTGCGTCCTGGAACAACAGCGTCAGCAACGCGAGCCCGGCGACCCAGGCGAAGATCAGCATCCAGCGACCGGTGCGCTGGGTGGCCTGTTGTTCATCGGGCTCTGACATGTTGCGGTCGGCTGTTGCAGAATGACGTAGCCAATTGGAACCGACCCGTCGGTACAAGTTCAAACCGGGTGGCCGACATGCCGCAGCAAGCGCGCCTGATCTATGTGCACGATCCGATGTGCAGCTGGTGCTGGGGGTTTCGCCCGGCGTTCGACGCCCTGTGCGCGGCGTTGGACGGCCGGGTCGCGGTGACGCGGTTGCTCGGCGGCCTGGCCGCCGACAGCGACGCAGCGATGCCCGACGCGATGCAAAAACACCTGCAGCAGACCTGGCGGCGCATCCAGCAGCGCATCCCGGGCACACGCTTCAACTTCGACTTCTGGCGCGACTGCCGGCCGCGCCGCAGCACCTGGCCCGCGTGTCGCGCCGTGATCGCCGCACGCACGCTCGATCCGGGCGCCGAGCCGGCGATGATCGACGCCATCCAGCGCGCCTACTATCTCGACGCGCGCAACCCGTCGGACAGCGCCACGCTGATCGCACTGGCCGCATCGCTGGGACTGGATGACGCGGCGTTCGCCGCACGCCTGGACGACGCCGCGACCCACGCGACACTCGCCGCCGAGATCGCCGCGGCGCGGCAGATGGGCGTCGACAGCTTCCCAAGCCTGCGCCTGCAGACCGCGGGCGGCACCTGGCCGGTCACCGTCGACTACACCGACAGCGCGCCGATGCACGCGACCGTAGAGACGCTGCTGGCGGCGTGACCGCGAACAACCGACCGGGCCGTGGCCCGGTTGCCGTGGCGCGCGCCGCCCAGGCTGCCGGTTGCATGGGCCGGACCACGCCGACGCCACGGGTATCTCGAGCGAGGTTGCTGGCCACCGGTCGTTGCGGTTATCCGCAGGTCGCGGTCGATGCCCGGCGCCGTGCGATTTCGGACCGCAGCGGTTGCTCGCCCGCCGTGCCTGGCGGTCACGCGAGCCGCGGCGACGGCCGCCGTGGCTGTCGCGCCAAGCCGGCGCGACAACGACTGCGCCAGCCGCAGGCCCGGCGCCCGCCCGAGCGACAGGCAGCCTAGTAGCGTGGCCCGGGGCCGCCGTAACCGGGCTGCCCGCCCGGACCCATCGGCCGGCGTTGCTGCATCCGCCGCATCTGCTGCATGCGCTGCTGGCGGACGTCGCGCATCAGCTGGTTGCGGTAGTGGACGATCGCGCTCTGGCCATTGGCCGCAACGTCGTAGACCAGCCAGTCTTCGCCGTTGCGGTACAGGCGGAAATCGAGACGCGCCGGGTAGCTGCCGGGATTCAGGATCGCGACGCTGACCTGCGCCGTGCGCGCGTTGTTGCCACCGCGCGGCGGCATGAAACGCACCTGCTGCTGGTCGTAGCTGCCGAGCTTGTCGGCCATCTTGCCCAGGAACGACTGCCGGATGCTGTCGACGACCGCCTGCTGCTGCGCGTCGTCGAGGCGTTCGAACAGGCGACCACCTGCGGTCTTGGCCATGTAGTCGAAATCGAAGAACGGCGCGATCTCGCTGTTCAGGAACGCCGCGAGCGCATCCGGCGATGCCTGCTCCTCGCTGCCGAGAAACGCCAGCAGCCGGTCCATGCCGTCACGCAACGCCGCGGCCGGGGCCGCCAGCTGCGGCGACACCATCGGTCCGCGCATGTGCGGGCCGGGGCCCATACCCGGCGCCATGCCGGGACCGACGCCCGGGCCGACACCGGGACCGTAGTGTGGAATGGCCAGTGCACTGCCCGACAGCAAGACGCCGGCGAGCAGCCAGTAAGGTGATTTCATGGATTCCCCCCCAATCGTGATGATCCGGCGCCAGCGCCGCGGTGTGCCCCACTGTGCGTTGTCGCCGCCGCCCGGCAGACCTCGCCGCGGCTGCGCAGAGACTGCCAAGCCTGCCGTGGGTTTGCAATGCGGACGATCCCTGCCGCTGCGACTCAGGTCGTGATCTTGCGATAGGTGTCGGAGACCTCGAGCGGCAGCATTGCGACATCGTCCAGGACGGTGCAATCGGCGGCGCCGTACCTGTGCGGCCGGTAGTTCCGGCCCGCGCGGTCGATCGTGATGCAGTACGCGTGGATGCCCTCGCGGCGCGCCTCGAACAATGACTGGCGCGTGTCCTCGATGCCGCACTGGCCGCGGTACTCGAGGTCGTTATCGTCGGGCTTGCCGTCGGCCAGTGTGACCGGCGGCTTGGTACGCGCCACGACGCGCTCGAGCTTGTCGACCCTATGGCGGATCGGCGCACCCGTGCGCGTGCAGTCCTTGGGCTCGATGCCGCACACGCGGCCGATCACGGCGTCGTCCCACGGCCCGTCGAAGCCCTTGACGCGGAACGCCTCGCGGCGCTTGCGCGTCCACCCGCACAAGCCGTAGATCGCGTAGCGGTCGCCGAGCGTGTTCAGGGCCTCGGCGCGCACGATCAGCGCCTCGCGCTCGGCGTCGTTGATCCAGCCGCGCGTCGAGCCCGAGATGTCGACCATGAACATCACGGCGATGCTGCGCCCCTCCCAGTGTCCTGATCCACAAATAACGTGTCACTCAGCGCTGCCTCAATGACTGACGGCACGCGATCGAGTGCTAGCCGACGCTAACGCGAGTGAGCGTAACACCGCCGTAAGTCATTGAGGCAACGCCCGAAGGGAACGCCACCCGCGCGCTGCTGCGGTGTTGCATCCGCTCCGAATAGGTCGACTATTCGTACGCGAACGCGCCTGGCAGCAACTCACGGGTGGCGTTCTGAGCGATACGTTATTTGTGGAACAGGACACTGGAGCAGGCGCGTGAACAGCCGGTCGGTCGTCTCGAGACCGACGTGGACGTCGCCGCAGGCCTCGACCAGCGCGTCGATGGCGATGTCCTCGCCGCCGCCCTGACGCTTCAGCAGCCGCTCCTCGCCGCGCAGGATCTCGAACCTGCGGCGCAGCGAGTGGATGAAGCCGGCGTACTTGTCGAGGGTCGTGTCGAACTCGGCGGCGATGGCGGCGGCGCCTAGCGGGGATCGACTCACGGCGGGCCCGGGCGGTGGCGTGCGCAGACGCCAAGGCGGCGGCGCGACCACGGTACCCGCACCGGCACTGGCGAATCGCGCCGCCCGCGGCGCTCAGGCGAGCCGGTCGCTGGGGAACTGGGTGACGTTGTCGAAGGTCACGCGGTCGAGCTTGGCGTGTTCGGCCGGGCGCCCCATCAGGTAGCCCTGTCCGCGACCGAAGCCGGCAGCGCGTGCCGATTCGAGCATGTCGAGGTCCTCGATACCCTCGGCGACCAGGTGGTGGCCGGACTCGAGGATCATGCGCGCCAGGTGGGTGACCATATTGGCCTGGCCGACGTCCTGCAGCCCCTGGACCAGCGTGATGTCGAACTTGACGACGTCGACCGGCATGCTGGCGAGGTAGCGTACCGACGAGTAGCCGCTGCCGAAATCGTCGAGGGCGATGTCGAAACCGCGCGCGCGCAGTCTCGACAGGTTGTCGTTGGCGAGGCCGATCTGCGTGATCAACGCGGTCTCGGTGACCTCGATCATGACGCGGAAGTCCTTCAGGTAGGGCTCGAAGGCGCCGAGCCACGCGCACACCTGGTCATGGATCAGCGTCGGTCCCGACAGGTTGATCGACACCCCGGTGCCGCTGCGCACCTTGCCGGCCTTGAGGTCGTCGAGCACCTTGCGGATCACCGCGCGGTCTAGCTCGACCTCGAGGCGGCGCGCCTCGACGACCGGGAAGATGTTCGACGGCTGGATGATCTCGCCGTCCTGCTCGATGCATACCAGCGCCTCGTAATGGCACACCGTGCCCTCGGTCAGGTCGACGATCGGCTGGTAGTACATGACCAGTCCCTTACCGTAGACGACCGCATCGTAGACCGCGGTGTTGACCCAGCTCGAGAACAGGCCCTCGGAGTCGCGCGCCAACGACTCGTTGAACATCACGACGTTGGCGTGTCCCGGCCGCTTGGCGCGGTACATCGCGACGTCGGCCTTCCATTGCAGCGTCTGCAGGTCGTCGAGGTCGTCGATGCGCGCATTCGCCAGGCCGGCGCTGATACGCAGCGGTTCGCGCACGCCGAGCTTGCCGAAATCGTGACCGACGATCTTCTCGTGGCAGCGCTCGGCGATGCGCAGCGCCGACGACTCGTCGCAATCGAGCAGCACCACGGCGAACTCGTCGCCGCCGATGCGGAACAGCTCCTCGCCCTTGCGCAGCACCGAGCTGATGCGGCTGGCTATCACCTTAAGCACCTGGTCGCCGACGCTGTGGCCGTAGGAGTCGTTGATCGCCTTGAAGTGATTGACGTCGAACAGCGCGAAGCAGACGCCGATGTCGCGATCGCCGAGCGCCTGCGGCAGGCTGTGCATGAACTCCTCGAACGCGCGCCGGTTCTTGGCACCGGTCAGCGCGTCGTGGTGGGCCATCGCCCACAGCTCCTGGCTCTTCTCCTCTAAGGTGCTGTGCACGTCGACCAGCTGTCCCTGGTATGCGTTCAGCGACTCGCGGATCTTCTCGGTCTCGGCGATCGGCAGGATACCGGCGAGGTCGCCGAGCACCAGTCCCCCGGGGCTGTCCTTGAGGCGGTCGATATGCGTCGAGATCGCGCGCAGCGGCCGCACGATCAGGAACACCAGTGCCGGGAACAGCAGCAGCGTGAAGATGCCGAGCACGATGCTCAGGTTGGCCACGGTGCCGGACAACAGCCCGGAGACCGCGTCGCTCATCGGGTTGCGCCGCAGCTCGAAGCGCACCGCCGATTTGAGGTCGCTCCACGACAGCGTGCTGCTGTCCGACGCGGCGAAGTGGATGGAGTCGGGATCGACGTACACGTAGCTGCGGCTGCGCTTGAGCGGCGCGGTGAACGCGATCCGCAGACCGACGACGCCGCGCACGTCGGCATCGTCGCCGGGACCAAGCACGCTGCGGAACACCAGCAGCGTCGGCTGCTCCGACGACAGGTCGACGTAGGCCGGTGGCGGCGGCGTGGCGACCCGGTGCGGCAGCACGCTGTCCTCGAGCTCGGTCAGCGCCGTGCCGTCGGCGCCGTAGACCTCGGCATCGATCACGTAGTCCGGCAGCACGCCGGACTCGAGCATCCGGTAGCTGCGCCAGTACGGGTAGTAGCGCGGATGCTCGATCTGCTGGCGGACCTCCTCCCAGGCCGCGAAGCGGCCCGCGGCCTCGTCGGCATCGCGCAGCAGCACATCCATCGCCTCGCCGACCTCGGCGGCCGCGGCCTGCTGGCTGGCCGCGTCCATCTCGGCGCGAATGCGCTGGAACTCGCTGACCGTAAATGCGCCGTAGCTGGCGATCGCCATCAGCACCAGCACGACCATGACGACCGCATAGCCGCCGATCGTCAGGCCGCGGCGGCGCTCAGCCATGCCCGCCCCCGGCGATCGCGGCCCGCACCTCGTCGAGCAGGTCGAACTCGTGCGCGAGATCGAAGAAATGGGCGGCACCGGACACGCGGCGCACGACGACGCCGCCGGCATCGAGGCCGTCCAACCAGTCGCGGTCGATGCGCGGATCGTCATCGCCGTAGATCAGGGTCACCGGCACCGTCGCCGCGCGCAGCGCGCGCGCCAGCATCTCGCGGTCCCAGTCCAGGTACGACAGCAGCTGCGCCGGACCGGTCACGTAGTCGCGGCAGAAACTCAGCGTGTAGCGGTTGAGGCCGTCCGGATTGCCGGCGAGATCGGCCCGCGCGCGCGCGCGCAGGCGCTCGAGCTGGGCCTGGCCCTGCTCCTCGCCGAAATACGACAGGCTGATCAGTACCGCGCCGCCGAGCGCCACGTCGGTAAGGCGGTCGAGCAACGCGGCGACCGGCACGCCACCGGCGCTGTGGCCGACGACGACCGGGCGCTTGCGGCCGTGCCCGCGCAGCCAGTCGACCCAGGCATGCAGTTCGTCGACGTCCTGCTGCATCGAGTGCGTGTGGATGGCCTCGCAGGCGAGGCCCTGGCGGCGCCGGTCGAGACCGAGCGTCAACGACGGCAGCAGCACGCTGTAGCCCTCGTCGGCGAGCGATTCGGCGAGCCGGCGCACGGTCGGAAAATCGCGCGTCTGCAGGAAGCCGTGCAGGATCAGCACGACCGGGCGGTCGCTCTGACCGGGCCAGTAGTCGGCCTCGGCGGTCAGACCCGAAGCTAATTCCAGCGACATGTGCGCGCTGCCCGCCTGCACCGGACCGGCCAGTGCCACCAACAGCCACAGCAACGACATCGTGCGCAGGTTTACCGCCACCTTCTTCCCTGGAGACTAAGGAAAACAACGTAAGCTTTTCTAAGATAGCTTAATTTCCCATTATGAGAAGGGAATTATTGTCATTGGCGCGCGCCCGCCGCCGCGGGCGGGCGCGGTGCGGCGGGTTCAGCAGGTCGGATGGTCGGCGTCGAGGCCGACGAAGGCGCCGTTGCAGCCGCGCACGACGTCGTCGCCGTTGTTCGCGGTGCCGTCAGCGCCGAGCGAGAACAGGTCGTAGGCCTGCGGCGCGATGCTGTTGGCCGCGTCGTTGGAGATGCTGCCGCCGCCGTCGGTGCGCACGCCGCCGGCCGCGGCGGCGCTGCGCTGGTAGCGGTAGATGCGGTCCCACGGGTCGAGCCACGGCGTCGTGCCGGCCGGCGTCGTCGCCGGGTTGGCGAGCAGCAGCTCGCCGGAGTCGAGGTACAGGCCGAGTACGGTCGTCGTGTTGCCGTCGAGCCCCTGCAGGTTGGCGTCGCTGGCGAGGTCGTCGAGGATCAGCTCGGCCTGGCGGATGTCCTTGATCGCGGTGCCGATGCGCGCCTCGCCGATGTAGCCGTCGTAGGCCTGGATCGCGATCGCGGTCAGGATCGACAGGATCGCGACCGCGAGCATGATCTCGATCAGCGTGTAACCCCGGCTGTGTCGGTATTGCATGTCCCTGTCCCCAGTCTTTGTCATCATTGTCTTCAACCTAGCCCGGCGTCACGGTCGCTACCACGACGACGCCGTGATTGCATCGTCAGTTGGCCGCCTCGCGGCCGCGCGCCGGCAGCGCCCGCTCGTGGGCGAATCCGGCGAACGTATCGGCGGCAAGCCCCTTCGAAAACAGGAATCCCTGCAGGAACGGCACGCCGGCGTCGCGCAGCAGCGCGGCCTGGTCCGGCGTGTCGACCCCTTCGGCGACCAGCTTGAACGCCGACGCGCGCGCCAGGCTGACGACCGCGGTCACGATCGCCGCATCGGCCCGGCTGCCCGGCAGGTCCTTGACGAACAGGCGGTCGATCTTGAGCCCGTCGACCGGCAGCAGCTTCAGGTACTTGAGCGTCGCGTAGCCGGTGCCGAAGTCGTCGATCATGATGCGCACGCCCAGTTCGCGCAACGCGCGGATGCGCGCGACGCTGTCGTTGAAGCGCCCGATCATCGCCGTCTCGGTGACCTCCAGCGTCAGGCGCTGCGGCTCGAGCCCGCTCTGCTGCAGCGCCGCGGCGACCTGCCCGACGAAGTGCTCGCTGGCCAGCTGCACGCTGGAGACGTTGACGTTGAGCGTGTCGAGCGCCAGGCCGGCGGCCAGCCAGGCCTGCATCTGCCGGCAGACCTCGCCGATCGCCCAGTTGCCGAGGTCGCCGATCAGGCCGCTCTGCTCGGCGATCTCAATGAAGTCGTCGGGCATGACCAGGCCGACGCCGGGGCGCTGCCAGCGCATCAGCGCCTCGGCGCTGCGCACCTCGCCGCTCGTCGCATCGACGACCGGCTGGTAGTGCAGCACGATCTCGTCGTTGGCCAGCGCGCCCTTCAGCGCCTGTTCGATATCCATGCGCCCGGCCAGGCGCTCACGCATCTTCGGCGTGAAGAACAGCAGGTCGCCGCGCCGCGACGACTTGGCCGCGTAGCTCGCCGCATCCAAGCACTGCAGCATGCCGCCGAAGTTCGCGGCGTCGTGCGGGTATACCGCGGCGCCCATGGTCGCGCTCAGGCGCACGTCGCGCGGCCCGATCGCGATCGGTCGGTCGAGCTCGGCGTTGATGCGCCGCGCCGCGGCCTCGAGCGCGTGCCGCAGCTCGGCCAGGTCGCGATCGGCGTGCATCAGCACGAACTGGTCACCGGCGAAGCGGCACAGCAGCGCGCGCGCCGGCAGCGCCGCGCGCAGGCGCTGGCCGACCTTGGCCAGCAGGCGGTCACCGGCCGCGTGGCCGGCGGAATCGTTGATCTGCTTGAAGCGGTCGATGCCGATCAGCAGCATGCCGATCTGGTCGCCGCGCCGCGGGTCGTCGCGCCAGATCGCGAACTCATCGTGCAAACGGGCACGGTTCGGCAGTCCGCTGAGCCAGTCGTGGTTGGCCTGGTGATAGAGGCGGCTCTCCATCGCCAGGTTGGACAGCGCGATCGCGAGCACGTCGGCGACGCGCGCGATCTGTTCGCGATCCGCCGCGCCCGGCTGGCGCGTGACGATCGCGGCCGCGACCAGTTCCGACTCGACCACCGCTACCACGTGCGGCGATTCGCCAGGGGCGATGCCGAGTCGGCGCTGCAGGTCGGGGTCCAGCGCGCCCTGCGGGAAGCGACCGACCGGCGGCCGACACGGCTGCGCCTGCGCGGCCGCGAACCCCCGGCACCAGGCCTCGCCCGGCAGTTTCCAGCGTTCGTGGCAGGCCAGCGCGCAGTGCCCGGTGCCGAGCAGGTCGTCGAGCGCGCTCGCGGCCGCGTCGAGCGCGGCGGCGAAATCGCCGGCGACCTGCAGCGCCCGGTCGAGGCGCGCCAGCGTGTCGAGCTGCCCGAACTGGTCGCCGATCCGCGCCGCCATACCGTTGAACGCTTCGCCGAGCTGCTCGAACTCGTCGCCGCTGGCCAGCGTGACGCGGTGTGCGAAATCGCCGGCGGCGAGGCGCTCGGTCGCGTCGCTGAGCAGGCACAGCGGCCGCAGGTTGCGGCCGATCAGGCGACGCCCGAACAGGAACGCGGTGATCAGCGCGATCACGGCGATGCCGGCGAACAGGCGATCGAAGCGCTCGATCGCCGCGTAGGCCATCGACGCGGGTACGCCGACCAGCACGGTCCAGCGCTCGAACTGGTAGTAGGGTTTCAGGAACAGCGACCAGGCCGCAGTCAGCACCTGCTCGCCGCTGCCGTCGACGATCGCCTCCGGCCGACCGCGCGCGGCGACCAGCGCGCGGCTGTTGCCGAGCCACGCAGCGTAGTCCTGCTGGTTGCAGAACACCGGCGCAGCGGTGACGTCGAGGATGCAGACGCGCTCGGGACGCGCCGCGACGCCGGCGGTATCCCACAGGTGCGACAGGCTCAAGCCGGCGCCAATATAGCGATGCTCAGGGTGCGCGGTGTCCTGCACCAGCAGGTACAGGTGGCGCTGCGCCGCCGGACCGGTCGCGACCAGCAGCGGTTTGGCGTCGTCGGCGGCGGCGATCGCGGCGGCCAGCGCCGCCAGGTCGGCGGTCGGCGGGCGGTAGTCGCCGATCACGCCGCCGTCGTCGCCGATCTCGAACAGGCCGAGGACGCGCTCGCCGAGGTCGAGGTCGAGGTCGAGGTCGAGGTCGACGATGGTCCGGCCGCCACCGCTACGGGTGACATGCTGCCGCGAGATCAGCGTCAGCTGGTCGGTCAGGAGCTGCAGGCGCTCGAACACGTCCATGCCCATGCCCTTGGCGAGCTGGCGCGCGTCGTCGAGCGCGACCTGCTCGAGCCGTGAGCTGACCAGCTGGTAGCTGGTCGCCGCGAGCAGGAACAGCGGCAGCGCCGCAGCGAGCACGAACGACAGGTGGACGCGGCGGGCGACGTCGAGGCGGAGGCGCGGTAGCTTCACGGTCGCGCCACGCTCAGTGGTCGCTGGCGAGGCCGACGAAGTCGCCGTCGTTGGCGCGCACGATGTCGTCGCGCGCCTTGCCGGCCGTGAACTGCGCCGTGGTCTTGCCGTCGGGACCGCGGCTGTACAGGTCGTAGTCGGTGTTGACCGGGTTCATCGACTTGTCGCGGCGGCGCTTGCCGTTCAGGCCCGGCGCCGGGTTGCCGCGCAGCCACAGGTACTCGTAGGCGTTGCCCCACGGGTCGACGAGGTCGACGCCGACGTCGGCCAGCGTCGCCGGCGGGTCGTTGTCGAGGAAGCGGTCGTCGAGGATCAGCGAGATCTGGCGGATGTCCCTGATCGCGGTCGCGATGCGCGCCTCGGTGATGTAGTTCTCGTACATCGGCACCGCGATCGCGCCGAGGATCGCGAGGATCACGGCCGCGAGCATGATCTCGATGATCGTGAATCCGCGAAGGCGGGTCGGCAGGCCCGCACGCGCGGGCCCCGCGCGGCTGAAGGCAGTGGCGCTCGGCATACCCTTGGTAGCGGATTCTGGGCCCGGTTCTTTAACCGCCGGGGCCCGGCGCCAGGCCGCGAACGCCGCTCGGAACAGGGACGACGACAGCGCGTTGCCGGCGACCGGCAGGTCACGCTCGTCGGTCAGGGCCTAAGCGATCGACGCCCGGCATGCGACCACCGGGCCGGCGCTCGCATGGACCGGCTTGGCGGCGTGCACGAGCAGCCGCGTCGACGCGCCCTCGTCGAGGCCCTGGTCATTCAGGTTGCGCGTCATGTGGGCGAACCTGACCAGGCGCGCGGCGAGTTGGGCGTCGACCCCGGACCCGCGCTCGATGATCGCCTGCTCGCGGTCGGCGGCCGGGTAGTCGGACTCCAGAGCGACAAAACGCTGTCGGGTCGACTGCTTGAGGTCCTTGGGCACCGACTGGTAACCCGGGTTGTACGACATCGCCAGGCAGAAGCCGGGCGTGGCCTCGACCAGCTCGCCGACCTTTTCCAGCGGCAGCACGCGACGGTCGTCGGCCAGCGGGTGGATCACGACGGTCGTGTCCTTGCGCGCCTCGACGACCTCGTCGAGGTGGCAGATCGCGCCGGCGCGCACCGCGCGCGCCACGGGCCATCGACCCACGTGGTCTCGCCGCCCTTGATCAGAAAGCGCCCGACCAGGTCGGCGGCGGTCAGGTCGTCGTGGCACGAGACCGTGACCAGCGGCCGCTTCAGCCACCAGGATTGTTGGCGCCTGCTCGGTGCCGTCGAGTTGCGGCCGTGCCCTGCCGGGGACCGCCGCCCCCGGCCCGTGGCCCGTGGCCCGTCAAGGTTTGCGCCGCGAACCTTCGTATGTAAGCCCCACCTATTGGAGCATCGGAAAATTCGATTGTTGGCGCATTGCGAAGGGCATCATCGAGGCGGCCTATGACCAGGGTGCCGACATGATCGTCACGCCGTGACCGGTGTGCCAGATGAACGTCGAGGTCTACCATGACCAGATCAACGGCATCTACGGCACCACGTTGAAGATGCGGGTCGTCCACTACTCGACGCTGATGTCGGTCGCCTACGGCCGCTCGGCGCAGGACGCCGCGCTCAACGGCCAGGTGAGCCCGGCCAAGCAGCTCGAAGGGATCGCTGGCAAATAGGCCAACCTCGGTCGATGTGGACGCGACCCGGCCCGCTCGTCGACGGTCGCGCAGTCGCCGCGAAGAAACCACATTGCGTGGCTTCTTTGTTGTCCGCAACCCCGGTCAATCCGGTCACCGCGATAGCCAGCACGTCAGCGGCCGTGGGATTGCCCCTGCCCGGACCGCACCCGTCTGACAGGCGTGCATGCCGGTTCGATTACGCACCCCTTTCCCAGTGTTCCGGCGCTACACCATCCATTCCCGGCCGGCCAACGGCGACGTCGTGTCGACCCAGCGCGGGCACCGGCCGCGGACAAAACCGGCTGATTCCTTGATCCATGTTGGTTTCATCCGATGCCAGCGGTCCGCGGCTGATGGAGATCAAACCACGCGGCGATGTCCATGTTAGCGTGATTGTTAAAGAACTGTTGCATCAGACAACAGGGGGGCAGAACGATGAGAACCACCATCAGCTGCGTTCCCGCAGCCGCCACCAATGTGTCCTTTGCCGCGCTCCTCGCCCTCGGTCTCGCCGTCAACACGGCGTTCGCCGCAGGCGACCATGTCGTCGAGGAAGAACAGTACAAGGACTACAAGACCGCCCACACGGTCATCAAGTGTCCCTATCTACCCGCGGGCATGAGCGAACTGCCGGAATGCGCCGGCAGGCCAGTGACCTGTCTGGGCACCGGGGGAAACGACCTGATCCTCGGTAGCGAGGACGACGATGTCATCATCGCCGGCCACGGCAACGACGCCGTGCATGGCGACGCCGGCTCCGACGTGATCTGCGGCGGACCGGGCAACGATGCACTGTTCGGCGCCCGTGGAGATGACGAGATCCACGGCGGCCCTGGCGACGACTGGCTGTTCGGGGCCCCTGGCGATGACCGCCTGTTTGGCGGACCGGGTGACTTCGACACACTGTGGGAAGGACCGGGTCACGGCTACGTCAATGGCGGGCCGGGCGACTTCGACGTCTGCCTGCTGCAGCGCGAGATGGCCAAGGTGGAAGACGGCACCTGCGAGACGGTATTTCCACCACCGGGTTACGTGCACGACGATGAACCCGACCCGGGCGTCTTGCGGTCCGCCAATCCCCTCAAGCTGAAGAAGCGCTAGCCGCCGGCTACCTAGCGGATCGTGCCATGGGCCTCGTCAGCGCACGCAACCTGACCAAGGACTACCGGGTCGGCGAGTTCAGTGTGCCTGCTATCCGCGGCGTCGACTTCACGATCGATCCGGCATCGTTCGTCTGTTTCGTCGGTCCGTCGGGCAGCGGCAAGACCACGCTGCTGAACATGATCGGCTGCCTGGATCCACCGACCGGCGGCGCGCTGAGCGTGGCCGGTCAGGACGTCACCGCGCTGGATCCGGTCGCCGCGGCGGCATTCCGCGGCGACCATGTCGGATTCGTATTTCAGGACTTCAACCTGATACCGGTACTCACCGCCTACGAAAACGTCGAGTTCCCGCTGATCATGGTGCAACACTGGCCGCAGGCCGAACGCCGCAAACGGGTCCGCAACCTGCTCGAGGCCACGGGTATCGCCGAACAGGCGGACAAGCGCCCGCATGAATTGTCAGGCGGACAGAAGCAACGCGTGGCAGTCGCGCGCGCCCTGGTCACCAATCCGCAGTTGGTGCTCGCGGACGAGCCGACGGCCAACCTCGACCACACGACGGCCTACCGCATCATCGAACTGATGCGGCGCCTGCGTGACGAACTGGCGACGACGTTCGTGTTCTCGACCCACGATGCCAAGATCATGGCCGAGGCCGAGGTCACGTTCGGGCTCGAAGACGGCCGCCTGCAGCAGGCACGGCAGGTCGAGAGGGCGCAGGCATGATCGACATCCTCAAGATCGCCGTGCGCAACCTGTTGCGTTACAAGCGCCGCACCTTGTTGACCGCGCTGCTGATCACGGTGGGCCTGACCGCGGTGCTGCTGTTCGTTGCGGTTGCCGGCTCGTTCAAGGCGATGATGGTCGCGCAGTTTACCGATGCGATGGTCGGTCATCTGCAGGTCCACCGGATCGGCTACGTCGGTGCGATGGAGAGCCTGCCGGTCGATCGCAACATGCGTCCGCGGATGCTGGTTCACCTCTACCAGGCCCTAGACGAGAGGGACGAGATTGCCGCGTGGTCACCGCGCGTGAAATTCATGGCGATGTTCAGCAACTTCGCCGCAACGACGAGTATCCGTCTGAACGGCGTCTACCCGGCGCGTGAGATCGCAACCACGCCGCTGGTCAGCAACCGCGTGCTCGAGGGTGGCAGCGCAGAACCGCTGGTCAAACCGGGGCACATACAGGTCCCGGAGCTGATCGCCAAGGGCATGAAGACCAAGGTCGGCGACACCATCGTCCTGGTCGCGACCAATAAGGACGGCTCGGTCAACGGCAAGACCTTTGTCGTGCAGGGCATCATGGAGAGTATCTCCGGGCCCGGCGGGCGGGATGGTTACATCCATATCGACGACGCACGCGACCTGCTGCGCATCCCCCTGCAGGCGGTTGAGCGGGCCGTGCTCGTCGAACAGGGCTATCTGCAAGCGCTGCCCGAACGTCCCAAGGCCGCGCTGAAGCGCAAGAAGGATGACGCCGTCACCCCGGCGCCACCGTCGCAGACCGAGCAACAAGAGGCCATGGCCCCAACGCTCGCGCTGTTCGAAGAAAAGGGATGGGGTGTGCCGTCCGAGGTCAGCGAGATCGCGGTCCGACTACATGATCCGGGTCGGCTCGAAGGCACGCTGGCCGCGCTGCAAGGTCGCCTGGCCGGCATCAAGAACCGGCGCGGCAAGAGCATCTTCCACTTGCATCCCTGGCAGCGCTTCGTGCCGTTTTCCAAGATCGCCGACATGATCGATCTGATGACGCTGTTCATCCGCATCATCCTGATCTCGGTCGTGCTGATCAGCATCATGAACGTGTTGATCATGGCGGTATACGAACGCATCCGCGAGATCGGCACGATCTCCGCGATCGGCACCCGCCCCGGCACCATCCTGTCGCTGTTTCTCAGCGAGGGGCTGATGATTGGCCTGATCGGCACCTTGCTCGGGACGGCCATCAGCCTGGCCGCGATCTGGGCCCTGCATGCGACGACCATCACCTTCTCGTTCGGTCGCCAGGAAAACCTCATCCTGGCCCCGACCATATCGAGCGGCGATGTCGTCATGACCGGCCTGATGACGATTCTGGTCGCTGTGCTCGCCAGTCTGCAGCCGGCATGGAAGGCCTCCCGGATGGATCCGATCAAGGCACTGCGACATGTGTGATTTTTAGAGCCTGGGGGATTGACTCAATCGGTAAGGACACGACAACACAAGCTGGAGAAACATCATGCGCAGATTCCTCTCGATTCTTGTAGTACTGGTCGGCAGCGTGCTGCTCACCGCAGGTAGTGCGCACGCATCGGAGTATCAGGACGACACCTTCGCTATCGCTGCGGAAGGCCAGAAGGTCTCGGCCAAGATCGCCCACCTGTCGGGTCCTGCCCCGTACTTTCACATCGTTGACATCAATGGCACGCCACTCAAAGTGCTGGCGAACCCCCATCTGGACCTGGAATTCGGCATCGGCCCAGCCGCGGCCGCCACGCTCGGTGACATGGGAGTCACGGTCCTCGTCGGCGGCATGGCCGGACCGAAGATGATGGACGTGCTCGACGCCAAGGGCGTGCGCTTCGTGCCGCGCGTCGGCAAGGTGCGCGACGTCGTCAAGGAGCTCCAGGAATGACGATGCGGGCACGCTGGGCGTCACTGCTGCTGTTGTTGCTGGCAGCGGCAGGTACTGCCTCGGCTGACGATGCGCAGGCCATCCTGCAACAGGTCGACCGCAATCTGGCGCCGGACTCGTACGAGATGTACCGCAAGCTGATCAACCTGGAGCCCGACGGCACACGTAAGGAGTTCGTGCTGTATACAGCGAAGAAGGGACGCGACAGCATGCTCGGCCTGTTCCTCGATCCGCCGGCGGATGCCGGGCGCACGACGCTGCGTCTCGGTGACAACATGTGGCTGTATATACCGGATGTCGGCAAGCCGATCCGGATCACCAGCCTGCAATCGGTGGTTGGCGGGATCTTCAACAATTCCGACCTGATGCGCCTGGAATTCAGCACCGAGTACGACGCCGAGTCCGTCGACGACCGGGGCGAAACCCTGCTGCTGTCACTCAAGGCAAAGACCGGTGCGGTTGCCTACGACCGACTGAAGATGACGGTCGACAAGACCACGATCCTGCCCGTGACCATCGAGGCATACGCCGCCAGCGGGCTGTTGATCAAGACTCTGCGTTACAAGGACATCAAGGACTTCGGCAACGGCATCCGTCGACCCTCGGTGATGGAGACAGACAGTCCGCTACATGCCGGTTACAAGGCCGTGATGTTGTTCGCGAACATCCGGGATCGTGACTTCGACGACGAGGTGTTCACGCTCAATTACATGGCGCGGGCCAAGGAGCTGAGGTGAACAAAGCCGTTGCAGCGACGGGTGGGCTGCAGCGCGGGGTCCGAACAGCCGCCGGGGTTCGGCCGTGCAGCCGACACGCAGACAGGTACTGACCGCGATCGTGTTGGTCGGCCTGTGCAATGGCGCCAGCCTGTCGAGCGCTGTGGCCGGAGAGTTCGAGTTCGACGCCAGCGGCTACGAGAAACAGCCGTTCGAATTCCGCGGCTACGCCGAGATCGAGCCGACCGTCTCGGCGTCCAATCAGGATGGCGCGCTGTACCAGCTCGAATTCCTCGACGCATCGCCACGCGACGAGATCGCCCGCCTCCCGGCCGCGCTGGAACTGGAAGGACGCTATCACCGCGGCATCACCACGCTGTCGATGCGCACCCACTCGTCCAAAGTCTGGGACTATCGCCACGAGAAGGCCGAGCACCTGCTGTACGAGGGGCTCGCGTCGATTCAACCATCACCCGGCTTCACCTTCGACATCGGCAAGAAGGCCTATCGCTGGGGCAAGGGCTATGCGTGGAATCCGGTCGCGTTCGTCGAACGGGCCAAAGATGCCGGCAACCCCGACCTCGCCCGTGAGGGCTTCTGGACAGCCGGTTTCGACTGGGTCGCGAGCTACGACGGCCCGCTGCAGACTGTCGCCTTCACACCGCTGGTGCTGCCGCACCGATCGAACATGAACACGGACTTCGGCGCAGAGGGGCACAACAACGTCGCCGCCAAGCTCTACCTGTTGTACCGCAACACGGACATCGACCTGATGTTCCTCGACCAGGGGAGTCGCAGCGCCCGTTACGGCATGGATTTCGCAAGCAACATCACGGCCAACTTCGAGGTCCATGGCGAACTCGCGTACATCAAGGATGCCCCGCGGCGCACGATCAAGCCGGACTGCACGCAGGGCCCGACCCGGACCGAGGACGTGTGGAGCTACCTGTTGGGCCTGCGCTACCGAACGGTCGACGATGCCACCTTCGTGTTTGAATATTATTTCAACGGCGCCGGCAATCGTGAACGCGACCAGCGCCAGTTCTATGAATGCGTTCAGAAGGCGTGGGATACCGGTGACGAGAGTTTCGTCAGCAATCTCCCTCTCGACGAGGATCTGGACAGGGGCCCGTTCACCAAGCCAAATCCGATGCGGCGCTACCTGAATCTGCGTGCATGGTGGAACGAACCCTACAACATCCTTTATCTGACGCCCGGCGTGCAGGTGCTGTACAACCTCGAAGACGACAGTTTCTCCGTCTCACCGGAGGTCAACTACGACGGCATCGACGACCTAGACATTCGCCTGCGCGCAGCGGTGCCGGTTGGCGACGCGTTGACCGAATGGGGCGAAAAGCCGAATGACGTCAAGCTAGAGCTGCGCCTGCGCTACTATTTCTAGCGCCACCGCCCGGGACCGGGTCAGGCCGGACCTGGCGAAACCCGTGCCGTGGCCCGGCCACGCACTCTCTTGCCGCAACAGACGGCCGCAGTCGTTGTCAGCGCCTGGGCGACCGGATCGCGGCGCCGACACAGTCGCAGTGCAGGCCACACCGCGCCGGACCAAGCACTGTACCCGCCTCACCGGTCGATCGAGCCACGCTCGACATTTCCACCGACGGCGCATGACGGGTGCCCGCCAGCGCCACCGACGGGCCGCCGGATCAGCGACGGCCAACGCGGGCACCAGCAGTGCGCGCCCGCCCCCGATCTGAGCCGTTTCCCAAGGTGGCGCCCGAGCGGGCCTTAAGACGGCGGGCCGGGTCCATGACTCGGCCAAGAACCGGTTTCCTGATCGGCGGAATGCCGCGTGCGATGGTTCGTTACACCAGGCCGCTGGGATGCCACAGCCGAGCGCCACGTGACGCCCCGCACATTCTGCGTGGATGCCGGTTCCCGGCCCGGCTGCAGCGCGGCCGCCGCGGACCGATACCTGGCCAACGGGCGTCCGCGATGGTCTACGCTCGAACGACAGCCCCGGAGAACGACCACTATGCCGATCCCGACCCTGCTGGCCCGCGCGGGCCTGCTCCTGATTACCAGCCTGAGCCTGCCGGTGATCGCCGCCGAACCGCTGCTGTGGGCCGGCTGCGGTATCACGAAGAAGGCGTTCATGAGCGAGCTGGCGGCCGCCTACCAGCGCGAGACCGGCGTCGCGATCGTCCTCGAAGGCGGCGGCGCGACCAAGGGGATCCGGCGCATCAGCGAGCAGAGCGTGCACATTGGCGGCACCTGCCGTCCGAAGCTGGCAGACAACGACGCCGAGGCCTACGCCGAACTGGTCCCGGTCGCATGGGACGCGCTGGTCGTCATCGTCCACCCCGACAACCCGGTCGCCGATCTCAGCCTGCAGCAGCTCAGGGACCTGTACGACGGCAAGATCACGAACTGGAAACAGCTCGGCGGCGCCGACGCGCCGGTCGACCTGCTGGTGCGCAAGGGCAAGATCTCCGGGGTCGGCCTGACCCTGCGCGAGCTGGTGTTCAGCGACCCCGACCACCGCTTCGTGTCGAAACACGTCTACCCGTCGTCCGGGCCGCTGGAAAAGGCCGTCGAGGCCAATCCCAACGCGGTCGGCGTGACCGGTATCAGCAGCGCGCTGAAACGCGCCGTCAAGCTGCTGAGCCTCGAGGGCAAGGCGCCGCACTACGACAGCGTACGCAGCGGCGAGTACCTGCTGTACCGGCCGCTGTACATCGCGTTCAACGCCGCCAGCGAGCGCCGCGCCGAGGTCAAGCGTTTCATCGACTTCGCGCACTCGCGGCAGGGCCGCGAGATCATCCGCAACGCCGGCACCGTGCCCTACCTCGAGGCGCTGCGCCTCGTGCACAAGCAGCGCGAACAGTGGAAGGCGGCACGCGACGCCGGCAGCTAGCCCGGGCGTTGCTCCTGCCGACCGGCGCCCGCGGCGCAACGATCTGCAGCAGCGGTTGTGGTCGAACCGGTGGCTGCCAGCAAAGGAAGGCCGGTAACGCGCGTTCGGCCTCGCGGGCGCTTGCGGGTCCTCGCGCATTGGCCCTGGGTTTTCACGCAAACGATGGCCGCGGCTGCCGCTGCCGCCGCCAGGTGACCGGTCAACGGCGGCGCACGCCGTAGGCATCACGAATACTCGTGCGACAACCGGGCCGATGCCGGTCAGGACGGGTCGTTGGGCTGCTGCGCGATCTCGCCGATCACCCAGTCGTAGAAGCAGCGCATGCCGTCACTGAGTTCGCGACCCGCCTGGTAGACCAGATAGAAACCCTGGCGCGTCGGCAGCTGCACGTCCAGCGGCATCACCAGGTGGCCATAGCGCACCTCGCGCGCGATTAGGCGGCGGTCGGCGAGCGCGACGCCGAGGTCCTCCATCGCCGCGCCGACGGCGAGCGCGGTGCTCGAGAACCCGAGACGCTTGCCCTGGCGCGGTCGCTGCATGCCGAAGCTGGCGAGGAAATCGTCCCACTCGTTCGGCCGTGTCGAGACGTCGATCAGGGTCTGCCGACAGAGGTCCTGCAGGCTGGCGATCGTCCGGCCCCCGAGGTAGGCCGGACTGCATACCGGGATCAGCACCACCGGGTGCAGGAACACCGCGTCGACGTCGGCCCAGTCGCCCTCGCCGAAGTAGATCGCGATGTCGATATCCGACCACGCGAAATCGATCGGGTCGCTGTTCGGGCTCAGGCGCAGCTCGATCTCGGGGTGGCGTTCCTGGAAATCGCGTACCCGCGGCATCAGCCAGCGGGTCAGGAACGACGGCGCGACGCTGACATTGACGACCGTGGCATCGGCCGGCGCCATCACGCGCCGGGTCGCGACGTCGAGTTCGTCGAGGGCCTGCTTGACCGCGGTGAGGTAGCGTACACCGGCCGTGGTCGGCGCGATCTGCCGGCCGGCGCGGCGAAACAGCGCGACGCCGAGGAAACCCTCGAGGGCCTTGACCTGGTGGCTGACCGCCGACGGCGTCACGAACAGCTCCGCGGCGGCCCGCTTGACGCCGCCGAGACGGGCCGCCGCCTCGAAGGCGCGCACGGCGTTCAGCGGTGGCAGGCGTCTGCTCATGGCATATCTTGAATGATTTTTTCTCAACTATCGGAGAAAAAAGATCAATTTTCGCGGGCCGGTTCTTGGCCTAATATTAGAACATTGGTGAACTAAATGGCCGCTTTGTCAAGGGACATCGGGTCCGAACACCGGCCCGCCCATTATCGCATCGGGCGATCGACAGTAGCCAGATTGAATTAGATTAAGGTATCGAGACATGCAGTACGACGACGAATTCCACGTGATACGCGACGCCAACGGCAACCCCGACGTCCGCTACTACCTGGCCACGGCACAGCGTCTGCGCGCCGAGACCACGCGCGCCGGGCTGATCCGCGCGCGGCGCTGGCTCGGCGAGCGCGCGCAGCGCCTGGCCCATGCCCTGCACCTCGACGGCGGGCAGCCGACCCCACACCACTGAATCGCGTCGCCGCTCCGGCGGCCACGAACCCCGGGTGCAGACGCCGGCGCGCCGCGAGCGGGCGCCAAGCTGCATCGTGTACGAGCATTCCGAGCGCCTGCGGCTGCCGCCGTCGTCGTCGCCACGGCTCGCAACGGGCATCGCCGCCGCCATGGCTTGAGCGGAGGCCGAGCCAGCGCGAGCGCGTGACCGCTGGAATCCGAACAGCACCGCGCCGGGTACCGACTGCATCGGCCGCTCTCTCGCGGAAGCTGACCGAGACCATCGAGAGCTGAGATAGGTGCAGGGTTGGCGCCTGTCGGCGCATGCATTGTGCAGGCTCGGGGCACCCGACCGCGTGCGCCGCCGGCGCGCCGATACGACGGCGCGGCGCAGCGGCCGCGGCCCGTCACCGGGTCTTGAAATAGGCGGTCAGCTGCTTGAGTTCGTCGGCATTGCCACTGACCGCCTGCGACGCCGCCGACGTCTGCTCGGCGAGCGCGGCGTTCTGCTGGGTCATGCCGTCCATGTGCGTGATCGCCTGGTTGACCTGGTCGATGCCGGCCGACTGCTCGGCGCTGGCCGCGGCGATCTCGGCGACGATGTCGCCGACCTTCTTGACGCTCTCGACGATCTCGGCCAGCGTCTGCCCCGACGTGTTGACCAACTCGGCGCCGCTCTCGACCTTGCGACTGGAGTCGTGGATCAGGTCCTTGATCTCGCGTGCCGCGTCCGCGCTGCGGCTCGCCAGATTGCGCACCTCGGACGCGACCACGGCGAAACCGCGGCCCTGTTCGCCGGCGCGCGCCGCCTCGACCGACGCGTTCAATGCCAGCAGGTTGGTCTGGAACGCGATCTCGTCGATGACGCCGACGATCTCGGCGATCTTCTTCGACGACGTGCTGATCTGCTGCATCGCATCGATCGCCTCGTTGACGACCTCGCCGCCGCGCTCGGCGGTCTGCCGCGCGCTGCCGGCGAGCTGATCGGCCTGCTGCGCATTGTCGGCGTTGTTGCGGACCGTCGACGTCAGTTCCTCGACCGAGGCCGCCGTCTCCTGCAGGCTGGCGGCCTGCTGCTCGGTACGCTGCGACAGGTTGCTGTTGCCGCTGGCGATATCGCCGACCGCGGCATTGACGCTGTCGCTGACCGTCACCAGCCGGGCGACGACGTCACCGAGGTTGCCGAGCGTGCGGTTGACGTCCTGCTTGACCCGGTCGAACGTGCCGTCGTAGTCGTTGTCGATACTGTTCCGCAGATCGCCGTCGGCGAGCCCGCCCATGACCGTCGCGATGTCGGCGAACACGCCGCTGAGACGGTCGAGCAGCGTGTTGAAGCCCTCGCCGAGACGGCGATAGAAGCCGTGCTTGCCGTCGAGGTCGATACGCTGCGCGAGATCGCCGCGCCCGGCGGCCGCGACCAGCGTATCGATCTCACGCTCCACAGCGACCTCGGCGGTACGGTCCCGCCACTCGACGGCCGTGCCCAGGCGGTTGCCGTCGTCGTCGACCACCGGGTTGGCGAGGATGCGGATCGCGCGCCCGCCGATCTCCATGTCGCTCTGGAACGACTCGCTGAGCTTCTCCAGCATCGTCGCCTGGTGTGCCGGGTTCTTATGGAACGTATCGATGTTCGCGCCCAGCATGCTCGACGCATCGAAGCCCGGCAGGTCGGCGCGGAAGTCGGCCTCGGCGTCCTCGAACAACGTCAACGCCGAGCGGTTGGCGTAGATGATGTTGCGCTCGGTATCGGCGACCATGACCGCCGACCCGACGTTGTCGAGGGCGACCTTGATGCGCGTGTTGGCCGCGGCGACCGCGCGCTCCTGCTCGATGCGTTCGCGCTCGGCGGCGGCCGCGGCGATCTCGTCGGTCTTGTCGAACAGCTGCACGACCCAGCCCTGGAACTCGCCCGCGGCATCGCGGACCTGGGACGCGTTCAGGTCGACGATACGGCCGTTGCTTTCCCAGCGGTGTTCGAGGCGCGCATCGGCGCGCTGCGTCATGCCGCCGGCCAGCGCCGGCACGATCGCGGCCATGTCCTGGCCCGCGGCCTCGCCGAGGTGCGGCGCGACGACGTCGAGCAGCTGTGCGGCGGCGGCGTTGGTGTAGATCACACGACCGTCGGTGCCGGTCGCCATTACCGGCGTCTCGACCGAGTCCAGCGCCGACTTGATGCGCTCGTTCTGCGCCGCCTGCTCCTCCGACTGGATACGCTGCTTGAGATCCTGCTGCATCGCATCGAGCGAGCGCAGCAGCTCGGCCGATTCGTCGTCGCCGCGAACGTCGATCGGGTTGTCGAGCGATCCGGCGGTGATGTGCTTGGCGACGCCCGACGCCTGCACGACCGGCGCGGCCATGCGGCGCGCGAACCCGGCGCCGATCAACGCGACGGCGATCGCGGTCACGCAGGTCATCGCCAGCATGAACCAGCCGAGCCGGGTCACGTCGGCGAATGCCTCGGCCTCGTCGATCTCGGCCAGGATCGCCCACGACACGCCGTCGATCGCGACCGGCGCGAACGCCGACAGCACCGCTACGCCGCGATAGTCGTCGAAGGTCGAGACCGCGGTCTCGCCGCGCAGCGCGGCGCGCACCCCGTCGGTGTCGACCGACTTGCGCAGGATGGTCGTGGCCTCGTCGAAGCGCGAATTCGAGCGCATCAGCTTGTCGTTGCCGACCAGGTAGACCTCGCCGGTCTCGCCCATGCCGGTGCGCTGCGACAGCACCTCGCTGATGCGATCGATTGGCATCTGGAACACCAGCACGCCGACCTTCTGGCCATTGCGGAAGATCGGCGACGCGATGAACGACGCCGGAGCCTCGTACGACGGCGTGTACGGTGCGAAATCGACCAGGAAGGTCGCGTCGGGATCGGCCGACGCCGCGGCCTTGCGAAACGCGTCGGCGAAGTTCGATTCGGCGTACGGCCCGTCGCGCAGGCTGGTCGCGTAGTCGAGTTCCTTGAACACCGAGTAGACGATCGCCCCGCTGTCGGCGTCGACGAGGAAGATGTCGTAGTAGCCGAACTTCTCGAGGTACTGGCGGATTGGCGGATGGTAGCGGGCGTGCGTGCGCTGGTAGGCCGAACCGTCGTCGGCGCTGTCGAGCTTGTGTTTGTTGCCGAGCGGGTGCGGGTTGTTGGCGATGTAGGCGGCCTGCAGCGCGAGCGCGACCGGGTCCTTCGGCATCAGCTCGGCGGCGGCGACATCGCGGCCGGCATCGGCACGGTACTTGGCGCCGAACGCGTCGCGGTAGTAGCGCCGCAGCGCCGCGACGTCGGCCTGTGCGGTGCCGGCCAGGCCGTCGTCGACGGCGCCGGCAGCGGCAAACGCGCGGCGGAACTCGACCATCGCATCCTGCACCATGACGCTGTTCGACAACGTCAGCACCTGGTCGCGGATCTGCCCGAAGTACAGTTCGATCTGTTGCTTCTTGGCGTCGCGAATCGAGCTCAGGCGGTCGTTGCCGCTGTCGTGCAGCGCGCCCGACGCGGAGTAAAAGGCCGCCACCGCGGCGATCAACAACGGCGCCAGGCCGAGTGCCAGTGAGAGTGTCGTCAACTTGCCGCGGATTTTCATCGGGATCAGCGTGCCTCTGCCGGTCTATCGATTGGGGGCGGGGCGCGCTGTCCCGCGGCCCCTCGCTGGCTGTATAGCGGCGGCGGGCGACGAAGGTTGAGCGTACCTGCGGCGGCTCCAGGGGGCCACGCGGGCGGTCGGGCGCCGGCAGCGACGACAGGGTCGGACGGACCATGACCGGCGCGGCACTGGCCCACGTGGATGGCGCTCCGGGCCCGTGCATGCGAACCACCTGGAGTGTGCCGAACCGGTGACCACGCGGCTGGCCGCGCAGCGGGCATGCGACGCCGGCGTTGCCGACGGACCGCGTCTGCTGCGGGCGCGGCGCAGCGGACCCGAACTCGGTCAGTCGTCGACGCGCCGGCCGAGCCCCAGTCGCACCTGTCCGCGGCGGCGACCGACGCCGGCGGGCGGCCTTGGCGCCGTTCCCACCCCCGCGCCATGGCGGTGGCGGTTCGGCGGTGTCACGGTGCGGCGTCGTTCAGCGACCAGTCGTA
>JASJCU010000158.1 GCA_030065815.1 Gammaproteobacteria bacterium | reverse complement strand
CGCAGGATGCCGTCGACGACCGGGTCGGCGGCATAGACAAGGAACACCGGGCCGGTCTGCGCGTTGAGCGTATCGATCTGGCGTACCCGGTCGTCTTCCTTGACCGGGCGGGTGAACTCGTGCTTTTTGATGCGGTCGTGATCGTAGGCGTCGACCGACGCCGTTGCGACGAGGCCGGTCTGCACGTGCGCCCCCATCGTCAGCCGGTATGCGTAGTAGGACGGTGCCTCGTCGCGCACCAGCACACCCTCGGCGATCATGCGGTCGAGATTCGCGCGCCCTTTGGCGTAGACCCTGGCGTCATAGGCATCGACGTCGTCGGCGAGATCGATCTCGGGGCGCGAGACGTGCAGAAAGCTCCACGGCCGCCCGACGGCCAGCGCCTTGGCCTCGGCGCGATCGACGACATCGTAAGGCGGTGCGACCACGTCGTCGGCCCGGCCATCCGCCGGACGCAGGCCGCGGAAGGGCTTGATCAGGGACATAGGCACTCCTGCGCATCGACCCCGCTGGTGGCAGCGTGCGCGGGGCCGCAAAAGCGCGATTGTAGTCCTTTGACGGGCCAGACTCACGTCCGCGGCGCCGGCCGCTCGCGACGCGCCGACGTCCCGCAGCCGTCTGCCTTCAGTCGCGCTCTTCGATCCACGCGGCCTGGATCGCCTCGAGGATCTTCTCGCCGCAGTGTTCTTTTTCGTCATCGAACCCCGGCAGCTGCATGACCCAGTTCATCAGGTCGACGAAGTTCACGGTCAGCGGATCCACATCCGGGTGCGCCTCGTCGAGTTCGATGGCGATATCGACAACGTCGGTCCACTTCAGGCTCATCTGGCGGTTCCTCGCAGCGGCGGGCGCGGCCGGTGCCGCGCCGGTCAGTGGTTTTCTTTGGCGTGGTTGATCGTGTACTTGGGTATCTCGACGACCAGGTCGTCGTCGCCGACCACGGCCTGGCAGCTCAATCGCGACTCGGGCTCGAGCCCCCAGGCCTTGTCCAGCAGGTCGTCTTCGTCTTCGCTGGATTCGTTCAGCGAGTCGAAGCCCTCGCGGACGATCACGTGACAGGTCGTGCAGGCACAGGATTTCTCGCACGCATGCTCGATCTCGATGTCGTTCGCCAGGGCCGCATCGCAGATCGTCTGTCCGGTCTCGGCGTCGATAACGGCGCCCTCGGGACAGATCTCCTCGTGCGGTAGAAAGATTATCTGCGGCATGGTACTCAGTCGGCTGACGAGCCGTTCTCCTCGGAAAATTCGTCGACACGATGACCCGCCATGGCCTTGCGGATCCCGCTGTTCATGCGGCGTTCGACGTAAAACTCACAGTCCCTTTCCAGCTGCTTGATCGCCGCTTCGACGTCGGCCGCCGACTGCGACGACTCGGCCACGGCGACCAGCCGCTGGAGCGCGGCATCGACGCGCGCACGCTCTGCGGCATCGAGCAACTCGTCGGCGTCATTGGCCAGCGCGGCGCTGAGCGCCTCGATGACGCGCTGGGCCTCGACCTTCTCCTCGACCAGGCGGCGCACGTCCATGTCCTTGCCGGCATGGTCGATCGAGGCCTGCAGCATGCCGGTGATCTCGTCATCGGTCAGGCCATAGGACGGCTTGACCTCGACACTGGCCGACACGCCCGAGGTCTGCTCGCGGGCTTCGACGTGCAGCAGACCGTCGGCGTCGACGGCGAAGGTCACGCGGATACGGGCCGCGCCGGCGACCATTGGCGGGATGCCGTGCAGCTCGAAGCGCGCCAGCGAACGGCAGTCGGCGACGAGTTCACGCTCACCCTGCACGACGTGCACGGCCATCGCGCTCTGGCCGTCCTTGAAGGTCGTGAACTCCTGTGCACGTGCGACCGGGATCGTCGTATTGCGCGGGATGATCTTCTCGGTCAGTCCGCCCATGGTCTCGATACCGAGCGACAGCGGATTAACGTCGAGCAGCAGCATGTCGTCGTCGGGTTTGTTGCCGGCGAGCACGTCGGCCTGGAGCGCCGCACCGATCGCGACGACGCGGTCGGGGTCGATGTCGACCAGCGGCTCGCGGCCGAACAGCTCGGCGACGCGCTCGCGCACCCGCAGCCCGCGCGTCGAGCCACCGACCATGACGACGTCCTCGATGTCGTCAGTCGACACCCCGGCGTCGCGGATGACGCGGCGACAGGTCGTGATGGTCTTGCGCACCAGCGGATCGATCAGTTCGGCAAGGCGCTCGCGGGTCAGCTCACCGTGCCAGGTGCCACCCTGTGGCAGCGTCAGCTGCACGTCGACCGCGGTCGCGTCGGTCAATGCCTCCTTGGCAGCACGCGCCATGTCGAGCGCGTGACGCAGCGTGCCGCGGTCGGCGTCGATGCCGAGGCTGGCCTGCTGCAGCAGCCAGCCGGCGACCGCGGCATCGAAATCATCGCCGCCCAGCGCCGTGTCGCCACCGGTCGCCATGACCTCGAACACGCCGTTGTGCAGGCGCAGGATGGATACATCGAAAGTCCCGCCGCCGAGGTCGTAGATCGCGTGCACACCATCGGCACCGCGATCGAGGCCGTAGGCGACGGCCGCGGCCGTCGGCTCGTTGAGCAGACGATAGACGTGCAGGCCAGCGAGCCGCGCCGCATCCTTGGTGGCCTGGCGCTGTGCATCGTCGAAGTACGCCGGAACCGTGATCACGACACCGGCGAGTTCGCCGCCGAGCGTCTGCTGCGCGCGACCGCCGAGCACCTTGAGGATCTCTGCCGACACCTCTACCGGCGTCACGTCACCGGCCAGCGTGCGAATCCGCGGCACGGCGCTGTCGCCGCTGACGAACTCGTACGGCAGTTCTTCGCCGATCGACTTGACATCGGCGACGCCGCGCCCGATCAGGCGCTTGGCGGACGCGATCGTATTCAACGGATCACCCGACGCAGCGAGACGGGCCGACTCCCCGACCTCGACGCCACCCGCCGTATAGCGCACCACCGACGGCAGGGTGTGGCGGCCATCGGCATCCGGCAGGGTCTCGGCGACTCCGCTGCGCACCGTCGCGACCAGTGAGTTGGTCGTTCCGAGGTCGATCCCGGCGGCCAGCCGATGCTCGTGCGGCGCCGCCGCCAGACCCGGTTCTGCGATCTGCAACAGCGCCATCAGAGCGCCTCTTCGAGCTCGGCCTCGAGCGCCTCGGCCTCGGCGCGCAGCTTGTTCAGGAACTGCATCTTCTGCACGGTCTGCGCGGCAGCCGCCAGCTGCTCGTCGCCACCGTCCTCGAACTGCACGGCCAGCTGCGCGACCTGGTCCCTGATCATCGTGGCCACATCGCGCAGCAGCGTGTCCAGGCTGGTCTGCGGATCGGCGGCCGAACGCACCGCGTCGAGTGCCTCACGCAGTTCCATCTGCTGCATCAGGAACGCCGGATCGTCGAGGGTTCGCTGTGGGCCGTCGACGGCCTGCAAGGCCAGCAGATACTGCGCGCGCTTGAGCGGATCACGCAGCGTATCGTAGGCCTCGTTGACCATCGTCGCCCCCTGCAGCGACAGCCGCTGACTCTGCGCGCCGGCCGCGGCGAACCGGTCCGGGTGTACGACCTTTTGCAGTTCGCGATAGCGCGACGCCAGTTCGGCGTTGTCGACCGGGAAGCCGACCGGCAGACCGAACAGCTCGAAGAAGTTCTTGGAGAAATCGAACATCGGGGTTTCCAATCGATGACGCCCGCGAGGTGCGGGCGTCGATGCATCGCGAGGCGTCTGGTTGTGACGATTCAGACCTTGAAGCTCTCGCCGCAGCCGCACTCGTCCTTGACGTTGGGGTTGTTGAACTTGAAGCCCTCGTTAAGGCCCTCTTTGCCGTAATCCAGCTCGGTACCGTCGAGGTAGACGAGGCTCTTGCTGTCGACGATGACCTTGACGCCGCGGTCTTCGAAGACCTCGTCGCCATCGTCAAGTTCGTCGACGAACTCGAGCACGTACGCGAGGCCGGAGCATCCCGACGTCTTGACGCCGAGTCGCACACCGATGCCTTTTCCGCGGCTGCTCAGAAAGCTCTCAACGCGGTTCGCGGCGGCCTCTGTCAACGTGATTGCCATGCTGCGTCCTGCGATCCCCGGTCAGTCGACCGGCTGCTTTGCCTGGTAGTCAGAGATCGCCGCCTTGATCGCGTCCTCGGCCAGCACCGAGCAGTGCACCTTTACCGGCGGCAACGCCAGTTCCTCGGCGATAGCTGAATTCTTGATCTGGCGCGCCTCGTCGAGCGTCTTGCCCTTGACCCACTCGGTCAGCAGCGAACTCGACGCAATCGCCGAGCCGCAGCCGTAGGTCTTGAACTTGGCATCCTTGATGACGCCGTCGTCACCGACCTGGATCTGCAGGCGCATAACGTCACCACAGGCCGGCGCACCGACCATACCGGTCCCGACGTCGGTTGCGGTTTTGTCCAGCACGCCGACGTTGCGCGGATTTTCGTAGTGATCGATGACTTTGTCGCTGTAAGCCATTCGTGAACCCTCTGAACTCTTCGAGGCCACCCGGTCCCAGGCTACCGGGTGGCCCCTTGTCACGTCTGATCAGTGCCGCGGTCGACGCGGCCGATCTTCACGCGGACGCGCCTCGTTGACGCGAATCGCACGACCGGAAAGCGGCTTCTCGTTGAGGCCATTGATCGCCGCTTCCGCCTGTGCGTTGTCTGGCATTTCCACGAAGCCGAATCCCTTGGAACGACCGGTGTCGCGATCCATGATCACGTTGGCCCGTGAAACCTCGCCGAACTCGGCGAATGCGTCACGCAACTCGTTGTCGGTGACACTGTATGCCAGATTACCTACATATATATTCATTGCAGAATGCTCTCACCCGTGTGGCCCGTAGAAAAATCAACCGCCGCCAACCAGGTCACGAATCGTCGGCAGTCCAGCGGGAAGACCCACCCGTCCCGTCGTGGGCAAGCGCGCTTCCACCCTCCGGAGTGGGAGGCTACACCTAATGCGCTACCCACTCCACACTGTTGAGGTCGATCCCCTCTTTGTACATGTCCCACAGCGGACTGAGCTCGCGCAGGCGCTCTACCTGGCCGCGAACCTGCGACAAAACATGGTCGATCTCTTCCTCGGTCGTGAAGCGGCCCAGTGTGAAGCGCAGCGAACTGTGCGCGAGCTCGTCGGGCCGCCCGAGGGCGCGCAGCACGTAGCTGGGTTCGAGGCTGGCCGAGGTGCACGCAGAGCCCGATGACACCGCCATGTCCTTGAGTGCCATCATCAGGCTCTCGCCCTCGACGAAATTGAAGCTGATGTTCAGGTTGCCGGCGATGCGATGCTCGAGATCGCCGTTGACATAGACCTCTTCCATGTCTCTCAGGCCGTCGTAGAGACGATTGCGCAACATCAGGATACGTTCGTTCTCGGCGGCCATCTCCTCGCTCGCGATGCGGAAGGCCTCGCCCATGCCGACGATCTGGTGGGTTGGCAGCGTCCCGGAGCGCAGCCCGCGCTCGTGTCCGCCGCCGTGCATCTGGGCCTCGAGGCGGACGCGCGGCTTGCGCTGCACGTACAGCGCGCCGATTCCCTTCGGACCATAGATCTTGTGCGCGCTGAAGCTCATCAGATCGACCGGCAGCTCGGCCAGGTTGATCGGCACCTTGCCGGGGCTCTGCGCGGCGTCGACGTGGAAAATCACCTTGCGCTCGCGACAGATGCGGCCGAGCGCGGCGATATCCTGGATCACCCCAATCTCGTTGTTGACGTGCATGACCGACGCGACGACGGTATCGGGACGGATCGCCGCCTCGAAGACGTCTCGATCGACGAGGCCATTTGGCAAGACGTCGAGGTAGGTCACCTCGAAACCCTCGCGCTCGAGCTGGCGACAGGTGTCTAGAACCGCCTTGTGCTCGGTCTTCAGCGTGACGATATGCTTGCCCTGCTTCTGGTAGAAGTGCGCGGCGCCCTTGATCGCGAGGTTGTCCGACTCGGTGGCGCCCGACGTCCAGACGATCTCTTTCGGATCGGCGCCGATCAGGGCCGCGACGTTGGCGCGCGCCTCGTCGACGAGTTTTTCGGCGCTCCAACCGAACGCGTGGGAGCGCGATGCCGGGTTGCCGAACGTGCCTTCGAGCGTCAGGCAGTCACACATCTTTTCGGCAACGCGCGGATCGACCGGCGTCGTGGCTGAGTAGTCGAGATAGATCGGGAATTTCATCGAAGCACTCCGCATACTGCTTGCTTCATCGGGCGCGGCGGGACCGTCAGCCGCCGGCGGTCTTGGCGCTGAGTTCGTCGAGTGCGACGCCGGGTGACACATCGCCGCCCTCCTGCCGCTCGGCCACTTCCCGAACGCCACGCCGGTTCATCAGGTCCTGCAGGCTGATCTGGTTGAGGTATTCGTAGATGCGGTTGCTCAGGTCCTGCCAGAGGTCGTGGGTCAGGCACTGCTGGTTGTCCTGGCAGTTGTGGGCGCCGCCGCAGCGCGTCGTGTCGACGTTCTCGTCGACGGCCGAGATCACCTGGGCGACGAAAATCGCCTCGGCTTCACGGCCGAGCGTGTAGCCGCCACCGGGTCCGCGCACACTCGACACCAGGCTGCGTTTGCGCAGGCGCGCAAACAGCTGCTCGAGGTAGGACAGCGAAATCCCCTGTCGCTGGGCGATGTCAGCCAGCGTGATCGGACCGTTGCCATGATGCAGCGCGAGATCGAGCATCGCGGTCACCGCGTACCGCCCTTTGGTAGTTAGCCTCACCGGTATCTGCTCCGCCTGACTGGACTGCAGCGGACTATACAATGCCGAGTAAATTAGTCAAGAATTAGCGGGGCCGGAAAACCCCAGTCATGGCAGGCTTTCGTCGCTCTCCTTGAGATGCATCTTGTGCAGCTCTTCGGCCGTCGAGATGATCTCGCAGGAATCCAGTTCCGGCAGCTCCTCGCCGCCCGTCTCGTAGCCCAGCTCGCGCAGTGCCTCGCACATGCTCTGCATCCTGGTCTCCATGACGTGGACATGGTCGAGCATGCAGTTGATCGCGTGCGCCACCGGATCGGGGGCATCCTGTGTTGCCCCGTAGGCATCGAAACCCATCTTGGTCGCGATCTTCTCGCGGTGCTCGGTATCCGCCGGCTCCGGTTGGCGCTCGATCAACCGCCCGGGCACGCCGACCACGGTGCTGGCCGCCGGCACGTCGCGCACGACCACCGCGTTCGAGCCGATCCGGGCGCCAACCGGAGCCGGCGGATACCGAGCACCGCGAGAAGATCGCGACCAAGATGGGTTTCGATGCCTACGGGGCAACACAGGATGCCCCCGATCCGGTGGCGCACGCGATCAACTGCA
>JASJCU010000039.1 GCA_030065815.1 Gammaproteobacteria bacterium | reverse complement strand
AGCTCGTCGATCAGGTGCAGGCCGTACTCGCCGAGCGTATTGACCTCGCCCGGCCGGTGCGCGCCCGATTCCAGCGTGTGCAGCATGTCGACCAACTGGGTCATCGCATCGCCGAGCAGCTGCGGCGAATCGACGCTGCCGTCGCCGAGCGCCGAACCCTCCCACAGCTCGTGGAGCTGCCTCGCCAGGTCGCTGAACTGGTCGCGGAGGAACACGAGATCGGCGGGCGGCAGATTCATGGCGGCGCAGTTTAGCATGCGCCGCACGGGCACAAGCCGGCGTGCGCTGCGCTGCTAGAATGGCGCCGATGAAGCTCCGCCAGTTCGATCTGCACGCCCATTCGACCGCGTCCGACGGTTCGCTGACGCCGACCCAGCTGATACAGCGCGCGCACGCGGCAGGCGTCGGCACCATCGCGTTGACCGATCACGACACGCTCGAGGGCCTGAACGAGGCGGCGCAGGCGGCGCGTGCGCTCGGCATCGGTTTCGTCCCCGGCGTCGAGGTCTCGGTGACCTGGAACGGCATCACCGTGCACATCGTCGGCCTCGGCGTCGACCCGCACAGCGACGTGCTCGAGCGTGGCCTCGCCGGCCTGCGCGAGTTCCGCGACTGGCGCGCCGCCGAGATCGGTAGGCGACTCGACGCCGCCGGCATCGACGGTGCGTTCGCCGGCGCGCGGGCGTTGTCCAACGGGCGCCTGATCAGCCGAACCCACTTCGCGCGGTTTCTGGTGGATAATGGCCATGCCCGCGACTTGCGGGCGGTGTTTCGCAAGTACCTGGTGCACGGTAAGCCGGGGCATGTCAGCGGGCGCTGGGCCGAACTCGGCGACGCGGTGCGCTGGATCCGCGCCGCCGGCGGCCAGGCGGTCATCGCCCATCCGGCGCGCTACCCGATGACCCGCAGCAAGCTGCGTCGCCTGCTCGGCGAGTTCGTCGACGCCGGCGGCGAGGGCATCGAGGTGGTCTCCGGCAGCCACGGCCGCGACGATTACTTCAGCATGGCCCACCTCGCGCGCGAGTTCGGCCTGCTGGCATCGGCCGGCTCCGACTACCACGGCCCCGAACACCCCTGGATCGAGCTGGGGCGGCTGCCGGAGCTGCCGCCGGGATGTAATGCTATTTGGGAAGAATGGCCGATAAGCCATTGAATTAAAATGTCACAGTTCTTCCAGGTGCACCCGGACAATCCGCAGGCGCGCCTCGTGCGACAGGCCGCGGAGATCGTCCGCGACGGTGGCCTGATCATCTACCCGACCGATTCGAGTTACGCGCTGGGCTGCCAGATCGGCGACAAGGCGGCGTTGGACCGGATCCGCCAGATCCGCCGCCTCGGCGCCGATCACAACTTCACGCTGGTCGGACGCAGCCTGTCGGAGCTGTCGGCGTATACCAAGCTCGACAACCGCGACCACCGGCTGATCCGGACCCTGACCCCGGGGCCCTACACCTTCATCCTCAAGGCCACCAAGCAGGTACCCAAGCGCCTGATGCACGCCAAGCGCAAGACCATCGGGATCCGCATCCCCGACAACCGGATCGCGCTGGCGCTGCTCGAGGAGCTCGGCGAGCCGCTGCTCAGCAGCACGCTGATGCTGCCCGGCGACGACACGCCGCTGATGGACCCCTACGACATCAACCAGACCCTGGGCCATGCCGTGGATCTGGTTATCGACGGCGGCTACTGCGGCTACGAGGCGACCAGCGTCATCGACCTGCACGAGGACGCCGCGCGCGTCGTGCGTGTCGGCAAGGGCGACGTCAGCCTGTTCGCCGATTGACCGGCCGGCGCACGGTCGCCTGCCGCCGTCACGCAGGCGATATAATCCGCCGATGGAAGAACTGACCCTGGTCCAGCGCATCGCGATCTGGGCGTTGCCGCTGATCTTCGCCGTGACCGTGCACGAGGCGGCGCACGGCTGGGTAGCCGACAAACTCGGCGACGACACCGCCCGCAGGCTCGGCCGCATCACGCTCAACCCGCTGCCGCATATCGACCCGATCGGTACCCTGTTGGTGCCGATCCTGATGCTGACCTTCACCGGCTTCCTGATCGGTTGGGCCAAGCCCGTGCCGGTCGCCGTGCGCCGCCTGCGCTCGCCGAAACGCGACATGGCGATCGTCGCCGCCGCCGGGCCGGGCGTGAACCTGCTGATGGCCTTTCTGTGGTCGCTGATCCTGCTGCTGGCCCACAACCTGGTCCATACCGCGCAGGTGGTGGCCATTCCGCTGCTGCTGATGGCGGTCGCCGGCGTGTTCGTCAACCTGGTGCTGATGGCGATCAACCTGCTGCCGGTGCCGCCACTGGACGGTGGCCGCGTGCTCAACGGCTTCCTGCCGGCGGGCCTGTCGCAGCTGTACATGAAGATCGAGCCCTACGGCCTGTTCATCCTGATCGCGCTGCTGATCACCGGCGTGGTCGGCGCGATCCTCGGCCCGATCGTCGTCGGCACGGTCCAGTTGCTGCCCGGGTCGGCGCAGGTCTTGGGTATACTCCCGGTCCTGTTTCCATAGGGAACTTCTGAGAACGCCAGAGGTTCCCGCGACACAGGGACATGTCGCCAGAATCAACCGCCGTAAGCGGTTGATTCTGAAGCAAGGCGCAAATCGTTTTGCGCCGCAGTGTGCGCTGGGGAATCCAGGATGGATGCATCCAGCGATTCGATAGGAGATGCTGATTGGCCGCCGTACCCGCACAACACGCCCGCGTCCTGTCCGGGATGCGACCGACCGGGCGACTGCACCTCGGCCACTACCACGGGGTGTTGAAGAACTGGGTCGAGCTGCAGCACGAATATCAGTGCTTCTTCTTTGTTGCCGACTGGCATGCGCTGACCACCCACTACGACGATCCCAGCATCGTGCCGCAGAGCACCTGGGACATGGTCATCGACTGGCTGGCGGCGGGCGTGAACCCGGGTGAGGCGACGCTGTTCGTGCAGTCGCGCGTGCCCGAGCATGCCGAACTGCATCTGCTGCTGTCGATGATCACGCCGCTCGGCTGGCTGGAGCGCGTGCCGACGTACAAGGACCAGCAGGAGAAACTCAAGGAGAAGGACCTGTCGACCTACGGCTTCCTCGGCTACCCGCTGCTGCAGTCGGCCGACATCCTGGTCTACCGTGCCGGGCTGGTGCCGGTCGGCGAAGACCAGGTCGTACACGTCGAGCTGACACGCGAGGTCGCACGGCGCTTCAACCACATCTACGGACGCGAGCCGGATTTCGAGGAGAAGGCCGAGCAGGCGATCAAGAAGATGGGCAAGAAATACGCCAAGCTGTACAAGAGCTACCGGCGTGCCTACACCGAGCAGGGCGACGACGACGCGCTCGAGGCGGCGCGCGCGCTGCTCGAGTCGCAGCAGAACATCGGCATCGCCGACCGCGACCGGCTGTTTGGCTTTCTCGAGGGCGGCGGCATGGTGATCCTGCCGGAACCGCAGCCGCTGCTGACCGCGGCTGCGAAGATGCCCGGTCTCGATGGCCAGAAGATGTCGAAGTCGTACAACAACACGATAGCGCTCGATGCCCAGCCCGACGAGGTCGAGAAGCAGCTGCGGACGATGCCGACCGATCCGGCACGCGTGCGCCGCACCGACCCCGGCAACCCCGAGGTGTGCCCGGTGTGGCGGTTCCACGAGGTGTATTCCGACGCCGGCGTCAAGCAGTGGGTGCAGGACGGCTGCCGCTCGGCCGGGATCGGCTGCATCGAGTGCAAGGGTCCGGTCATCGATGCGGTGCTCGCCGAACTCAGACCGATCCAGGAGCGCGGCCACGAGTACGCCGGTCAGCCCGACCTGGTGCGCAATATCATCAACGAGGGCTGTGAGCGGGCACGCGAGGTCGCGCGCGAGACCATGGAAGAGGTCCGCCACGCCATGTCGCTCGACTACTGAACCGGGGCAGGGCCTTGACCGAGATCGTCACCGAAAAGCCACCGCAGCAGGAAGAGATGCCGTTCGCCGTGGTCCAGGGCGAGCCGCAGTTCACGCTGCCCAAGGATCTGTACATCCCGCCGGACGCGCTCGAGGTGTTCCTCGACGCGTTCGAGGGTCCGCTCGACCTGCTGCTGTACCTGATCCGGCGGCAGAACCTCGACATCCTCGACATCCCGATCTTCGACATCACCAGCCAGTACATGCAGTACATCGAGTTGATGCAGGACCTGCGCCTCGAACTCGCTGCCGAGTACCTGGTCATGGCCGCGATGCTCGCCGAGATCAAGTCGCGGATGCTGCTGCCGCGCGCGGTGGTCGATGACGACGACGAGCATGACCCGCGCGCCGAACTGATCCGCCGCCTGCAGGAATACGAGCGCTTCAAGCAGGCGGCCGAGGACATCAACGAGCTGCCGCAGCTCGGCCGCGACGTGTTCCCGACCGTCGTCGAGGCGCCGCACAAGCACATCGACCAGGCGCCGCCCGATGTCGACCTGCAGGAGATCCTGCTGGCGCTCAAAGACGTCATGCACCGCGCCGACATGTTCAGCAGCCACCACGTGACCGCCGAACCCTTGTCGCTGCGTGAACGCATGAGTCACGTGCTGTCCACGGTCAAGACCGAGCAGTTCACGCTGTTCACCGACCTGTTCGACATCGCCGAGGGCCGCCAGGGCGTCGTCGTCACGTTCATGGCCATACTCGAGCTGATCAAGCAGCAGCTGATCGAGCTCGTGCAGGCCGAGTCCTTTGCCCCCATTCACGTCCGTGGACGCGGAGGTTGACCATGCCCGAGCCTGAACCGCTGAAGAATGTCGTCGAGGCCGCGTTGCTGGCGGCCGGCAGGCCGCTGTCGCTGGATGCGCTGCAGGGCCTGTTCAGCGAGATCGAGTGCCCGAACAAGAAGGAACTGCGCGGCGTTCTCGAACAGCTCGCCGCCGACTACCAGGGCCGCGGTATAGAGATCGCCGAGGTCGCGAGCGGGTGGCGTATCCAGGTCGGCGCGGCCTGTTCGCCGTGGGTGTCACGGCTCTGGGAAGAGCGCCCGGCGCGCTACTCGCGGGCGCTGATGGAGACGCTGGCCCTGATCGCCTACCGCCAGCCGATCACGCGCGGCGAGATCGAGGACATCCGCGGCGTCTCGGTCAGCACCAATATCGTCAAGACCCTGCTCGAGCGCGAATGGGTGCACGTGGTCGGCCAGCGCGACGTGCCCGGCAAACCGTCGCTGTACGCGACGACGCGCGACTTCCTCGACTACTTCGGCCTCAAATCGCTCGCCGACCTGCCGACGCTCGCCGAGCTGCGCGATCTCGACGAGATCAACCGCGAGCTCGATCTCGACAATCCCGATGCCCCGGCGGCGCGTCAGGCAGCCAACGATGCCGGCGGTGACGGCGTCGCGACGACCGACGACGCGTCGGCGGCCGGCGACGCCACCGCTGCGCCGCTGCAGGCGTCGGCGCAAGATTCCGCCGACCCACCCGCTGCTGTCGACGACCCGCAGGCGCCGGATGCCGCGGACGATCTCGCGGACGTGACGCCGGCCGGCGCCGCCGATTCGGCCGCCCCCGGCGCATCGGCGGAGACCCGTGGCGACGCCGCCGTTGATGGTCCGCCGTCGGAGCGGCCGACGGACGGCGCTGTCGTCGATGCCGATGACGACGTGGCCGTCGCCGTCGAGACCGACGTGGAAGTCGAATCGGGGCGCCCGTGAAGCACGCCGCGCCGGCCGGCGAGCGCCTGCAGAAGCTGCTGGCAAACGCCGGCCTGGGTTCGCGGCGCCAGCTCGAGGGCCTGATCAGCGCCGGCCGGGTCAAGGTCAACGGCCGGGTCGCCAGACTCGGCGACCGCGCGACCGCCGACGACCGCATCGAGATCGACGGCCGGCCGGTCGGCGGCAAGCGGCTGGCCGGCAACGAGCGCTTCGTCATTATCTACAACAAGCCCGAGGGCGAGCTGGTCACGCGCAACGACCCGCAGGGGCGCAAGACGGTGTTCGAGCGCCTGCCGCGCCTGCGTGCCGGGCGCTGGATCGCGGTCGGCCGGCTCGACGTCAACAGCGCCGGGCTGTTGTTGCTGACCAACGACGGCGAGCTGGCCAACCGGCTGATGCACCCACGCTACCGGATCGACCGCGAGTACGCGGTACGGGTCAACGGCGAGGTCACCGAGGACATGGTCCGGCGGTTGGTCAACGGGATCGAACTCGACGACGGTCCGGCGCGTTTCGAAGATGTCGTCGACGCCGGCGGCGAGGGCAGCAACCACTGGTTCCACCTCGTGATCATGGAGGGCCGCAAGCGCGAGGTGCGGCGCCTCTGGGAGGCGGTCGGCGCGACCGTGTCGCGTCTCAAGCGCGTGCGCTACGGCCCGGTCATCCTCGACAGCAGCGTCAAGGCCGGGCAGTACCGTGAACTGACGCGCGACGAGCGGCGCGCGCTGCTCGCTGCCGTCGACCTGCATGACCGGCGACCCTGGGGCAGCCTGCAGCCGCGTACGCGCCAGCCTGCCGGCCGCCCGGCAGCGTCGCCGTGGAAGGCGCGCCGGCGCCACTGACCGCGATGGCGGGACGCGCGCCGCTGTTCAATCCGTCAGCGGAGGCCCTGACGGCGCTGTACGCGGCGCTGCTCGCGCGTTATGGCCGGCAGCCGTGGTGGCCGGCAGAGACGCCGTTCGAGGTCGTCGTCGGCGCGGTGCTGACGCAGAACGCCGCATGGACCAACGTCGAGAAAGCGATAGCGCGGCTGCGCTCGCGCGACCTGCTGTCGCTGGATGCCGTGCTCGCGGCCGAGCACGATGCGCTGGCCGATGCGATCCGGCCGTCGGGCTACTTCAATGTCAAGGCCAGGCGCCTGCGCAGTGTCTGCGCCTTTCTCGATGATGCGGGTGGCATGCAGAGATTCGCGCGGCGTGATCTGGCAACGCAACGCAGCGGGCTGCTCGCGGTGCACGGCATCGGCCCGGAGACCGCCGACGACATCCTGCTGTACGCGCTCGACCGCCCGGTGTTCGTCATCGACGTCTACACGCGGCGGCTGCTGCAACGCTATCGCCTGGCACGCGGTGACGAACCCTACGAGGTGCTGCGTGCCGGCTTCGAGGCGGCGCTCGCCGCTGACGTCGATCTCTACCAGCAGTTCCATGCCCTGATCGTCGTGCATGCCAAGGCGGCGTGCCGTAAGACGCCGCTGTGCCCGACGTGCGTGCTCGCGCCCGCCTGCCCGGGCGGCCGCTGAACGACACGCGCCCGGCAAACTCGGTATGGCGGACTCTGTGCGGCGGGCTCAGGCCAGCGTGCTGCGGTTGCGGCCGCCCTGCTTGGCGCTGTAGAGCGCCTGGTCGGCGCGCTCGAAGAAGCCCTCGGCGGTCTCGCCGCCGTCGAGCTCGGCGACGCCGGTGCTGACCGTGACGCGGGTCGAACGGCCGCGCACGGTCTGCATTGCAGCGACGTTCTCGCGGATGCGTTCGGCCAGCAGCAGCGCGCCGTCGCGGCCGGTATGGCTGGCGAGCACGACGAACTCTTCGCCGCCGAAGCGGTACAGCAGGTCGCTGCGGCGTATCGTGTTGGCAATGGTCTGTGCCACCGCGACCAGCACGTCGTCACCGAACGCGTGGCCGTGTTCGTCGTTGAACGCCTTGAAGTGATCGATATCGATGACCAGCATCGACAGCGGCTGGGTCTGGCGATGTGCGAGGTCGACTTCGCGGACCAGCGCGGCGTTCATCGCCAGGCGGTTGTGCGCGCCGGTGAGCGGGTCGCGCGATGCCATCTCGACGGCCTGCTTGTAGGACAGCGCGTTGCGCAGCGGGTAGATCAATGCGCACAGCAGGTTCTCGAGCGACGTCAGTTCGGTCTCGGTGAACGGCAGATCACGGCAGGCGCGGATGCTGCCGAGCGGCGCGTCGTGCAATACCAGGGCATAGGTCGCACGCTCCGACGCGTCGCGGCCGTAGACCACCTCGCGTTCGCTGTTCGGCAGCGCGAATATCAGGCCGTCGACCGCCAGGTAGCGCTGGATCTCCTTGCCGAACAGCTCGATCTGTTTGTCGATCTCCAGCGTCGTCTGCAGGATGCTGGCGATCTCGAGCACGCGCGAACCGAGTTGCTCCGGTGGTGTCGGGGCGACGGTGCCATGCGCTTGTAGTGGATTGACCAAAGCCAGGTTACCCGTGTTGCTGATCTGCGTGCTGCTCATGACTGCGTTTCCGTGAATGGCCTGCAGTCGTGGCAAAGCGAAACCCGTGCCAAAAATAGAAAAACTTGAAAAAACAGCAATGTAGCAACGCAAAACCGACCGGTGACGGGGTTGCGTCAGATTTGCTACGGCACCTTCGCTTCCCAAACGTCGGATTGCCGGCATTCTCTGCGAATCTGGTTCGCTGGCAACTTTATGTCATTTCGGCGGCTTTGCCAGCGCGCAGACGCCGCGATCGGGCCATCCGGCGTCGCATCGTCGGCGTGTCGACGGCCGCCGGCACGGTCCGGGCACGTTGGTCGTATCGCCTGCAGTGAACGCCACGGGCAGATCCGCTATTGCCGGTACCTGCGTTTGTGTCGTCCGGCAACGATTTGGCAGCCGGCAGTACGTGACCATCGCGATGCCGACGCCAGAGCCTGCCTGTTGCATGGGCCGGACAGCGTCGACCGTCGACCCGACAGGTCGCTGGTACGACGATGATCATCGTCAGCTGTTGCGGATACGGCGGCCGCTGCCCGGCGCTGTGCCGTGTCGGTGCCCGCGGTTTGGCTTCGGTGCGGCCATGGCGACCGCCATGGGGCCCGCCGCGCGCCGGCGCGGCCGCAGGCCCTGCGCATGCGCCTGCAACAGGCGGGTGAGAGCGGTTCACGATCGATGGCTGCGGCCGAATCCTTTGGCGCAGCCGTGTGGGTAACCCAACGGCCCCGGCAGCTGCCGGGGCCAGGCGCTCGGTAGGCCGACCCGGAAGGGCCGCGCCAACCGCGCGTTACGAGCCGACGATCCCGCCGTTCTTGCGACGCACTACGAACGTGCAATCGCGGGGAATGGTCACGCCATCGGTCGGCGCCGGGAAGTTCGTGACGGCCGGATCGCCATTACCCGGATGCTGCGAGTTGCAGAACAGCGTGCGCCGATCCGGTGTCACCGTGATGCCGGTGATCTCGTCGCCGCCGACGCCGACCAGGAGGCGTCGGATCTCGCGGGTGTGGGTGTCGGCGACCAGCAACTGGTCCTGCAGCCCGTCTTGCTGTCCGCCGTCGGTTTCGATGAACAGGCGCCCGTCCGGGTCGGCCCACAGACCGTCGGGATCGCTGAAGCTCTCCTCGGTTCCGTGGGTGTCCTGGGCGATGACGAAGATATCCCAGACGAACTTCCTGCCAGTGAATCGCCTGCTGTCTCTCCAGCGGATGATGTGGCCGTCGGGATTGGGCGCCAGTGGGTTGGCGGCGTCGGCCACGGTTCGTTGGCTGTTGTTGGTCAACGTACAGTAGACCTGGCCGTCGGGGGCGACCGAGATCCACTCCGGGCGATCCATCGGCGTGGCCCCGAGCAGGTCCGCGGCGAGCCGGGCGTAGGTCAGGACCTCTTCCTGGCTGACGAATCTCTCCGCCAGAACCGGGTCGTCGATCGTCAATTCGAGCCATTCGCCGGTGTTGTCGTCGTCGAATCGCGCCACGTACAGGCGTCCTTCGTCGAGCGGGCTCATGCCCTTCGCGCGCATCGCTTTCCAGTTGCCGGCAGAGACGAACTTGTAGATGTAGTCGAAGCGCTGGTCGTCGCCCATGTAGACGACGACTCGACCACCCCTGCCCACGGTCACCTCGGCACCCTCGTGCTTGAAACGGCCGAGCGCGGTGCGCTTCACAGGTCGCTGATCGGGATCGTCCGGATCAATCTCGACGACCCAGCCAAAGCGGTTGGATTCGTTGGCGTAGTCTGGATTGGCGAGTTCGAAACGCGGGTCCTGTGTCTGCCAGCCGTAGCCGAATCCGTTCTGGCTGAAGCCGTAGCGGCGGTAGGCTTCGTCCTGCAGCGTGTCGAAGCCACCGATTGGGTCGCCGTTGTTGGTGCCGAAGTAGCCGTTGAAGTTTTCTTCGCAGGTGAGGTAGGTGCCCCACGGCGTGAAACCGTTGGAGCAGTTGTTGACGGTCCCCTGGAAGGGATTGTCCGCCGCGTTCGCGAGCAGCGCGCTGCCGGCGACCGGCCCCGAGAAATCGACGTCCGTGTTGACGTGGATCCGTCGGTTCTGAGGCGCGTCGATGACGACGTCCCACTTGTCGCCGAAGCCCTTGGCGATCGCGACGACCGACACGCCGTGCGCGTGCTGCGACAAGCGGACGTCGTCGGGCGTTTCCGGGTCGACTTTCCCCAGCACGTGGGTGTTTACGCCGAACTCGTGGTTGATGCAGAGGACGCCGGAGTGGTTGCTCCGGCGACGACGTGCCTTCTCGGGGAAGAACGTCATGCCGTCGTGACCGATGCCCACCATGTCGGCCTGGTCATCGGCACTCGGGCGCGTCGTCGGGTCGCCCGTGTACTCGGGGATACCGGATTTTAGCGGCGTGCCCCACGGGATCAGGATGTCGTATTCGTAGTCCTCTGAGATCACCGGTTGTCTGCCCGGCTCGGGCGCGTTGGCGAAGTCGCTGAGCGAGACGGGCTGGAAGTTCAGCAGGGGGCGGTCGTCGCGGCGGCCGCGACGCTCCCTGCGGTCGTCGTCGTCATCGTCAAAGTCGTCATCGTCGTCGCGCCTGCGTGCGAGCACACTGGGTGCCAGGAAGCCGAAGGCCGCGGCAGTCAGACCGCCAGCCATGACTCTGCGGCGCGACATGGTCGCCTGCAGCACCTCGATGAACGGACGGTTGCCAGACGGGTTGGTCGAGACGTTTTCGCTGTCGTCCAGATCCTTTACCTGCGGGTCAGGCCGATTACTCTCAGACATTCGGTTGCTTCCTCCCGGGTCTACGTGTTTGGGCAGAGAGACGTGGTCCGCCCGATCGACGACGTCGGGATCGTCATGGCGGTACCAGCGACGCGCGCACGCTACGAGGGAGATGTGACGATTTCGTTGACGGCAGGTGCGAATCAGGTTGCGATGATATGACGGTGCCGCCAAGCCGTTGATGTGCCTGATCAATGCTTCCCTACATTCGCGACGGTCATTGTCCAGGACTGCGCCGATGCCTGCGGCGAGACCGCCGGCAGGCGTCGCTCCGGACTGTGAACGGTTTCACGCCGCTGGCCCCGGTCCGGCCTCGGCCCTGGCTTCGACCCCGGCCTCGAACGCAGCGCCAGCGCCCGCCGCGGTGCGCCAAGGACAGGTTGGTCGACGCGTGTGCCGGCTGGGTTCGGCGGCCCTGTGCGGGATCGATGGGCCGCTGCCCTGCAACCGTCGACCGGCCACGAACGCGGTGCAGTCGACGGTGTACGCAGTCTGCACAGCGTGCGTGGTGGCCCCAGCTGCGACGCGCCCGGTCAGTGTGCCGGCGCGGTGTCGCGGCAGCGATCGGCGGGTGCCGATCTGCCGCTCGGTTGCCGTCACGACGACGACCGGCACGATGGTCTGGCGATGTGACGGCCGCGTCGGCGCCGCCGAACGCGCCGCCGTAGACGGGGCGGGGTGCTCAGTCGTCCCAGGTCAGCAGCGCGCCGGACGTCGCGCGGCTGTCCGGGCCCATTGCCCACAGGTACAGCGGCATCACGGTCTCGGGCGGCTTGACGTCGGCATTGGTCTCGCCGGGGAACGCGCGCTTGCGCAGACCGGTCAGGGTTGGGCCGGGGTCGATGCAGTTGACGCGGATCCTGGTGTTCTGAAGCTCGGCGGCGAGGATCTGCGCAAAGGCCTCGATGGCGTGCTTGGAGATGCCGTAGGCGCCCCAGAATGCCTTGCCCGCACGTCCCACGGCGTCTCCCGTGAACACGATGCTGGCGTCTGCAGAGCGTTCGAGCAGCGGCATGCAGGCCTGCGTGAGCAGGAAGGGTGCGTTGACGTTGACCTGCATGACCTTCATCCAGTCCTCGGCGTCGTAGTCCTTGATGCGGCTCAGGTACGGCATGTTGGCGGCATTGTGCAGGATGCCGTCGAGCTGGCCGAAATTGACGTCGATGATGTGCGCCAGCTCCTCGTAGTCGTGCGGTGTCGCACCCTCGAAATGCATCGGGTAGATCGCCGGTTCCGGGCCTCCGGCGGCCTCGATCTCGTCGTACACCGCTTCCAGCTTGGCGACCGTCTTGCCGAGCAGGACCACGGTCGCACCATGCTCGGCGAAGGCCTTCGCGGCGATACGTCCGATGCCGGCGCCGGCGCCGGTGACCAGGATCACGCGGTCGTCGAGGACGTCGTCAGTGGGCGTGTAGTCGGCGTGCATCGTAGGTCTCGTCGTCTGGGGTCAACGGCAGCGCCATGCCGTCCACAGGTGGGCAAGCGGCGCGCGGTCGACCAGGGAATCGAGTACAGGATAACCCTTGCGCTGCATCTTGCGGTGGATTGCCGTCGCCAGCGCGGTCAGCCGGTGCGCGAGGTCGGGCAGTGCATTGTCGGGCCGCTGCGGCAGCACGAAGCGGCTCAGCAGGCCGTCGAGCCGTGCCCGGCGTTGTGCAGCGTCGAGGCCCTGCAGCGCTGCCGGCTGCGCGTCGGGTGGCACGCGGCGTGGCGCCTCGGCGAGGCGTTGCACGCGCGCCACCGCCGCGCAGTAGCCGCCGGCCTCGTCGCACGCGGCCGCATCGTAGGCGGCATCGCGCGTGGCTGCCGCCAGCAGCGCGAAAAAGGCACCGTTGGATGCGCGGCAGGCGTCGACGAACGCGTCGTCGTCGTGCGGTTGCGGTGTGCGGATCGCGGCCTCGGCGGCATCGATGAGCCGGTGCATCGGCGGCAGCAGTGCGGCGTTCGCGCCGGCGTCGACGAGAGCGCCGAGCAGGGGGTGGCGCGGCCGCCCGTTGTCGAGACTCTCGACCTCGCTGCGCCACCAGTCGAGCTTGATGCGGGCGACACCGGGGTCGTGCGGGTCCGCCGCGATGTCGTCGATCAGCGATTGCCAGCCGAGCAGCAGCGCATTGCGTTCCCGCTGCGTCTCGGGTGAGAACCGCACCGCGTAGTAGGCCGGCGATCCGAGCGGCGTCGCACGGTTCGGAAACGCCCACTCGGCGCGGTCAGGCGACATCGTCACCGCTCAGCAGATCGAGCAGCTCGCCGGGGCCATCGATCCGCAGGTCGGCATCCCAGCGCGCCGGCGGGTCGTCCGGGTGCAGGTAGCCGTACAGTGCGGCCACGGTCGTACAGCCGGCGGCCCGCCCGGCCTGCATGTCGCGACCGGCGTCGCCGATGTACCAGGTCTCGGCGGGCTCGCTGTCGATCAGCGCACAGGCGTGCAGGATCGGCTGTGGATGGGGCTTGCGCTTGGCACAGGTGTCGCCGCTGACCACGCACCCGGCGCGCGTATCGAGCCGCATCGCGACGATCAGCGGGTCGGTCAACCAGGCCGGCTTGTTGGTCACGATGCCCCAGCCGATACCGGCACCTTCGAGGTGTTCGAGCACGGCCTCCATGCCGTCGAACAGGCGCGTCTGCTCGCACAGCCTGTCGGCGTAGACGTCGAGCAGGAACTGGCGGCGTTCCTCGAACCCCGGTTCGTCGGGCTGCATGTCGAAGCCGAGGCGGATCAACGCCATGCCGCCGTGGGACACGACCGGGCGGATGCGGGCGTAGTCGAGCGGCGCGCGGTCGTAGTGCTCGAGCGTGCGGTTCAGTGCCGCGGCCAGGTCCGGCGCGGTGTCGGCCAGCGTGCCGTCGAGGTCGAAGAGAACGGCGCGTGGCCGCACGAAGCGGGTCATGCGTGGCGTGTGCCGGCTACCAGGTAGTTGACGTCGACATCCCGCGAGTCCAGCTTGTAGACGCCGGTCACCGGGTTGTACGTCATGCCGCTGATGTCGTCGGTCGACAGCCCGGCATCGCGGATCCAGCCGGCCAGCTCCGACGGCCGGATGAACTTGGCATAGTCGTGCGTGCCCCTGGGCAGCATGCGCAGCAGGTACTCGGCGCCGACGATCGCGAACAGGTAGGACTTGGGATTGCGGTTGATCGTCGAAAAGAACACGTGACCACCCGGCTTGACGAGCGTCGCGCAGGCGCGGACGACGGATGCCGGATCGGGTACGTGCTCGAGCATCTCCATGCAGGTGACGATGTCGAACGCCCCGGGCATCTCGGCGGCCAGCTGCTCGGCGGCGATCTGCCGGTAATCGACGTCGAGGCCGCTCTCCAGCAGGTGGAGGCGGGCGACGTCGAGCGGCGCCTTTGCCATGTCGATTCCGGTCACGGTCGCGCCGCGCGCGGCCATGGATTCGCTGAGGATGCCGCCACCGCAGCCGACGTCGACGACGCGTTTACCGCACAGGCCGGCGAGGGCGTCGATATAGTCGAGGCGCAGCGGGTTGATTTCGTGCAGCGGTTTGAATTCGCTGTCGGTGTCCCACCAGCGTGACGCCAGCTGCTCGAATTTGCTGACTTCGGTCTGATCGACGTTACCTGCGGCATTCATGATTCTGCGACCCGACAGCCCATGGTCGAAATTATACCGCACGACGTGGTGCCGGCACCCGTCAGTCTTGTGCGGCAATTCGGGACTGCCACTCGGCACTGCGCGCCAGCGTGGCGTCGAGGTCGATGCTGGTCAGCAGGCGATTGCTCAACAGCTGCCGGCCGTCGACCCAGACGTGCCGCACCTGTTCGCGGCCGGCCGCGTACACTAGCTGCGACAGCGGGTTGTAGACCGGCTGCGTTTCCGGTTGGCCGAGATCGACGGCGACCATGTCGGCCGACTTGCCGACCGTCAGCGACCCGCAGTCGGCGTCGATGCCGAGCGCCCGCGCGCCGTTCAGCGTCGCCATGCGCAGCGCGACGTCGGCCGGCAGCGCGCAGGCGTCGGCGCCGATGCCCTTGGCGAGCAGCGCGGCGCTCTGCATCTCGGCGAGCATGTCGAGATCGTTGTTGCTGGCGGCCCCGTCGGTGCCGAGCGCGACGTTGACACCGGCGTCGAGCAGGCGAGCGACCGGGCAATGGCCGGATGCCAGTTTGAGGTTGGACTGCGGGCAGTGCACGACCTGGGCGCCGGACTGTGCGAACACGCCGATCTCGTCGTCGTCGAGCTGGGTCATGTGGACGCCGATCAGTGACGGGATCAGCAGGCCGAGCCGGCGCAGGCGTTCGAGCGGTCGGCAGGCGTGCTGCTCCATGCTGCCCTTGACCTCTGCGACGGTCTCGTGGACGTGCATATGTACCGGCAGGTCGAGTTCGTTGGCCAGCCGCAGCACGCGCTGCAGCGGTGCGTCGGATACCGAGTACGGCGCGTGCGGTGCGAACGCCGTCCTGACCAGCGCGTCGTTTCGCAGCTGGTCGTGCAGCGCGATCGCCTTGTCGAAATAGCCGTCGGTGTCGGCCGCCCAGGCCGACGGGAAGTCGATGACGATCAGGCCGACGGTCGCGCGGATCCCGGCGTGCGCGGCGACCCGGGCCGTGACGTCGGGGAAGAAATACATGTCGTTGAAACAGGTCGTGCCGCTGCGCAGCATCTCGGCGATCGCCAGGCGCGACCCGTCGGCGACGAACTCCTCGTGCACCCAGCGCATCTCGGCCGGCCAGATGTGCTCGTTGAGCCAGTTCATCAACGGCAGGTCGTCGGCGAGGCCGCGGAACAGGCTCATCGCGCTGTGCGTATGGGTGTTGACCAGGCCGGGAATCAGCACGTGGCCCGGCAGCGCCAGCTCGGCGTGGGCCGTGATCTGCGATTCGGCCTCGGCGCGTGGCGCGACCGCGGTGATGCGGCCATCGCTGACCGCGAGGCTGTGCCGTTCGAGCACACCGGGCCGGTCGACCGGGATCAGCCAGTCGGGGTGGACGATGAGATCTGCGTGCACGATTGCCTGCCGTTGCGAGTCACAAGCCGGGTAAAATACCGCAAATCGCCACCGTTCGATGCACCATGCGCCAAGTTTCCCTGGATATCCCAGTCACCGCCGACGTCGCGATCGTCTGGCGCGATGCCGGCCTCTACCTGTTGGACCAGCGCGAGCTGCCGTCACGCGAGGTGTTCGTCGCGTGCCCGGACGCGGCGACCACGGCCGACGCGATCCGGGCGATGGTCGTGCGCGGCGCGCCGGCGATCGGCATTACGGCGGCCTACGCTGTCGCGCTGTCGGCGCGCGAGCACGCGGCGCGCGCGCCGACCGCATGGCGTGAACCGTTGGCCGGGGATCTCGACGTGCTCGCCGCAGCGCGCCCGACCGCGGTCAACCTGTTCTGGGCGATCGAGCGCATGCGCGGCCTGATCGGCACGCTCGACGACGCCGACCCGTTCCCGGCACTGCTGGCCGAGGCCGAGGCCATGCATGCACGCGACCGCGCCGACAACCGCCGCATGGGGGAGTTCGGTGCCGCACTGATCGCCGGCCCGACCAACGTGATCACCCACTGCAACACCGGTGGCCTGGCCACCGGCGGTTGGGGTACGGCCCTTGGCGTGATTCGCAGCGCCTTCGCGCAGGGACGCATCGGGCGCGTGTATGCCGACGAGACGCGGCCCTGGCTGCAGGGTGCGCGGCTGACCGCGTGGGAGCTCGCACGCGATGCCATCCCGGTCAGCGTGATCGCCGACGGCGCCGCAGCGGCACGCCTGGCCGGCGGCGGCATCGGCTGGGCAATCGTCGGCTCGGACCGGATTGCCGCCAACGGCGACGTCGCGAACAAGATCGGCACCTACAGCCTCGCGGTCGCGGCGCGCTACCACGGCGTGCGTTTCATGGTCGCGGCACCGACCTCGACGATCGATCTCGCCACGCCCGACGGCCGCGCGATCCCGATCGAGGAGCGCCCGGCCGACGAGGTGCTGCAATGCGCCGGCCGACGCACGAGCGCCGACGGCGTCGCGGCGTGGAACCCGGTGTTCGACGTGACGCCGGCCGCGCTGGTCGATGTCATCGTCACCGAGCGCGGCGTCATCGAACACCCGGACCGGGTGAAGATCGCCGCGCACATGGCCGGCGACTGACGCGGCTCCGCGTCATCAGCGGGCCGGCACGCGTTGCGTCGGCGAGGCGATGTCGCGGCGAGGTCCCGACCAGTGCAACGCGCCGACGACGCTGCGGTGTGGCGCCGATCGCGGTGTGGCCGCTCCGTACCGCGTAGTCGCAGCGCGCCGACGCCGCGGCGTCGACGCGGCACGGCGATCCCGTCCTCGCCGGGCTCAGGTCGGCGCTCGCAATCCGGCAGGCCTCGCGGCGCCGGATCAGGCGGCGAGGCGGTCGCGCGCGGCGTTGTTGATGGCCGCCAGCACCGCCCGCAGCGATGCGCCCACCGTGTCGCGGTCGAACGCGGCGCCGGTACAGCGCTTGCCGTCGACGTTGATCTGCACATAGGCGACGGCCTCGGCGTCGGTGCCTTCGCCGACCGCGTGCTCGCTGTAGTCGACGATGCTCAGCTGCTGGCCGAAGCCGGTTGCCCAGGCATCGACGAAGGCCTCGATCGCGCCCTGGCCGCGACCGCGGAGCACCTGCGTCGTGTTGCCGTCGACGATCTCGACCTCGATCGCGTCGCTGCCGTCGCGACCGTCTAGCCGATAGCCTGCGAGTGCCAGCGGCCCGGTCGCGCCGGCGAAGTGCTCGACGAACAGCGCATGGATCCGCGCACTGCCGATCTCGCCGCTGAGTGTCTCGCTCTCGCGCTGCACGATCTGCGCCAGCTCGACCTGCAGCCAGCGCGGCAGCAGCAGGCCGTAGTCGCGTTCGAGCACGAACGCGACACCGGCTTTGCCCGATTGGCTGTTGACGCGGATGATCGCCTGGTAGTCGCGGCCGATGTCGCGCGGATCGATCGGCAGGTAGGGAACCCGCCACGGCTCGTCGGCGCGCTGTTGCCGCAGGCACTTGCGGATCGCATCCTGGTGGCTACCGGAGAACGCCGTGTACACCAGCTCGCCGACCCACGGGTGGCGCGGGTGTACCGGCAGCCCGGTGGCGGCGGTGTAGACGCTGACGATCTCGTCCGGGTTCGACAGGTCGATGCATGGGTCGATGCCCTGGCTGTACAGGTTCATCGCCAGCGTCACGATATCCATGTTGCCGGTGCGCTCGCCGTTGCCCAGCAGCGTGCCCTCGACGCGGTCGGCGCCGGCCATCAGGCCGAGCTCGGCGGCGGCCACGGCGGTGCCGCGGTCGTTGTGGGTGTGCAGCGACACGACGATCGCGTCGCGGCGGGCGACTTGGGTGCAGAAGTACTCGACCTGGTCGGCGAACAGGTTCGGCGTGCTGCTCTCGACGGTCGCCGGCAGATTGATGATGCACGGCCGTTCCGCGCTCGGCTGCCAGATCTCGGTGACCGCGTCGCAGACCTCGACCGCGTAATCCCACTCGGTGTTCGTGAAGCTCTCCGGCGAATACTGGAACAGCCACTCGGTCTGGGGATAGCGCGCGGCCTCGGCGGCGAGCAGGCGCGCACCGTCGACGGCGATCGCCTTGATGCCGTCGCGGTCGCGGCCGAACACGCGTTCGCGCTGCAGCGTCGACGTCGAGTTGTAGACGTGCACGATCGCGCGGCGCGCGCCGCGCAGGGCCTCGAATGTCCGCCTGACCAGGGGCTCGCGGGCCTGGACCAGGACCTGGATCGTCACGTCATCGGGGATCCGGTCGGTATCGATCAGCCAGCGCACGAAGTCATAGTCGGGCTGGCTGGCCGCCGGAAAGCCGACCTCGATCTGCTTGATGCCGATCTTGACCAGCAGCTCCCAGAGCTGGCGCTTCTGTATCACGTTCATCGGTTCGAGCAGCGCCTGGTTGCCGTCGCGCAGGTCGACGCTGGCCCAGATCGGCGCCCGGTCGAGCGTCGAGTCCGGCCAGCGGCGGTCGTGCAGTGCGGGCGCCGGCGCGCGGCGGTACTTGCGGTGGTCGAACGGTGTCACGGCTCACGGCTCCGTCGTCGATGGTGGCGGTGCTTCCCTGCGCCTCCCCACGACGGGGGAGGGTTCGGGGTCTGCGGGCCCTCGTGGGGCGCTGCGGTTGCCGCCGGGCCTCGTGGGCGGGCAGCGGGTTGCCGACTTTTGGTCGACGGTGAAAGGATAGGCCAGGCAGGTGGGTTGTTGATTGCAAAATACGCCGATATCGTGATAATAATCGGCAGAAAATGTCAATCCATACGCATCAACCGGAATTTTCTGCTGATGCGGTAACGAGGCGACGGCACAGCATGCGGATCGACAGCTACGACCGGCGTATCCTCGACGTCCTGCAGCGCGAGGGCCGCATCAGCAACCAGGACCTCGCCGAGCGCATCGGCCTGTCGCCGTCGCCGTGCCTGCGCCGCGTCCGCGCGCTCGAACAGGCGGGGGTCATCGCCGGGTACCGCGCCGTGCTCGACGCCGGCTCGCTCGGGCTGACGCTGCTGGCGCTGATCCACATCTCGATGGACCGCCACACCCCGGAGCGCTTCGCCAACTTCGAGGACAAGGTCGCGGCGCTGCCCGAGGTGCTCGAGTGCCTGCTGATCACCGGCCAGGAAGCCGACTACCAGTTGAAGGTGATCGTCCGCGACATGGAGGCCTACCAGGCGCTGTTGCTGAACAAGATCACGCGCATCGACGGCGTCAGCGGCGTCCACTCCAGCTTCGTGATGCGCCGTGTCGTGGACACGACCGCGCTGCCGCTACCGGGCTGATGCCGGGCGCCGGCCAGACGCCCGCTGTTCGCGGCAGATTTGGCGCTCGGCCAGAAGGCAAAACCCGGCCCCGGGTGACTCGCGATCGCGCTCTCGCGCCCTGTAAGCCGATTTGAGACGCTTTCCCGCTGTAGCGCCCCCGGGGCATTGTGATATCATGCGCAGCTTGATTCGCCCCCAAAGCAAGACATAAACCACGGGGCGGCCGGATACGACCGAGCGGTCGTCCGGCGCGCATCGGGAACGCCGCCTAATGACCGAATTCGCCAAGGAAATCCTCCCCGTCAATCTCGAAGACGAGATGCAGCAGTCCTACCTGGACTATGCGATGAGCGTTATCGTCGGGCGGGCACTGCCGGACGTGCGCGACGGCCTCAAGCCGGTACACCGGCGCGTGCTGTTTGCGATGGGCGAACTCAACAACGATTGGAACAAGCCGTACAAGAAGTCGGCGCGTATCGTCGGCGACGTGATCGGTAAGTACCACCCGCACGGCGACACTGCGGTCTACGACACCATCGTGCGCATGGCGCAGCCGTTCTCGCTGCGCTACATGCTGGTCGACGGGCAGGGCAATTTCGGCTCGGTCGACGGCGATGCGCCTGCCGCGATGCGATACACCGAAGTGCGCATGGCCAAGATCGCGCACGAACTGCTCGCCGACATCGACAAGGAAACGGTCGACTTCACGCCCAACTATGACGAGTCCGAGCAGGAACCGCAGGTCCTGCCGGCGAAGATCCCGAACCTGTTGATCAACGGTTCGTCGGGCATAGCCGTCGGTATGGCGACCAACATCCCGCCGCACAACCTGACCGAGGTCATCAACGCGTGCATCAGGGTCATCGACGAGCCGCAGGTGTCGATCGAAGACCTGATGGAGATCGTGCCCGGCCCGGACTTCCCGACCGCCGGCATCATCAACGGTATCAGCGGCGTGCGCCAGGCGTACCGCACCGGCCGCGGCAAGGTCTATATCCGCGCGCGCACCGACATCGAGGACATGGACGGCGGTCGTCAGCGCATCGTCGTCAGCGAGCTGCCGTACCAGGTCAACAAGGCGCGCCTGCTGGAGAAGATCGCCGAGCTGGTCAAGGACAAGAAGCTCGAGGGCATCAGCGAGCTGCGCGACGAGTCCGACAAGGACGGCATGCGCATGGTCATCGAGCTGCGCCGCGGCGAGGTCGCCGAGGTCGTGCTCAACAACCTGTTCCAGCAGACGCAGATGCAGAACGTGTTCGGCATCAACGTCGTTGCGCTGGTCGACGGCCAGCCGCGTACGCTGAATCTGAAGCAGCTGCTCGAATACTTCCTGCGCCACCGCCGCGAGGTCGTGACGCGGCGCACGCTGTTCGAGCTGCGCAAGGCGCGCGAGCGCGCGCACATCCTCGAAGGCCTCGCGGTCGCGCTGGCCAACATCGACGAGGTCATCGCGCTGATCAAGGCGGCGCCGAGCCCGGCCGAGGCCAAGAAACAGCTGGTCGAGCGCGGCTGGCAGTCGGGCACCGTCGAGGCGATGCTCGCGCGCGCCGGCGCCGATGCGTCGAAGCCGGAGGACCTGCCACCGGGCTTCGGCCTGACCGATGATGGCTACCGGCTGACGGAGACCCAGGCGCAGGCGATTCTGGACCTCAGGCTGCAGAAGCTGACGGGTCTCGAGCAGGACAAAATCATCAATGAATTCCAGGATATACTGGATAAAATTGCGGATTTACTTGACATTCTGTCTAGCCCCGAGCGGCTGATGCAGGTGATCAAGGACGAGCTGCTCGAGATCGTCGAGCAGTTCGGCGACGAGCGCCGCAGCGAAATCGTGCTCAACCAAATGGACCTGACCCTCGAGGACCTGATCACCGAGGAGGACGTGGTCGTCACGCTGTCGCACCAGGGCTACGCGAAATCGCAGCCGGTCGGCGACTACCGCGCGCAGCGCCGCGGCGGCCGGGGCAAGACCGCGACCGCGACCAAGGACGAGGACTTCGTCGACAAGCTGTTCGTCGCCAACACCCACGACACGATTCTGTGTTTCTCCAGCCGTGGCAAGTGCTACTGGTTGAAGGTCTACGAACTGCCGCAGGCCGGGCGTACCGCGCGCGGCCGGCCGATGGTCAACCTGCTGCCGCTGGAACAGGGCGAGCGCATCAATGCGGTGTTGCCGGTCCGCGAATACGACAGCGAACACTTCGTGTTCATGGCGACCGCGTCGGGTACGGTCAAGAAGACGCCGCTGGTCGATTTCTCGCGACCACGTTCGAGCGGCATCATCGCGGTCGACCTGCGCGCCGACGATCAGCTGATCGGTGTAGACATCACCGACGGCACGCAGAGCATCATGTTGTTCACGTCGGCCGGCAAGGCGATACGCTTCAAGGAGTCTGACGTGCGCGCGATGGGCCGCACGGCGTGCGGCGTGCGTGGCGTCAAGCTCGGCAAGGGACAACGCGTGATCTCGCTGATCATCGGTAACGATGGCGACGTCATGACCGTGACCGAGAACGGCTTCGGCAAACGCACCGCGATCGAGCAGTTCCCGATCAAGGGCCGTGGTGGCATGGGAGTGATCTCGATCAAGACATCGCCGCGCAACGGCGATCAGGTTGGTGCCGTGCGCGTCGACAACGACGACGAGATCATGCTGATCACCGACGGCGGCACGCTGGTGCGCACGCGCGTCGCCGACGTCTCGCAGATGGGTCGCGACACCCAGGGCGTAACGATGATCCGGCTGTCCAAGGACGAGCGCCTGATCGGTATCGAGCGCATAGAGGCGCTCGACGGTGAGAACGGCGACAGCGACGCGCCCGGCGACGAACCGACAACCGAATAGCGGGACGCGGAGGTCACGCTGGCCGCATCGCGCGTCGGGTACCCGGATACCGGGGCCGCGAGCGCGCCAAGGATACAGGTTATTGCCGGCAGTGGCGGCGGACAGGCTTGGCGGTTCGCGGCAAACCGAAGCGTATTGGTGATAGCCGAAGGGCGAGGCTGGGGTGCAGAGTTCTAAGAATCCAGCGACAGCATCGAGATTCTTCGTGTGCTGTACGCTTCCCCGTCTGTTTGGGTTTCGAGACGATTAACTTTAACGAGACAAAGAATAATGACCCGTGTATACAACTTCAGCGCCGGTCCGGCGGCGCTGCCCGAAGCGGTTCTCGAGCAGGCCCAACAAGAAATGCTGGACTGGCATGGCTCGGGCATGTCGGTGATGGAGATGAGTCATCGCGGCAAGGAGTTCATGTCGATCGCCGAACAGGCCGAGGCCGACCTGCGCTCGCTGATGGTGATACCCGACAACTACAAGGTGCTGTTCCTGCAGGGCGGGGCGTCGAGCCAGTTCGCGATGATCCCGATGAACCTGGTTGGGCGCACCGGGCGCGCCGATTACTTCCGCACCGGATCGTGGTCGAAGAAGGCGATCACCGAGGGCAAGCGCTTCGGTGACGTCAAGGTGACCGTCGACAGCGAGGTCGACGGCAAGTTCACGAGCGTGCCGGCGGCCGACGGCTTCACGGTCTCTGACGATGCGGCCTACGTGCACTACACCCCCAACGAGACCATCGAGGGCGTCGAGTTCCCGTATGTGCCGGATACCGGCAGCGTGCCGCTGGTCGCCGACATGTCGTCGACGATCCTGTCGCGGCCTATCGATGTCGCGAAGTTCGGCCTGATCTATGCCGGTGCGCAAAAAAATATCGGCCCTGCCGGGCTGACGATCGTGATCGTGCGCGACGATCTCGTCGGCAAGCCGATCGGCGGCACGCCAACGATGTTCAATTACGCGACGATGGCCGACGCCGGCTCGATGTACAACACGCCGCCGACCTACGGTTGGTACCTGGCCGGCCTGGTCTTCAAGTGGCTGCAGGACAAGGGCGGGCTAAGTGGAATGGCCGAGATCAACGAACGCAAGGCGACGACACTTTACGCGGCGATCGACAACTCGGGCTTCTATCAGAACCCGGTCGACCCGGTGTGCCGTTCGTGGATGAACGTGCCGTTTACGCTGGCCAACCCGGATCTCGACGGCGAGTTCCTGCGGCAGGCCGGCGAGGCGGGGCTGAAGACGCTGAAGGGCCACCGCTCGGTCGGTGGTATGCGCGCCAGCATCTACAACGCGATGCCGGAGGCCGGTGTGCAGACGCTGGTCGACTTCATGGCCGAGTTCGAGCGTACGCGCGCCTAGTTGAATGGGAGTCTCGTAACGCGAAGAACGCAAAGACTCGAAGGACGCAAAGCTTTGTAGCGCTTTGTGTTCTTTGAGTCTTTGTGGCCTCTGTGTTCGAAACTCGATGCTGGATGAGAAACATGTACAAGATTCAGACATTGAACAATATCTCGGTGGCCGGGCTCGATCGCCTGCCGCGCGACTGCTACGAGATCGCGTCGGAGATGGCACACCCCGATGCGATACTGGTGCGTTCGGCAAAAATGCACGACATGAGTCTGCCCGAGACGGTCAAGGCGATTGGGCGCGCCGGCGCCGGTGTCAACAACATCCCGGTCGACAGCATGACCACGGCCGGTATCCCGGTGTTCAACGCCCCCGGTGCGAACGCCAACGCGGTCAAGGAACTGGTGATAGCCGGCATGCTGATGGCGGCGCGCAACATCGGCCAGGCGTGGCGTTTCGCGTCGACGCTCGACGGCGACGACGGCACGATCAACAAGGCGGTCGAGGCGGGGAAAAAGCACTACGTTGGGTTCGAACTGCCCGGTCGTACTCTCGGCGTGATCGGCCTCGGTGCCATCGGTGTCAAGGTCGCGAACGCGGCGCGTGCATTGGGGATGAAAGTCATCGGCTACGACCCGACGATCACGGTACGCGCCGCCTGGGCGCTGGACGCCGACGTCGAACAGGCGTTGTCTGTCGATGATCTGGTCGCGCGCGCAGATTTCATCACCTTCCACGTGCCGTTGACCGACACCACGCGCAGCATGATCAACGCCGACCGCCTGAAGCTGATGAAGAGGCAGTCGGTGCTGCTCAATTTCGCGCGCCACGGCATCATCGACGACGCCGCTGTGGTCGAGGCGCTCGACAACGACCATCTGTATGCCTACGTCTGCGACTTCCCGAGCAACCTGCTCAAAGATCACCCGCGCGTCATCACGCTGCCGCATCTCGGCGCCTCGACGTCCGAGGCAGAACAGAACTGTGCGGTCATGGTCGCCGACCAGGTTCGTGACTGGCTCGAGAATGGCAACATCACGAACTCGGTGAACTTCCCCGAGATCAACCTGCCGCGCGCCGAAGGCGGCTACCGCATGGCCGTTGTCAACAGCAATGTGCCGAACATGCTCGGCCAGATATCGACCGACCTGGCCGATGCCGGGTTGAACATCATCGACATGCTCAACAAGTCCCGCGGCGAGATTGCCGTGACGCTGATCGATGTCGACGCCGAGCCGTCACAGGAGGCCGTTGATCGCATTGCCGGCATCGAGGGCGTGCTCTCGGTGCGCTGCCTCGGTTGCGAGGCGGGCGCCTGATCCCCGGCGTCGTCATCGCGCTGGGCGGGCGGCACGCCGCCGTCGCGCAATGCGCCCAAGCGGTTAGAATCGGCGTATGACCGATCACGATCAGCTCGGCGAGATCCGCCAGCGCATCGACGACCTGGACCGCCAGATCCAGGAGCTGCTCAACGCCCGCGCCGGTGCCGCGCAAGAAGTCGCGCGGATCAAACTGGCATCCGATCCCGACGCGGTGTTCTATCGGCCCGAGCGCGAGGCGCAGATACTGCGCATGGTCAAGGAGCGCAACCACGGGCCGCTCGACGGCGAGGCGATGGCGCGGCTGTTTCGCGAGGTCATGTCCGAATGCCTCGCCCTCGAACTGCCGTTGAAGGTGGGCTTCCTCGGTCCCGCGGGGACCTTTACGCAGGCGGCCGCGCTCAAGCATTTCGGCCATGCGGTCGGCACCGTGCCGATGGCCGCGATCTCCGACGTGTTCCAGGAGGTCGAGAGCGGCAGCTGTCACTACGGCGTCGTGCCGGTCGAGAATTCCAGCGAGGGCGTGGTCAGCCACACGCTGGACATGTTCCTGCAGTCGCCGCTGCAGATCTGCGGCGAGGTGACGCTGCGCATCCACCACAACCTGCTCGGATGCGACGGCGACATCGACAGCCTCGAGGTGGTCTATTCGCATCAGCAGTCGCTGGCGCAGTGCCGTGGCTGGCTGGACCGCCACCTCCCGCACGTCGAGCGGGTGCCGGTCGGCAGCAATGCCGAGGCGGCGAAGCGCGCCTGCGACCGCGACAACGCCTCGGCGATCGCCGGCATCATGGCCGCCGAGCTCTACGGCCTGCGTATCCTGGCGCCGAACATCGAGGACGAGCCGGACAACACGACCCGGTTCCTGGTGATCGGCCGGCAGGCAGTGCCGCCATCCGGTGACGACAAGACCAGCCTGCTTCTGTCTACGCGCAACGAGGCCGGCGGTCTGTACCGTCTGCTGGCACCGTTGGCCGAGCACGGCATCAGCATGACGCGTATCGAGTCGCGGCCGTCGCGGCGCGGCAACTGGGACTATGTCTTTTTCGTCGACGTGCACGGCCACCGCGACGACGAGAGCCTGGCGCCGGCGCTGGAGGCCCTGAGCCGCCAGGCCGGCATGTACAAGGTACTCGGCTCCTACCCCAAGGCCGTGTTGTGAACGGCCACCTGCTTGCCGGGTCGGGTAAGACGACAGCAGCGGCGACCAGAGGAAGGGCTTCCACGCCATGACAAACCGATTCATCGATCTGGCAGCGTCCGGCCTGGCCTCGCTGCAGCCCTATGTGCCGGGCAAACCCCTGTCGGAACTCGAACGCGAGTTCGGCATCACGGACTCGATAAAGCTGGCGTCGAACGAGAACCCGCTCGGCCCGAGCCCGCACGCGGTCGATGCCATCCAGGCACAGCTGCACGACCTGACGCGCTACCCCGACGGTGGCGCGTTCGCGCTGCGCAATGCACTGGCCGCGCATCACGACGTCGACCCGGTCTGCATCACGGTCGGCAACGGCTCCAACGACGTGCTCGACATGATCGCGCGCACGTTCCTCGGTGCCGGCCGCGAGAGCCTGTTCTCGCAATATGCGTTCGCGGTGTATCCGCTCAGTAGCATGGCGGTTGGCGCGAAGTTGACGATCGCGCCGGCGCAGGACTACGGTCACGACCTCGACGCGATGCGCGCGCTGGTCAACTCGGACACCGGTGTCATCTGGATCGCCAACCCGAACAATCCCAGCGGCACGCGCGTCGGGCGAGATGCGCTGCGGGCGTTCATCGAGGACATACCCGAGACCGTGATCGTCGTCGTCGACGAGGCCTACTTCGAGTACGTCCACGCCGACGACTACCCCGACGCCAGCCAATGGCTCGACGAGTTCCCGCACCTGGTGGTCACGCGGACCTTTTCGAAGGCCTACGGACTCGCGGCGCTGCGCGTCGGCTATGGTCTGTCGCACCCGGACGTCGCCGACCTGCTCAACCGTGTGCGTCAGCCGTTCAATGTCGACAGCCTCGCCCAGGCGGGTGCCATTGCCGCGCTCGCGGATCGCGAGTACCTGCGCCGCTCTGTCGAACTCAACGCTGCCGGAATGCGGCAGCTGGTCGATGGTGTCGAACGCCTCGGACTCGCCTACATCCCGTCGAGCGGCAACTTCTTGACCATCGACCTGGGTCGCGAATCCGGCCCGATCGATCACGCATTGCTGCAACAGGGCGTCATCACCCGGCCGGTCGGCAACTATGGTCTGCCCCATCACCTGCGCGTCAGCGTCGGCCTGGCCTACGAGAACGAACGATTTCTGAATGCGCTGGAGCGGGTGATTTGACGCTGCGGATCGACAGGCTCGCGGTCATCGGCGTCGGCCTGATCGGCGGTTCGCTGGCACGCGCGCTGCGCGACGCCGACGCGGTCGGCGAGATCGTCGGCTGCGGCCGCGGCAAGACCAACCTGGAACAGGCCGTCGAACTCGGTGTTATCGATCGCTACACACACGACGTCGCCGACGCGGCGGCCGGTGCCGATCTGGTTTTCGTCGCGGTGCCGCTGGGTGCGATGCGAGACACCTTCGCGGCGCTGCGCGAGGCCCTGCCGGCGGGTGCGCTGGTCACCGACGGCGGCAGCGCCAAGGGCAGTGTCGTCGACGATTGTCGGCACGCGGCGCCGGAGCTGCTGCCGCGCTTCGTGCCCGGCCACCCGATCGCCGGCACCGAGAAGAACGGCGTCGCGGCGTCGTTCGCGGCGCTGTACCGCGACCGGCGCGTGATCCTGACGCCGCTCGCCGAAAACTCGCCGGATGCCGTGGGCCGCGTGCGCGCGATGTGGGAGATCTGCGGTGCCGAAGTCACCGAGATGTCGGTGACTCACCACGACGAGGTCCTCGCCGCGACCAGCCATCTGCCACACATGCTCGCATTCGGTCTCGTCGACATGCTGGCGCGCCTCAAGGAAAACGACGAGATCTTCCGCTACGCGGCCGGCGGCTTCCGCGATTTCACGCGCATCGCGTCGAGCAACCCGGTGATGTGGCGCGACATCTGCATCGCCAACCGCGACGCGCTCGGTCCGATGCTCGCGGGATTCGCCGACGAGATGAACGAGCTCGCCGCGCGTATCGGCGCCGGCGACGGCGAGGCCTTGCTGGAGATCTTCGACCGCGCCAAGGCGGCGCGCGACCGCTACGTCGACAGCAGCTGATCGAGGGGTCGCGGTGCACGGCCGGTCGGTTTCGCACGACGGCGGGCTTAACGTCATGTTTTTCAAACGAATACTTGAGTTTTTCGGCGTCTGCGACTAGCCTTGCCGGCCGTCAGCCCGTTTTGGACCTTCTGTTGTCTGCCAGCAATCTCCAGTTCGTCGTCGCGCCCGGTGGGTGTTTGTCGGGCAGCCTGCGTGTTCCCGGCGACAAGTCGATCTCGCATCGCGCGATCATGCTCGGTTCGCTGGCCGACGGCGTGACCCACGTCAGCGGCTTTCTCGATGGTGAAGACAGCCTGGCCACGCTGCGTGCATTCCGCGCCATGGGCGTGCGCATCGACGGACCGGCGGACGGTCGCGTAACGATTCACGGCGTCGGCATGCACGGCCTCGAGGCACCGGAGGCGCCGCTGGATCTTGGCAACTCGGGTACGGCGATGCGCCTGATGGTAGGGCTGCTTGCCGGTCAGGGTTTCGCTGCGACGCTGATCGGTGACGCGTCGCTGTCGACGCGTCCGATGCGGCGCGTCATCGAACCGCTGGCCGG
>JASJCU010000157.1 GCA_030065815.1 Gammaproteobacteria bacterium | reverse complement strand
GGCTGCGCATGACGGTCGACTCCGATCTGCGGGTCCGGGCGATCGACGCCAAGACCGTGCACGCGCAGCCACATCTCGTGCAGGTGCTCGCCCGGCGCGATGCGTCCGCGTCCGAAGGTCTGCATTTCGCTGGTCCGGGTGTCGATCAGGCTGCCCTCGATGTCCCAAAGGCCGTCATCGCGGCGATACCCGCGGCACTCGATACGTCGTGTGTGGACCAGTTCGCGCTCGGACGGAGGGGGCAATGGCATCTGATAAACCCAGTTAATTCAGCCGTATAAAAATATTTTGCTGCAACGCAGCATTTTTTTTCGAATCCGGGGTTGACTTCTGCCCCACAGGACCGATATTGTGCATTGCAACATTGTTGCGCTGCACAATTTCATTGGTAACACGAACCGGGAGAATCTGTCATGCAGAACGAATATCTGGATATGGTAAACCAGTACAACGAGAACGTCTTTGCTTCCTTCAAGCGCATCGGCGAACTCAACATGCGTACGTTCGAGGCCCTGGCCGCCAAGCAGGCCAAGATCATGAACGACTGCCTCGAGTCGAGCGCCAAGCAGATGGAAGTGATGACCACGGCAAAGGACGTCAAGGACGCGCTGACAGCACAGAGCGAGCTGCTCAAGGGCTGCAACGAGAAGTTCCTGGCCAACCTGCGCGAGACCGCAGACATGATGACCGAGGCCCGCGAGGAGTTCACCGGTCTGGTCGAAGAGGCCGTCAAATACACCAGCGAGAGCGTGGAAAAGGCCGGCGAGCTGGCTACCAACAAGGCAGCGTGATGCCTGGCGCGCGGGAGGCGGCGGGCGGCCGCCTCCCGGCCGCGCATTTAACTACAATTACAAATTCACACTCACCAAAATAAAACGATTGGAGGCTTAGGAATGACCAAGCGGGTTGCTTTTGTCACAGGTGGTAACGGTGGTATCGGTTCGGCTATCTGCCGCGAACTGGTAGTTCAGGGTCACAAGGTGGTGGCCGGGTACTTTCCGCCGGAGAAGGAGTCCGCCGAGGCCTGGCAGAAGCAGATGCACGAAGACGGCGTGGCGATCGGTCTCGCCGGCGTCGATGTCGCGGACTTCCAGGACTGCGAACGCGCGATAAACGAGATCACCGAGGAATTCGGTCCGGTCGATATCCTTGTCAACTGCGCGGGTATCACCCGCGACGGCACGCTCAAGAAGATGCCGGAAGAGAACTGGAAAGCGGTCATGGCGACCAACCTCGACAGCGCGTTCAACGTCACGCGCCATGTCATCAACGGCATGCTCGAGCGCGGCTGGGGCCGGATCGTGAATATCGCCTCGGTCAACGGCCAACGCGGCCAGTTCGGCCAGGCCAACTACTCCGCGGCCAAGGCCGGCATGCACGGATTCACGATGGCGGTGGCGCTGGAAACGGCGGCCAAGGGGATCACCGTCAACACGGTGTCGCCGGGTTACATCGCGACCGCGATGACCGAGGCCATGCCGGACGAAGTGCTGCAGTCGATCATCAACAGCGTGCCGATGCGGCGCATGGGCAAGCCGGAAGAGATCGCCAACACCGTGGCATGGCTGGCCAGCGAAGCGAATGCATACACGACGGGCGCCAACATTCCGGTGAATGGCGGCCTGTTCACCAGCCACTGACGCTGGATACAAGAACCCTCCTGGCAGAGGATTCTGCCCCCTCTGCTCTTAAGCTTAGGCGCCCTCCACGGGCGCCCCTTTTTTTGGCAGATTGGCAACGACCCGGCGGGATCCTGCACGACGGTTTAGGACGGCACGGATACGGAATTCCAGGACATGTACTTGTCTGGTCCCGGTAATCGGCCAAACTGAACAGATAAGTCAGGCAAATCGACAGACCGCGGCGCCCCGCCTCGCGCCGATAACAACAGCGGCAAGTCGATGGCAAAAACGAGAGGACGGAGTGCCATGAGTATTTCACCACCGAGCTACAAACAGAATCGGCTCAAACAGCTGCGCGCGTTCTGCAAGACGGTCGAGACCAAGAATATCTCGCGCGCCGCCGAGAAGCTGTTTCTGACACAACCGACGATATCGCTGCAGATCAAGGCGCTGGAGCGCGAGCTGGACATCATCGTCTTCGAGCGCCACGGGCCGCAGATCCGCATCACGCCCGACGGTGAGCTGCTGTACGAGATCGCCAAGCCGCTCCTCGAAGGCATCGACAACCTGGCGCAGACCTTTGCCAGCAAGAGTGGCCGCCTGGATACCGGCGAATTGACCATCGTCGCCGGTGAATCGACAATCCTCTACCTGTTGCCCGAGTTCGTTTCCTGTTTCAAGGAGCGGCATCCGGGGATCCACATCAAGCTGCTCAACGAGACCGGTCGCGACGGCCTCGCCAAGCTGCGTTCGGATGCCGCGGATTTCGCCGTCGGACCGATGGTCGACGGCCAGGCCGACCTCGAATACCGCCCGCTGTTCTCGTTCGAACAGGTACTTATCGTGCCGCTCGATCACCCGCTGGCGCGGCGCAACAAGGTGGCGCTCGAAGACATCAGTCCGCACGGCCTGATCCTGCCGCCGCGCCAGCTCAATCACTGGCGCACCGTCGACCTGGTCTTCGAGCAGCACGGCGTCGCGTATGACGTCGTGCTCGAGGCCGGTGGCTGGGAGGTGATCAAGCGCTATGTCGAACAGGGTATGGGGATCTCGATCGTCAACGAGATCTGCCTGACCGGCAAGGAGAAGCTCGCCGTGATCCCGCTCGACGACTATTTCCCGCGGCGGACATACGGTGCGGTGACGCGGCGTGGCAAGTTCCTGACGCCGCCGGCGCAGGCCTTCCTCGACGCGCTGGCGACGCTGCAGTGCAAGCTGCCGTACAAGCTCGCGGTTGCGCACAGCCGAGAAGAGGTCGTCGAACCCAGCGACGGCGCGCAGCGACACGCCCCGACCAATATCGACGATCTCGACTGAGCGCGGGTCGCAACGCGGCGCCGGCGCGTTGAGCCCGGCGTCCGTGGCACTGCGATGCGGTCTTGTCGCGTCGTCCGCAGAGTCGTGCCGCGCCGGGGCCATCGTGCCCTTCCGGGCGCGATTGGGACGGCAGACGATTCGGTATATCCTGGCGCAGTCGAGTGACAGCTTGGGGTGGTCCATGGACCTGTTCGTGTACGGCACCCTGATGGTGCCCGAGGTCATGTCGGCGGTTTCCGGATACGACGGGCCGGGACGCCCGGCGACGCTGCACGGCTTTCGCCGCCGGCGCGTGGCCGGTGAGAGTTACCCGGCGATTGTCCCGTGCGCCGATGAATCCGTGGCCGGTACGCTGTACCGCGCTGTCGAGGCCGCGCAGTGTCGCCGCCTGGATGCGTTCGAGGGCGAGATGTATCGACGCCAGGGGGTCACCGTCAGCCTGCCACACGGCCCATGCGAGGCCGAGGCCTATGTCTTCCGCCACGGTTGCCTGCCGCTGTTGAGCGACGAGCCGTGGTCGCTGGAGCGTTTCACGGCGACCCATCTCGAGGCCTTCATGAGCGACTACGAGGGTTTTCTCGCACTGCGATAGGAGCCCGACGTTGGCCGACAACGACGACGCGCTCGAAGGGCGCGACGAAGACCGCCCGGCATTCGATGTCGCGTGCATCAACCCGCAGACGCGCCATGCCGCGCTGGTGTCGACGACCGGCAACCATTGCCAGGTCTGGCGCAGCACGGTGCGCCAGTCGTCGCTCGACGACAGCTACGTCGAGTATGTGATCAAGTTTCCACTCGACCGCTACGGCATGGCGGATGCGCGGATCCTGGTCAAGCAGTACCGAATGCTGCGCGCGGCGCTCGGCGAGATCGTCCCCGAGGCGCTGTTCGTAATCTCGTGCATCAACGGCAGTCCCAATCTGTTCGTGCTGGCGCGCGCCGTCAACGTCTGGTTCAACATCGCCAATCCGAGCAACCGCGAGGAGGCGATCGGGCTGTTGCGCGACCATCCGCTGGCGCGGGCGCAGTTGGCGACGTTCGTGACCCAGGCGCGGCGTTGGCGCGAAGATGCGAATCCGCGCGTCATCGATCTGTTCGGGCTCGACAACCTGGTGATGGACAACAGCCGCTGTATCCGCTACGTCGACAGCTACTACGTGTTCTTCTTCGAAGACCTGCTGCACATGCTCGGCGGCGAGCCCGATCACGAACTCGAAGAGAAGATCAACCTGTCGCTGCGCCGCCTGGACTACCTCGAGGACATCCTGCGCCTGTCTGAACCGGCCGGTTGACGCATCAGGCGCCGTCGCGGCGACCGGCGTCGTGTGCGGCGAGGTCCAGGCGCTCGATGAGATCGCGGATCAGGCGGACGTAGTGCTCGCCTTTGGCCGAGTAGGCGGTCAGGCCGGCGGCCAGCGCCAGCCCATCGAGCGGCAGTCCGCGCGCGCGCAGCGTCGCGCGGATCTCGCGCAGTTCGGCGTACGCCGGGTGACTGTTGAGCGTGAACATGTAGTAGCGCACCGACCCGGCTTCGTCGTCGAACTTGCGCACCAGGTGCTTTTTGCCGGCCTCGCGTCCGCGCGGCACCATGCCCTTGCTTTCATCGAAGGTCCAAATGCCGAACAGGTTGTTGCCCTCGCGCGCGAACCGCGATTTTCCCCACGCGCTCTCGTTGGCCGCCTGGGCCAGGGCCAGCGACGCCGGGATCTGATCGATCTTGTCGCGCAGCGCGTCGCGCGCGCGGTGCTCGTCGAGCGGGTTGCCATCGACGCGATACCGGGTCGCGAGTGCGACGACCCGGGCGGACTGGTCGTCGGTCAAGCGCTGGCCGGCGTCGAGCCGTCCCAACCATTGCAGCAGCGACCGGCGCAGGCCGGCGAGGCGTGCGTTCTCGGCATCGATCAATGGCCGCAGGCGGGCGACGAAGGCTGCCTTGCCGTCGGCCGCGGTAGCGGGTGCCGCCGCGGCATCGGCCGCCGGTGATTGCTCCGCTGGTGCCGCGGTACCGGGTATGGCCGGCGTCGCATGTTCCCGGTCGCGCCGCAGCGCCCGGCCGACCGGCGGCAACCGCGGTCGGTGAGACGACGGCGGCGCCCCGGTCGGCGCCCGATAGCCGGGGCCCGGCGGCGCGAATGCCCACGGCGCCGCGTGCCATGCCGGGTGACCGGCCGCGGGGTGCGGCGGGACCGCCGACGCCTTGGCGCAGGCCAGCACCGCGACGCCAAGCAGCAGAGTTCGACAGAGTCCCGGCATGACGGTGGATCCCTCAGCATCGTCGGCAGGGCCCGGATACTACATTAAAACATTACCAAATACTGACTAACCGACGGCGACCGCAACAGAGCCGGCCCGGCGGTCCACGGCGCGTCAATGGCGTTCGCGGTACCAGCTGCCGTCGGCGTGACGCCGCAACCAGTTGTGGCTGTACCAGCCGTAGCGGCCGTCGTTGCCGACCGGGAGGGTGCAATTGGTGCGGTTGCGGCCGACGTTGAGACGGCCCTTGGGCGTGATCACGACGGCACCCGCGGGCTGGTCGAGCCATTCATAGCTGAGCTCTGGACTGCCGTTCAGGTAGCAGCTCAGCTGCTCACGATTCGCGACACCGGCACGAAAAACCAGCGTCAGCGACGGGCGCCACTCGTCGTCGGCGACCACCGGTTCGACCGGGAAGGCGCCGGTGATCGGCAATGGCCGGCTGTTCACCTTGTTCGGAAAGCTGCGCATGCTGGCGTAGAGGCTGGCCATCGGAAAGCGTGGCA
>JASJCU010000038.1 GCA_030065815.1 Gammaproteobacteria bacterium | reverse complement strand
AAGCCCTGCTCGACGAAGCCGTCCCCCTGAACCGGGGCAGCCATGCGGATGCGACCGGTTATGCCGTCGTCGACGGAGCGCTGACGGTGTTTCTGAATGGCGGCCTGACTTCAGGCCTCAAGAACCCGGACCGGTTCGCCGGATTTCGTGGCGATCCCACCGAACCGTCCGCCATACTTCTGGTCAACAACGGGCTGCATCTGGAAATCGTCGTGCATCGCGACAGCGAGATCGGCCGCAACGATTCCGCCGGCGTATCGGACGTCATCCTGGAATCGGCGGTCACGACCATCATGGATTGTGAGGACTCGGTGGCTGCGGTCGATGGCGAGGACAAGGTCCAGGTCTACAGCAACTGGCTCGGTCTGATGCGCGGCGACCTGACCGAGACCTTCTACAAGCGCGGCAAGCCGGTGGAACGCGCGCTCAACCCGGACCGCGACTATACGGCGGCCAGCGGCGGCGAACTGACGCTGCAGGGCCGCAGCCTGATGCTGGTGCGCAACGTCGGTCACCTGATGTCCAACGATGCGGTGCTCGATGCCGACGGCACCGAGGTGCCCGAGGGCATGCTCGATGCGCTGGTCACGTCGCTGATCGCGATGCACGACCTCAGCGGCACTGGCCGCTACCGCAACTCGCGCAGCGGCAGTGTCTACATCGTCAAACCGAAGATGCACGGGCCCGACGAAGTGGCGCTGACCAACACCCTGTTCGAACGTGTCGAGGACATCCTCGGCCTCGCGCGCAACACGCTCAAGGTCGGCATCATGGACGAAGAGCGGCGCACGACGGTCAATCTCGTCGAGTGCATCCGTGCCGCCCGCGACCGCGTGATCTTCATCAACACCGGTTTCCTCGATCGCACCGGCGACGAGATCCACACCAGTATGGAGCTCGGACCGGTACTGCCCAAGGCAGAGATCAAGGCACAGAAATGGATCGCGGCCTACGAGGATTGGAACGTCGATGTCGGCCTGGCCTGCGGCCTGTCCGGGCGTGCCCAGATCGGCAAGGGCATGTGGCCGATTCCTGACCAGATGGCGGCAATGCTGGAGACCAAGCTCGCGCACCTCGAAGCCGGTGCCAACTGCGCCTGGGTTCCGTCGCCGACCGCGGCGACGCTGCATGCGACGCACTACCACCGGGTCAACGTCGCCGAGCGTCAGCGGGAACTGGCGTCGCGCGAGCGTGCCAGTCTGGACGACATACTGACCCCGCCGCTGCTCGACGATCCGTCGCGCCTCGGCGCCGACGAGATCCAGCGCGAGCTCGACAACAATGCCCAGGGTATCCTCGGCTACGTCGTGCGCTGGATCGACCAGGGTGTCGGTTGCTCGAAGGTGCCGGATATCAACGATGTCGGCCTGATGGAAGATCGCGCGACGCTGCGGATCTCCAGCCAGCATATCGCCAATTGGCTGCACCACGGCGTCTGTGACGAGGCCCAGGTGCTCGAGACCTTCAAGCGCATGGCGGCCGTCGTCGACAATCAAAACGCCGAAGACCCGGACTATCGGCCGATGGCCCCCGCGTTCGACGGCGTCGCGTTCAAGGCGGCGCTCGACCTCGTGCTCAAGGGGCGCGTACAACCGAACGGCTATACCGAACCGGTGCTGCACGCCCGGCGTCGCGAACTGAAGTCGCGGCTGCAACAGGTCGCTTGATGGCGCGACTGAGCCCGTACTTTTCGTACCAGCGGGATTCGCAAGGCAACCCTTTTCTCGAAGTCCGCCTGCGCGGTAACGCCCTGTTGCGCATGGCGGCGACCAACAAGGGCACGGCATTCACCAGCGACGAGCGCCGCGCGCTCGGTCTCGAAGGCATGCTGCCGCCGCAGGTGTGCACGCTCGAAGACCAGGTCGCGCGGCTGTACCGCGGCTACTGCCGGCAGCCCGATGACATCGCCAAGTACCAGTACCTGCGCGCCATGCAGGAGCGTTCCGAGGTGCGCTTCTACGCCCTGCTGCAGCGGCATCTCGAGGAGATGATGCCGATCGTGTATACGCCGACGGTCGGCAAGGCGGTGCAGCATTACAGCGATCTCTACCAGGCGCCACGCGGCATCACGGTGTCGCCGCAGAACATCGACTACATCGACGAGATCCTCTGCAACTACCCGTTGCTCGACGTACGCATGATCGTCGCCACCGACGCGTCGGCGATCCTTGGCATTGGCGACCAGGGACACGGAGGGCTGGCGATCTGCATCGGCAAGCTGGCGCTGTATACCGCGGGAGCGGGCGTCAGTCCGTTCCACACGATGCCGGTCAACTTCGATGTCGGAACCGATCGCCAGGAACTGCTTGGCGACCCGCAGTACCTCGGCGTCCACGAGCCGCGCCTGAAAGGTGACGAGTACTTCGCCCTGCTCGACCGGTTCGTCGACGCCGTGAAGCGGCGTTGGCCGAAGTGCATCATCCAGTGGGAGGACTTCGCCAAGGATGTCGCCTTCAAGGTGCTGTTGCGCTACAAGGACCGCGTGCCGTCGTTCAACGACGATATCCAGGGCACCGGCGCCGTGACGCTGGCTGGCCTGATCGCGGCATGCAAGCGCAAGGACGAGCGCTTGATCGATCAGCGCATCGTCGTCGCCGGCGCCGGTGCCGGCGGTGTCGGCGTTGCCAAGGCGATCCAGGACGGCCTGGTCCACGAAGGCCTGAGCCGCGAGCAGGCGCGCCGCCAGATGTTCGTCGTCGATGCCGCTGGGCTGGTCGTCGACGGCGTCTCGGCGCAGCCATACCAGCAGCCGGTCAGCCAGTTCGCCGACAGCTTTGCCGACTGGGAGATCGGCGGTGAGTTGCCGACCCTGCTCGAGGTGATGGCGCACGCGAAGCCGACCGTGCTGCTCGGACTGACCGGCGTCAGCGGTCTGTTCAACGAGCCGCTGGTGCGCCGCATGGCCGAAAACACGGCGCGTCCGATCATCTTCCCGCTGTCGAATCCGACCGCCAACTGCGAGGCGATACCGCAGGATCTGATCTGCTGGACCGAGGGCCGGGCGATCGTCGCGACCGGCAGCCCGTTCGAAGACGTCGTGTACAACGACCAGCGCTACGCCGTCGGTCAGGGCAACAATGCCTTCGTGTTTCCCGGGATCGGTTTCGCCGCGATCCTCGGACGCTGCTCGCGTGTCAGTGACGCGATGATCATCGCATCGGCTTTCGCGCTAGCGGAATACACCGACCGCCACTACCGCGCGCTGGACCGGATCTTCCCGCCAATCAGCGATCTGCGCGAGGTCAGCCTGGAGGTCGCGGCCAGCGTGCTGGCGGCCGCGGTCAGAGACGGCTCGGCGACCCGTGACGATATACCGGCCGACGATTTCGTGACCCTGCGCGAGTACATCCGCTCGCGCGCCTGGCAACCCGCGTACCTGCCTTATGTACTGGCGGACGATGCGCTGTGAGGCCGCCGGCGGGGGCGACTGCGCTGGCGAGGATAGGGTTTATCAATACTCTCCATTTCCCCACTGCGCGGTGTTCGGTGGACGCCGCTGAAGATCTTATAACTAACTGAATTATAAAGAGAAAAAATCTGTCCTGATCGATCGAGGGAGGACGCCAATGAAAGCGTTCCTATTATTGATTCAGACGCCGCGCACAGGTAATTTTGACCAGATTGTTGCAATGCAACAAAAGACCATCGCCAAGTGAGTCCGTGACCGCGTCGAGCGGTGCGGCCGGTAACGACTACGACAACTCAAGTAGCAACGGGAGAGTTAGACCATGACCCGAGAAGAACAGATCAGAGCACTGGAGAAGGACTGGGCGGAGAATCCGCGCTGGGCGAACGTTCAGCGCGGTTACAGCGCCGCCGACGTCGTCCGCCTGCGCGGCTCCATCCAGCCCGAGCACACGCTGGCACGTCGCGGTGCCGAGAAGCTGTGGGAGCTGGTCAACGGCAAGGCCAAGAAGGGCTACGTCAACGCGTTCGGCGCGATCACCGCCGGCCAGGCGATGCAGCAGGCCAAGGCCGGCCTCGAGGCCGTCTACCTGTCCGGCTGGCAGGTCGCCGCCGACGGCAACACCTCCGAGACCATGTACCCGGACCAGTCGCTGTACGCGTACGACTCGGTGCCGACGATGGTCCGCCGCATCAACAACACCTTCAAGCGCGCCGACGAGATCCAGTGGGGGCGCGGCGTGAACCCGGGCGATGAGGAGTACGTCGATTACTTCCTGCCGATCGTCGCCGACGCCGAGGCCGGTTTCGGTGGCGTGCTGAATGCGTTCGAGCTGATGAAGAACATGATCGGCGCCGGGGCCTCCGGCGTGCATTTCGAAGACCAGCTCGCCGCGGTCAAGAAGTGTGGTCATATGGGCGGCAAGGTGCTGGTGCCGACCTCCGAGGCGGTGCAGAAGCTGATCGCCGCCCGCCTGGCCGCTGACGTCATGGGCGTGCCGACCATCGTGCTGGCGCGTACCGACGCCGAGGCCGCGAACTTGCTGACCTCCGATGTCGATGCCAACGACCGTCCTTTCCTGACCGGTGAACGCACCTCCGAGGGCTTCTACCGCGTCAAGAACGGCCTCGAGCAGTCGATCAGCCGCGGCGTCGCCTACGCCCCGTACGCCGACCTGGTCTGGTGCGAGACCGGCAAGCCGGACATCGGCTTCGCCCGCGAGTTCGCCCAGGCGGTGCTGGCCGAGAACCCGGGCCAGCTGCTGTCGTACAACTGCTCGCCGTCGTTCAACTGGAAGGCCAACCTGTCCGAGTCGCAGATCGCGTCGTTCCAGGACGAGCTGTCCGCGCTGGGCTACAAGTACCAGTTCATCACGCTCGCCGGCATCCACGTCAACTGGTACAACACGTTCCAGTTCGCCCACGCCTACGCGCGCGGCGAGGGCATGAAGCACTACACCGAGATGGTCCAGGAGCCGGAGTTCGCGGCGCGCGACAGGGGTTATACCTTCGTGTCGCACCAGCAGGAGGTCGGCGCCGGCTACTTCGACGATGTCACGACGGTGATCCAGGGCGGCGCGTCGTCGGTCACGGCCCTGACGGGTTCGACCGAAGAAGAGCAGTTCGGCTAAGCCGCGACTGCCGGCGACGGGTGGGCGGACGGGTGGCCCCGCGGGGCTGCCCGGCCTGCCGTTGCCGCGCGGCGGGGCAGAACCCAGGCGGATGAATGGGTCGTGCGGGAGTCGACAGGCAAGCGTGTGGGTGCCGCGGTCACCGGGTATGGTGAAGCGCCGTCGGAGCCGTCATCATTGGCCGCTGAAGCCAGCAGCCCGGATCGCGGCCACCGCATGACCGAACTCAACGCGCGCAGCATCGCCGAAACAATCCTGGACGGTTTCAACCGGCACTATCGCATCTTCCTCGAGATCACCGCGGCGGCGCAGCAGCGTTTCGCCGATTGCGACTGGACTGGCCAGCGGCAGGCCGCCAGCGACCGCATCAATCTGTACACCCAGCGCGTCGTCGAGGCGACCGAGCGGCTGCAACGCGAGTTCGGCCTCGAGGGCGAGGCGGACGAGGAACTGTGGCGCGAGGTCAAGCTGCGCTACATCGGGCTGCTCTACGAACACAAGCAGCCGGAGCTTGCCGAGACGTTCTACAACTCGGTGTTCACGTGGCTGTTTCACCGCCGCTATTACAACAACGACAACATCTTCGTCCGTCCGGGCCTGTCGACCGAGTACCTCGATGACCAGGATCCCGTCTACATCAGTTATTATCCAACGCGCCAGGGGCTGACGCGGTCGGTCCGCGAGATCCTGACGGCGTGCGGTTGTGGCGTACCGTTCGAGGACCTCACCCGCGACGTGCGCCGTCTGGTACGCCACGTCAAAAAGACGCGCATGCCCGGTCTGGCACTGCGCAAGCACTTTCATCTGCAGGTGTTGCGCGCGCCGTTCTACCGCAACAAGGCCGCCTACATCGTCGGCCGGGCGATCAACGGTCCGGTCGTGATGCCGTTCGTGATCCCGGTGCTCAACAACGGCGATGGCAAGGCGTATGTGGATACGCTGCTGATGGACGGCGATGATATCGCCAACCTGTTCAGCTTCGCGCGTGCCTACTTCATGGTGGAGACGCACACCCCGGCCGCCGTCGTGCATTTCCTCAATCGTATGCTGCCGACCAAGACCAAGGCCGATCTGTACACGGCGATCGGTCTGCAGAAGCAGGGCAAGAGCGAGTTCTACCGCGGTTTCCTGCACCACCTCGCGCACTCGAAAGACCGACTCGACATCGCGCCAGGGGTCAAGGGCATGGTCATGACGGTGTTCACGATGCCGTCCTATCCGTATGTCTTCAAGGTCATCAACGACTACTTTCCGCCGCCGAAGGAGGTCGACAGGAAGACCGTCAAGCGCAAGTACCAGATCGTCAAGATGCACGACCGGGTAGGCCGCATGGCCGATACGCTCGAGTACTCCTACGCGGCGTTTCCGATCGATCGCATCAACGACGAGCTGATGGCCGAGCTGAAGCAGAAATGCGGCAAGAGCCTGGAGTTCGAGGGTGACAAGGTCATCGTCCGTCACCTTTACATCGAGCGTCGCCTCGATCCGCTCAACCTGTACTTCCAGCACGCGACCGCGCAGCAGAAAGAGAACGCCATCATCGGCTTCGGCAACGCGCTTAAGGAGATGGCAGCGGCCAACATCTTTGCCGGCGACCTGCTATACAAGAACTTCGGGGTCACACGCCACGGCCGCGTGATTTTCTACGATTACGACGAGATCGAGTTCATGACGGACATAAACTTCCGTCGTATCCCGCCACCGCGCACACCGGAAGACGAAATGGCCGCGGAACCCTGGTATTCGGTTGCGCAGAACGACGTCTTCCCCGAGGAGTTCGGCAGCTTCCTGTTGATCGATCCAGAGTTGCGCAAGGCGTTCATGAAACATCACCGCGACCTGCTCGATGCCGATTACTGGAAGGGCATTCAGCAGGACATCGAGAACGGCCTGCTGCGTGACGTTTTTCCGTACGCGCCCAGCAAACGATTCCGGCACATCTATGGCGAGGAATGACACACCGTGACCTTCAAGACCGCTGATCTCTGCGACGATCACGCCGGCGACCTGCAGATCTGCGAACCGCTGTTCTCGAGTTTCGGCGGCCGGCCCCGCTTTCACGGCGAGGTGTCGACGATCAAGTGCTTCGAAGACAATTCACTGGTCCGCGAGGCTGTCGCCGAGGCAGGCAATGGCCGCGTGCTGGTCGTCGATGCCGGGGGATCGTTGCGCTGCGCCATGCTTGGCGACATGCTGGCCGCCAAGGCGGCGAAAAACGGCTGGAGCGGCGTGATCATGAACGGGCTGATCCGCGATTCCGCCGATATCGCGGACATGGACCTCGGCGTGCGGGCGTTGGGAACCTACCCGCTGAAGAGCGTCAAGAAGGGTATTGGCGAGCGCGACGTCGCGGTAAAGTTCGCCGGCGTCCGGTTCGTGCCGGGCAGCCATGTCTACGCCGACGAAGACGGGGTCGTCGTCAGTGCGACGCCACTGGTCTGAACGCGGTCGTCGGCCCGGGTAGACGCGACGCCGGAGGCAGAGCCGGCGGGAAACAAGATCAACGAGGTTAGGAAGACATGAACAAGCCAGTCGACGCGGCCGGAGATCCGATTGTCGCCCGGGTCGTGCACAAGTCCGCGATTGTCGAGGTGGCGGGCGCCGCACCTGTCTTCAAGCTGATGTTGAACCTGACGCCGGGAGACCGGGTGTTCGAGGCCGGATCGGATGTCGGGTTCCTGCCCCCCGGGGCGAGGCTCGGGCAGGCCCGGCATATCCTGCGCCAATACACGGTCGAGTCGGTCGGCCGCGTGCCGTTCGAAGAGACGATCGACATCACGATCTACGTCCGTGAGGCCGCACCCGAAGACAGCACCAGCGTCGGACGGGTCCTCTGCGATTCCCGGCAGGGCGATACGATCGAGCTGTTCGGGCCGTTCCCGTATCCCTTTTATCCGCCGATGGGGTCGCGCAGCAACATGGTCATGATCGGTGCCGGGTGCGGCATGGTGCCGTTCCGCTGGTTGGCCCACAAGGTGCACGGTAGGCGCCTCGACTGGATGGGCAAGGTGTTGATGCTCGAAGGGGCGGAGACCGGCCTCGAGCACCTGTACATCAACGATCCGACCGGAGACCGCGACCAGTTCTTCGATCAAGTCACCTACCGCGCATTCGAGGCGCTGAAGACCCGCTACTCGGCGATCGCGCTGGACCGGGAAGAGAGCACGGTAGCCAACATGGACGCATTGTGGCGGCTGATGGGCCAGGGCAGCGTCTACGTCTACCTTGCCGGTTACCGCAACGTCGCCGATTCGCTGGACCGCGCCATGTCCGACCACCTGCGGCTGGCCGACCGCTGGCTGGACGCCAAGAAGGCGCTGGTGCGCGACGGCCACTGGCTCGAATACCTTTACGACTGAGCGGAGCGATGAAGGACGGTAAGACCCGCTCGGTATACTTCGTGTCGGAGAGCACCGGGATCACCGCCGAGGCCTACGGCCACAGCCTGCTGTCGCAGTTCGGGGACGCGCGCTTCACGATCCGTTATTCGCCGTTCATCAATACCCGGGACAAGGCCCAGGCGCTGGCCGACGAGCTCGCACACCGCGCCGAAGCCGAAGGCCGCAAGCCGATCGTGTTCGCGACCATGCTCGACGAGGAAATCAATGCGATCCTCAAGTACGCGCAGTGTAACTACTTCGAGCTCTTCGACCGCTTCATGTCGGACCTGATCGAAGCGACAGGGATGGAGCCCAGCCGACAAGCAGGAATGAGCCACGGCCTGGTCAACCTCGAGAACTACGAGGCCAGGATCGAGACAATCAACTACGCGCTGAACAACGACGACGGCATGCGCCTGAACAAGTTCGATCAGGCCGACGTGATCCTGATCGGTGTATCGCGCTCCGGCAAGACGCCGACCTGCCTGTACCTCGCGCTGCATTTCGGCATGCGGGCGGCGAACTATCCGATAACCGAAGAGGACTTCGAGGTCGGCGATCTGCCGGATGAGCTGCTCGAGCACAAGGACAAGGTCTTCGCGTTGACGATCGAACCGGAAAGGCTGGCGGCGATTCGCGAGCTGCGACGTCCCGACAGTGACTATGCGAGCCTGCGGCGCTGCATCAAGGAGGTGCAGATGGCGCAGGACATGTTCCATCGGCATGGCATGACCGTGCTGGATTCCACGACGCACTCGATCGAGGAACTGGCGTCACTAATCAAGAAGAGCCTGTAATACGGCAGGAACGAGGGTACGAATGAGCGATTACATCCTGTGGCTTCACGAAGTCGAGATGAGCGACGTTGACAGGGTCGGCGGCAAGAACGCCTCGCTCGGGGAGATGTTGCGCAACCTGACCGCGGACGGCGGTGTCAAGGTGCCGGGCGGATTCGCGACGACCGCCCAGGCCTATCGCGAGTTCCTCGCCTATGAAGGACTGGCTGACAAGATCAATGCCTCGCTCGATGCGCTCGACGTCGATGATGTCAACAAGCTCGCCGCGACCGGCAGGATGATCCGCCAGTGGGTCATGGACACGCCGTTTCCGCCGGTGCTCGATGCCGAGATCGAGAATGCCTACGCCGTCCTCGAAGCGGAATACGGCAGCGAGGTCACCTGGGCGGTGCGTTCGTCGGCGACCGCCGAGGACCTGCCCGATGCGTCGTTCGCCGGTCAGCAGGAGACCGTGCTCAACGTCTCCGGCCTGGCGGATATCAAGCGCCGCATCCACGAGGTGTTCGCGTCGCTGTTCAACGACCGGGCGATTTCGTACCGCGTGCATCAGGGATTCGATCACTCGCAGGTGGCGTTGTCGGCCGGCATCCAGAAGATGATCCGTTCCGACATCGGCGCCAGCGGCGTCATGTTCACGCTCGATACCGAGAGTGGTTTCCGCGATGCCGTGTTCATCACGGCCAGTTACGGCCTCGGCGAGATGGTCGTGCAGGGCGCCGTCAACCCCGACGAATTCTACGTGCACAAACCGACGCTCGGGGCCGGCAGGCCGGGGATCCTGCGCCGCAACGTCGGCAGCAAGGCGATCAAGATGATCTATGCCGACGGCGGCGAGTCGCCGGTGACGACCGTGCCGGTCGACGATGGTGAACGCAAACTGTTCTGTATCACCGATGAGCAGGTCGAGGAACTGGCACGTCAGGCCATGCGCATCGAGCAGCACTACGGGCGGCCGATGGATATCGAATGGGCCCTCGACGGCGTAGATGGCGAATTGTACGTCGTCCAGGCACGGCCCGAGACCGTGCAGAGTCGCAGCGGCAACGTTATCGAACGTTACGAAATGAAGGCGCGCAGCGATGTGCTCGTCGACGGTCGCTCGATCGGCGCGCGCATCGGGTCGGGCACCGCGCGCGTGATCATGAGCCTCGATGACATGGACAAGATCGCCGAAGGCGACGTGCTGGTCACCGACATGACCGATCCCGACTGGGAGCCGATCATGAAGCGCGCATCGGCGATCGTGACCAACCGCGGCGGGCGAACCTGCCACGCGGCGATCATTGCGCGCGAACTCGGCGTGCCGGCCGTGGTCGGTTGCGGCGAGGCCACGCAGCTGGTCAGGGACGGCACACCGGTGACGGTCTCGTGCGCAGAGGGCGACACCGGTTTCGTCTATGACGGCGAACTGGATTTCGAGCTCAAGCGGATCGAGCTCGACAGCATGCCGGCGGTTCCGGTCAAGGTCATGATGAACGTCGGCAACCCGGAGCGGGCGTTCAGTTTCGCGCAGATCCCCAACGCCGGCGTCGGCCTCGCCCGGCTAGAGTTCATCATCAACAACATGGTCGGCATCCATCCGCAGGCGCTGCTGCAGCTGGAACGCGTTCCGGCCGATATCCGTGCCGACATCGAGGACCGCATCGCCGCCTACGGCGATCCGCGCGAGTACTTCATCAAGCGCGTGGTCGAGGGTATCTCGAGCATCGTCGCGGCGTTCGCACCGCAGCCGGTGATCCTGCGCATGTCGGATTTCAAATCCAACGAGTACGCGAACCTGGTCGCCGGCACGCTGTACGAACCCGACGAGGAAAACCCGATGATCGGCTTCCGCGGGGCGTCGCGCTACCTCGCGCCGACCTTCCGCGCCTGTTTCGATATGGAATGCGAGGCGATCCGCCGGGTGCGCGACGACATGGGCCTGAAGAACCTCGAGATCATGATCCCGTTCGTGCGCACCCTCGACGAGGCGTCCGGCGTCATCGACCTGTTGGCCGAGAACGGCCTGAAGCGCGGCGAAGACGGCCTGCGTGCGATCATGATGTGCGAGCTGCCGTCGAACGCCGTGCTCGCCGAGGAGTTCCTCGAGTACTTCGACGGTTTCTCGATCGGCTCGAACGACATGACCCAGCTCACCCTCGGTCTCGACCGCGACTCGGGGCTGGTCGCGCGCAGCTTCGACGAGCGCAATCCCGCGGTGCTCAAGATGCTCGACATGGCGATCACGGCGTGCCGCAACGCGGGCAAGTACGTCGGGATCTGCGGGCAGGGCCCGTCCGATCACCCGGACCTGGCCAGGTGGCTGCTCGAACGCGGCATCGACAGCATCTCGTTGAACCCCGATACGGTGATCGATACCTGGCTGTATCTCGCCGGCCAGGAGCGCGGATAGGCGAGCCGGTCTCGCGGCCCGGCAGCGCGGCCGCCAGACGTGCGCCGTCTCCCGCCGTACCGGTCGTCGCTACGCCACCGCCGAGCCTGCGGGTCGTGACCGCGGTGGCGGCGCGGCCGCCGCCGGCGAATCGCGGATGGTCCGGCGCGTCCGCGGAAAGCCTCGCTGATTCAGCCACTTGGACACAAGTCACGCGGCCTGCGTTGAGCCATCCCCGGGGCGCAGGCGGGCGCGTTTGCTCGGCTAAATGTCAACACATTGCGAAATTCAATGGTAGGGAGGGCCAAAAACCCGCGAAAGCGACTGGAATGCGGCTACTATTGTCGACAATCTGGCGTGGGGCGCGACGCAGCCGCCGCTGTCCCGACGCCACCCGGACCGAGAACAAGCACGCAAGGGGGATCACATGGCGAACTACATGTCTCTTTACCAGGCATCTCTGCAGGACCCGGACGCCTTCTGGGGGGAAGCGGCCGCGGCCCTGCATTGGGACAAGCCGTGGGACAGTGTCCTAGACGTCGACGCCACGCCGGTGCCGCGCTGGTTCGTCGGCGGTCAACTCAACACCTGCTATAACGCGGTCGACCGTCACGTCAGTGCCGGCCGCGGCGACCAGGCCGCGCTGATCTACGATTCGCCGATCACCGATCAGAAAAAGACCTATACCTACCGCGAGTTGCAGGACGCGGTGTCGTCGTTCGCCGGCGCGCTGCGCGCCCAGGGCGTCAACCAGGGCGACCGCGTGCTGATCTACATGCCGATGATCCCGGAAGCGGCGATCGCGATGCTCGCCAGTGCGCGGCTCGGTGCGATCCATTCCGTCGTGTTCGGCGGTTTCGCCGCGAACGAGCTGGCGACCCGGATCAACGATGCCAAGCCGACCGCCATCGTCAGTGCCTCGTGCGGCATCGAACCGAACCGCGTCGTCGTCTACAAGCCGTTGCTCGACGAGGCGATCGAGCTGTCCGACCACAAACCGTCGGCGTGCATCATCAAGGCACGCCCGCAGGCCGAGGCGCCGCTGATCGCCGGGCGCGATGTCGACTGGGACGCGGCCGTCGCCGAGGCGCAGCCGACCGAGTGCGTGCCGGTCGCTGCGACCGACCCGCTGTACATCCTGTACACGTCCGGCACCACGGGCCAGCCCAAGGGCGTGGTACGCGACAACGGCGGCCACGCGGTCGCGATGCACTGGACGATGAAGAACATCTACGACGTCGAGGCCGGCGATGTCTACTGGGCGGCATCCGATGTCGGCTGGGTCGTCGGGCACAGCTACATCGTCTACGGTCCGCTGCTGGCCGGTTGCACGACGCTGATGTACGAGGGCAAGCCGGTCGGTACCCCGGATCCGGGTGCGTTCTGGCGGGTGATCAACGAGCACAACGTCAAGGTCCTGTTCACGGCGCCGACCGCGTTCCGTGCGATCAAGAAGGAAGACCCGGACGGCGAGTACCTGAAGGACTACGACCTGTCGTGCATGCAGGCGCTGTTCCTCGCCGGCGAGCGCTGCGACCCGGACACCCTTTTCTGGGCCCGCGACAAGCTGCAAAAACCGGTGGTCGACCATTGGTGGCAGACCGAGACCGGCTGGGCGATCGCCGCCAACCCGCTCGGCATCGAGGCGATGCAAATCAAGCCCGGGTCACCGACCGTCGCGATGCCGGGCTACGACGTCCGCATCCTGTCCGAGGAGGGCGACGAGATGCCCGACGGCGAGATGGGCAATATCGTGATTAAGCTGCCGTTGCCGCCGTCCTGTTTGCCGACGTTGTGGGGCAACGACCAGCGCTTCATCGATTCCTATCTCAGCAAGTACCAGGGTTACTACCTGACCGGCGATGCCGGCTATCGAGACGACGACGGTTACCTGTGGATCATGAGTCGCACCGATGACGTGATCAACGTCGCCGGTCACCGCCTGTCGACCGGCGCGATGGAAGAGGTATTGTCCGGTCACGCCGATGTCGCCGAATGCGCGGTCATCGGCGTTGCCGACGCGCTCAAGGGGCAGATGCCGCTTGGCCTGATCGTGCTCAAGGCCGGCGTCGAACGCGATCCGGCGGAACTGTCCAAGGAACTCGTCCAGCGGGTACGCGACCAGATCGGCCCGGTCGCGGCATTCAAGCTGGTCGGCGTGGTCAAGCGGCTGCCGAAGACGCGGTCCGGCAAGATCCTGCGCGGCACCATGGTCAAGATCGCCGATGGTGAGGCGTACAAGATGCCGGCCACGATCGACGACCCGGCGATCCTCGACGAGGTCACCGACGTGCTGAAGGGCATGGGTTACGCGAAGGCGTGAGTCAGGCGGTGGTTGGCGCACTTTCGCAGGTTGCCGGGGATTCCGCCGGCACGATTCCGGACCGGATCTTCACGCTGCTGCGCGAGGCCATCGTCGAGGGCGATATCCCGTCGGGCAGCAAGATCAGCGAGCCGGAGCTGGCACGTGCCTACGGTATCAGCCGTGGCCCGTTGCGCGAGGCGATCGGCCGCCTGGAGGCCTGCGGGCTGGTCGTGCGCCGGCCCAACGTCGGCGCGCGCGTGGTAAGCCTCAGCAGCGAGCAGCTGCTCGAGATCTTTCATGTTCGCGAGGCCCTCGAGGGCATGGCGGCCCGACTGGCTGCACAGCACATGACGAACGACGAGATCGCCGAGCTGCGCGCGCTGCTCGAGCAGCATGGCGAGCAGATCGAGCGCGATACCGGCCATGCGTATTTCCAGCGCGAGGGCGACCTGGACTTTCATTTTCGCATCGTCCAGGGCAGCCACAACCAGCGCATGACCGGATTGCTGTGCAACGACCTCTATCACGTCGTGCGACTGTATCGCTACCAGTTCGGGATGCCGAGCAAGCGCGGGCCGCGCGCGTTCGTCGAGCACGGTTACATCGTCGACGCGATCGAACGGCGCGACCCGGAAATGGCCGAGTTGATGATGCGCGCACACATCCGGGCGTCGCGCGAGAACGTCGAAAGACTACTGCAAGAGACTGAAAATCAGGGGTGAGACGGATGACTATCGAATCAGCAGGCAAGAAGTTCCGCGACGCGGTGGCGGCCGAAAAACCGCTGCAATGCGTCGGCGCGATCAACGCCTACCATGCACGGCTTGCCGAGGCGTCGGGTTTCCAGTCTTTGTACATCTCGGGAGGCGGCGTCGCCGCCGGCTCGTGCGGGATACCCGATCTCGGCATCACGACGATGGAAGACGTGTTGACCGACCTGAAGCGCATCACCGATGTCACGTCGCTGCCGGTGCTGGTCGACGTCGATACCGGATGGGGTGGGGCATTCAACATCGCCCGTACGGTGCGTTCGATGATCAAGTGCGGCGCCGCGGCCATCCACATCGAGGACCAGGTCCAGCAAAAGCGTTGCGGCCACCGCCCGAACAAGGCGATCGTACCGCTCGACGAGATGGTCGATCGCATCAAGGCCGCCGTCGATGCCAAGACCGATCCCGACTTCGTCGTCATGGCGCGCACCGACGCGCTTGCGGTCGAGGGCATGCAGTCGGCGATCGACCGTGCCAGTGCCTGTGTCGAGGCCGGTGCCGACATGATCTTCCCCGAGGCGATGAACGAGCTGCCGCAATACCGCGAGTTCGTCGATGCCGTCGAGGTGCCAGTGCTGGCCAACATTACCGAGTTCGGTGCCACACCGATGTTCACGACCGAGGAGCTGGCCGACGTCGGCGTCAGCATCGCGCTGTACCCGCTGTCGGCGTTCCGCGCCGCGAATGCAGCGGCGCTGAACGTCTACCAGACGCTGCGCAGCGAGGGCACGCAGCAGAACGTGCTCGACATCATGCAGAGCCGTATGGACCTGTACGATTACCTCGGCTACCACGAGTTCGAACAGAAGCTTGACCAGCTTTTCGCTACAGACAAGGCGGGCTAAGGATCCTGCCAGAACGCGCAACAGCGCGCTTGTGCATCAGCCTGCAATGACAGACCAGGAGTTTCGATATGAGTCAATCCGTGCTACCCAAGCCAAAGAAATCGGTTGCGCTTTCCGGTACCGCCGCCGGCAATACCGCGATCTGCACCGTCGGGCGTACCGGCAACGATCTGCACTACCGCGGTTACGACATCCTGCATTTCGCCGAGACCTGTGAGTTCGAGGAGATCGCCTACCTGCTCGTCTACGGCAAGCTGCCCAACCAGTCCGAACTCGACTACTACAAGCGCAAACTGAAGTCACTGCGCGGATTGCCGGTCGCGGTCAAGCAGGCGCTCGAAGCCTTGCCGTCATCGGCCCACCCGATGGACGTTATGCGCACCGGTTGCTCGGTGCTGGGCACCTGCCTGCCGGAGGCGCCGGCCCACTCCGAGGCCGAAGCGCGCAACATCATCGACCGGCTGGTCGCCAGTTTCGGCTCGATGCTGCTGTACTGGTATCACTTCGCGGTCAACGGCAAGCGCATCGACGTCGAGACCGACGATGACTCGGTCGGCGGACACTTCCTGCACCTGCTGCACGGCGAGAAGCCGCGCGAGTCCTGGGTGCGCGCGATGCATACCTCGCTGAACCTGTACGCTGAACACGAGTTCAACGCGTCTACGTTCACGGCACGCGTCATCGCCGGTACCGGTTCGGACATCTACTCGGCGATCACCGGTGCGATCGGTGCGCTGCGCGGCCCGAAGCACGGCGGTGCCAATGAAGAGGCGTTTCGCATCCAGAGCCGCTATCACAGCCCGGACGAGGCCGAGGCGGATATTCGCGAGCGAATCGCCCGCAAGGAGATCGTGATCGGGTTCGGCCATCCGGTATACACGATCAGCGATCCGCGCAACGAGGTGATCAAGCGCGTGTCCCGGGAACTCGGAGAGGAGAACGGCGACCTGCGCATGTACGACATCGCCGACCGTCTCGAGTCGGTGATGTGGGAGGTCAAGAAGATGTTCCCCAACCTCGACTGGTTCTCCGCCGTGTCGTACAACGCGATGCACGTGCCGACCGACATGTTCACGCCGTTGTTCGTGATTGCGCGTACGACCGGCTGGGGCGCGCACGTCATCGAGCAGCGCGACGACGGCAAGATCATCCGCCCGTCGGCAAACTACACCGGCCCGGAGGCGCTCGAGTTCGTACCGATCGCCGACCGTCCCTGATCGCACCGTCAGCTGGCTGCCTATGAACACCGACTACCGCAAACCGCTGCCGGGTACCGACCTCGACTATTTCGATGCCCGAGAGGCCGTCGACGCGATCAAGCCGGGCGCCTATGACACGCTCCCGTATACATCACGCGTGCTCGCCGAGCAGCTCGTGCGTCGCTGTGATCCGGATGCTCTGAACGACGCACTGAGGCAGATCGTCGAGTTCCGGCGCGATCTCGACTTTCCCTGGTACCCGGCCCGCGTCGTCTGTCACGACATCCTCGGCCAGACCGCGCTGGTCGACCTGGCCGGTCTGCGCGACGCGATCGCCGAACAGGGCGGCGATCCGGCCAAGGTCAATCCGGTGGTGCCGACCCAGCTGATCGTCGACCATTCGCTGGCGGTCGAGGCACCGGGCTTCGACCCGGACGCGTTCGACAAGAATCGTGCGATCGAAGACCGTCGCAATGAGGATCGCTTCCATTTCATCGAGTGGACCAAGACCGCGTTCGACAATGTCGACGTGATCCCTGCCGGCAACGGCATCATGCACCAGATCAATCTCGAGAAGATGTCGCCGGTGATCCAGCAGCGTGACGGCTTGGCCTTCCCGGACACCTGTGTCGGCACCGACTCGCATACGCCGCACGTCGACAGCCTCGGCGTGATCGCGATCGGCGTCGGCGGCCTCGAGGCCGAGACCGTGATGCTCGGCCGACCGACGATGATGCGGCTTCCCGAGATCGTCGGCGTCGAGTTGACCGGCCGACGCCAGCCCGGGATCACCGCGACCGACATCGTGCTCGCGCTGACCGAGTTCCTACGCAACGAGAAAGTGGTCTCGGCCTACCTCGAGTTCTTCGGCGAGGGCGCGGCGGACCTGACGATCGGCGACCGCGCGACGATCTCGAATATGACGCCCGAGTTCGGTGCCTCGGCCGGCATGTTCTACATCGACCGGCAGACTATCGACTACCTGAAGCTGACCGGGCGCGAGCCGCAGCAGGTCGCGTTGGTCGAGACCTACGCCAAGACCACCGGCCTGTGGGCCGACGCGCTGGCCGACGTGCGCTACGAGCGCGTGCTCGAGTTCGACCTGTCGACGGTCGGTCGCAACATGGCCGGGCCGTCGAACCCCGACCGCCGGTTGCCGACCAGCGCACTGGCCGAACGCGGCATCGCCGGCGGTCTCGACGCGGCGCGCGCCGAGGAGGCCGCCGGCCAGATGCCGGACGGCGCCGTCATCATCGCCGCAATCACCAGTTGCACCAATACCTCGAACCCGCGCAACGTCGTCGCCGCCGGCCTGCTGGCACGCAAGGCCAACGCGCTAGGGCTGTTGCGCAAGCCATGGGTAAAGTCCTCGTTTGCGCCGGGCTCGAAGGTCGCTCGTCTGTATCTCGAGGAAGCGGGCCTGCTGCCGGAGCTCGAAAAGCTCGGTTTCGGCATCGTCGCCTACGCCTGCACGACCTGTAACGGCATGAGCGGCGCGCTGGATCCGGCGATTCAGCAGGAGATCATCGACCGCGATCTGTACGCGACCGCCGTGCTGTCTGGCAACCGCAACTTCGACGGCCGCATCCATCCCTATGCCAAGCAGGCCTTCCTGGCATCGCCGCCGCTGGTCGTCGCCTACGCGATCGCCGGCACCGTGCGCTTCGATATCGAGCAGGATGCGCTGGGCACCGCTGCCGACGGCAGTCCGGTCACGCTGCAGGACATCTGGCCGAGCGACGACGAGATCGACGCGATCGTCAGCACCTATGTCAAGCCGGAACAGTTCCGGCAGATCTACACGCCGATGTTCGACCTCGGCGCACGCGAGAAAGCCGAGAGCCCGTTGTACGACTGGCGACCGACGAGCACCTACATCCGCCGTCCACCGTACTGGGAGGGTGCGTTGGCCGGTGCGCGCACGCTCAAGGGTATGCGTCCATTGGCGGTACTCGGCGACAACATCACGACCGACCACCTGTCGCCGTCGAACGCGATCCTGGCGAGCAGCGCCGCCGGCGAGTACCTGGCGAAGATGGGCCTGCCCGAGGAGGACTTCAACTCCTACGCGACCCACCGCGGTGATCACCTGACCGCGCAGCGTGCGACCTTCGCCAACCCGAAACTGCTCAACGAGATGTGCCGCGACGCCAACGGCGACATCATCCAGGGGTCGCTGGCCCGTCTTGAGCCGGACGGCGAGCAGATGCGCATGTGGGAGGCGATCGAGGCCTATATGCAGCGCCGGCAGCCGCTATGCATCATCGCCGGGGCCGACTACGGCCAGGGCTCTTCGCGCGACTGGGCCGCCAAGGGCGTGCGCCTGGCCGGCGTCGAGGCGATCGTCGCCGAGGGCTTCGAACGCATCCACCGCACCAACCTGGTCGGCATGGGTGTGTTGCCGCTCGAGTTCGCACCCGGCGAGACGCGCGCGACCTACGCGATCGACGGCACCGAGACCTTCGACGTCGTCGGTGAACCGGGTCCGCGCGCCGCGCTGACCGTGGTCATGACCCGGCGCAATGGCGAGCGCGTCGAGATCCCGGTCACGTGCCGGCTGGATACCGCCGAGGAGGTGCAGGTCTACGCGGCCGGTGGCGTGCTGCAGCGCTTCGCGCAGGACTTTCTTGCTGCGAACGCGGCGTAGTTGGAAACGACTTCATGGGGACGCAGAGGGCGCAGAGGAGCGTAGAGTATTCGTAAAAGGTCCGACGCGTGCCAGATTCGTCATCCCCGCGCATGCGGGGAACGGGAAACAACAACGACTTGGACTCCCGCTTGCGCGGGAGTGACGAATCAACCTCCGGGGCAACGACCCGGCAATACTCTGCGCACTCTGCGTCCAAAACGGAAACCTCAGGAACCAGCCATGCCATCAGTCCCGCAGATAAAGATCCCCGCCACCTACATGCGCGGCGGTACCAGCAAGGGCGTGTTCTTCAACCTGACCGACCTGCCCGCGGCCGCACAGGTGCCGGGCGAGCCGCGCGACCGGCTGTTGCTGCGCGTGATCGGCAGCCCCGACCCGTACGGCAAGCACACCGACGGCATGGGCGGCGCGACATCGAGCACCAGCAAGACCGTGATCCTCGGGAAGAGCGAGCGTCCGGATCACGACGTCGACTACCTGTTCGGCCAGGTCAGCATCGACAGGCCGTTCGTCGACTGGAGCGGCAACTGCGGCAACCTGACCGCGGCCGTGGGCTCGTTTGCGATCGCCAGCGGTCTGGTCGACGCACGGAGGATCCCCGACGACGGCGTCGCCGTCGTGCGCATCTGGCAAAGTAATATCGAAAAGACCATCGTCGCGCACGTGCCGATCAGCAACGGCGAGGTGCAGGAGACCGGCGACTTCGAACTCGACGGCGTCACGTTCCCGGCCGCCGAGGTGCAGGTCGAGTTCATGCGCCCGGTCGACGCGTCCGACGCGATGTTCCCGACCGGCAGGTTGGTCGACGAACTCGAGGTGCCGGGTGTCGGTACCTTCGACGCGACGATGATCAACGCCGGCATCCCGACCGTGTTCCTGAATGCCGCCGATATCGGCTACACCGGCACCGAGCTGCAGGACGCGATCAACGGCAACCCCGAGGCGCTGAAGCGCTTCGAGACGATCCGCGCCCACGGTGCCGTGAAGATGGGCCTGATCGGCGACGTGTCCGAGGCCGCCGCGCGTCAACACACGCCTAAAGTCGCGTTCGTCGCCGGCCCGGCCGACTACATCGCGTCGAGCGGCAAGGCGATCAGCGCCGCGGCGATCGACCTGAATGTCCGAGCGCTGTCGATGGGCAGGCTGCATCACGCGATGATGGGCACGGCCGCGGTCGCGATCGGCACCGCGGCGGCGATCCCGGGCACCCTGGTCAATCTCGCCGCGGGCGGCGGCGAACGCAACAGCGTGACCTTCGGCCACCCGTCAGGGACGCTCAAGGTCGGCGCGCAGGCGAGCAGCGACGGCGGTGAATGGACCGTCGACAAGGTCGTCATGAGCCGCAGCGCGCGCGTGCTGATGGAAGGCTGGGTACGCATCCCCGGCGACGCGTTCTGACAGCTGCACGCTGGCGCTGCCGGTAACGGGTCGACATACCCGCTGCGGTGTGAGCGGGTTTCGCGTCGGTGTCGCCGTGTCGCTGCCACGCCAGACGGCCGCGGCACGCCTTGACGCGGCCCGGTCGTCGCCGCACCCTCGGTGCCAGCATGGCCATCCGCGGTTTCCATGACCTCTGCGCGCTACCACGCCGCTTCGCGTGGCTGGCGCTGCCGGCGTGTCTCGCGACAGCGCCGGCGGTCGCCGACGTCGGGTTGTCGTTCGGCGTAGACGACATAAGCGGCGAGGGCTGGCAGCTCAGTGGCCTCGGCATCGAGATCGGTTCGGCCGCGGCCGACCGGCTGTCGCTGGCGGTCTCCGTCGCGAGCGCCGTGCTGCCCGACGATCACGGGCGATTGCGCGAGGTGCGGCTGAGCTGCGCGATGACGCGCCAGCCCGCCGGTGGATGGCACTGCGACGACGGCCGCTTGACGGCGACAGAGTCGCCGCTCGGTGCCCAGCAGACGACCTGGTCCGGTGCATGGCACGCCGATGGTTCGCTGGTGCTCGAGGTGCCGGGGCTGCGCGTCGCGGGCGGTCGCTTGACGCTGTCGTTGGCACAGGCGCACGACGGCTGGCAGCTGACCGGCGAGGTCTACCGCGTGCCGATGCGCCGGGCGGCCGAGCTCGCCGACCTGCCGACCTTGCCGGCGGACTGGAACAGCCGTGGCCGGGCCAGTGGCCGCGTCGTCGTCCGCGGCGCAGCAGCCAGGTCCACCCAGGTCGACACCGATCTCGTGATCGACGGCCTGAACTACGCGTCCCCCGACGGCACCCAGGCGGCCGAGGGCCTGGTCGTCAAGGTCGATGCGACGGCGCGCGACAGCACGACGGGCTGGCGCTTCGACGGCAGCCTGCGCTGGCCGAAGGGCGCGCTGTACGTCGAGCCGGTGTTCCATGACGCCGCGACCGCGGCGTTGCGCGTGGACCTGTCCGGAACCCTGTTGCCGGCGCAGGCGCGGCTCGACCTCGCGGCCTGGACAGTCGAACTCGACGGCGCGTTCTCGATCTCCGGCACCGGCCGCTTCGCGACCCGGCCGTTCGATATCCGCGACCTGACCGTCGCCGCGCACAGCGATGATGCCGGGCGCCTGTACGACCTGCTCGTGCAGCCGTTCCTGATCGGTACGCCGGCCGACGACATGGCGGTGCAGGGCAGCGTCGGCTTCGTCATGCACTTCGACGACACCGGAGTCGAGCAGGTCGGTCTCGAACTCAACGGCCTGGCGTTCAGCGACCGCAAGGGACGGTTCGCGCTGCGCCGCACCGATGGCGGGGTCGCCTGGGACCGCGGCCGCGACGTATCGGTGTCGCGCCTGTCGACGCGGGGCGTCAGCCTGTTGCGTATTGACTCCGGCGCGTTCGCGATCCAGGCGCGGTTCGCCGCCGACCGCGTCGAGCTCGTCGAGCCGATCGTCGTGCCGCTGCTCGGTGGCGCGGTCGCGTTGGACAGCTTTGCCCTCGACGGGGCCCTGGTCGCTGGCGACCGGCCGAGCTGGACGGCCAGTGCGTCGGTGCGCGACGTCTCACTCGATGAGTTGACGCGCGAACTCGAATGGCCACCGTTCAGCGGCAAGCTGGCCGGTGAACTGCGCGAGATGCGCTACGTCGACCAGGTGTTCACGATCGGTGGCGGTCTGCGGCTGGCCGCGTTCAACGGCGAGATACGGGTCGACGACCTGCGCATCCAGAACCCTCTCGGCGCGGTGCCGATCCTCGGCGCAAACGCGACGCTGCGCGGGCTCGACCTCGAGGCCGTGACCCGGACCTTCGCGTTCGGCCGGATCACCGGGAAGCTCGACGGCGACATCGGCGACCTGCGGTTGGTCGCGTGGGAGCCGGAACGTTTCGACCTGCACCTGTACACGCCGGCCGGCGACCGGTCGCGGCATCGCATCAGTCAGCGTGCGGTCGAGAACCTGACCGAGCTCGGCAGCGGCCTGCCGGCCGGGCTGTCGACGTCGTTCCTGCGCATCTTCGACGAGTTCAGCTACGACAGCATCGACGTGAAGATCGCACTGCGCGGCAATGCCGCGACGATCGACGGCCTTGCGCGTGAGGACGGCGGGTACTACCTTGTGCGCGGCAGCGGCCTGCCCCGAATCGATGTCATCGGGCGCAACCGCAGCGTCGCCTGGACCGAGCTGCTGGAACGCCTGCGCGAAATCCGGGTCGAAGGTGTGAGAATTCAGTAGCCCACGACAACTGTCAGGACGATGCAACAATGACTCGATGGCTCGCTGTTCCGTTGCTGGTGTTGGTGACCAGCGCCTGTGTCACGATCAACATCTACTTCCCGGCCGCGGCCGCCGAGGAGGCCGCGCGCACGATCGTGCGCGACGTGCTCAAAGAGGGCGAGGCAGCACCGGAGCCAGGCGCGGTCGAGGACAAACAGTCGTCGCGTGCTGATCCCCACCCGGTGCTGGTGGCGGTCGGTCACGTCCTCGAGGTGCTCGTGCCGCCGGCCCATGCGGCCGACGCGGACATCGACATCAACACCGCGGCGATCCGCGCGATCCGCGCGAGCATGCAGGGCCGCCAATCCAGCCTGGCGCGCTACTACCAGGCCGGTGCGATCGGCTTCGACAGCCGCGGCAACGTCGCGATCCGCGACCTGGCGGCCGCGTCGCTGGCCGAACGCAACCGGTTGAAGAAACTGGTCGCCGACGAGAATGCGGACCGCAGCCGCCTGTACCAGGAGATCGCGCGCGCCAACGGACACCCGGAGTGGGAGCCGAAGGTGCGAGCGACCTTCGCCAGGGTCTGGGTCGAGGAAGCGCCCGGCGGCTATTGGTACCAGACGGACGGCGGTGCCTGGCAGCAGCGCTAGTCGTGCGACCGGCGCTGCTTGGCGCCCTTGAATCTGGCGATCAGCTTCGGCGGCAACAGCCAGCGCAGCTCGCCGCCGCCTGCGTCGATCGCGTTCCAGCTGTCGTGATCGAAATCGATCCGCAGCATCGCGCCGGTGGGGACCTTGATCAACGCGCGGCCGATCAACTGGCCGGCGAGGTCGGACCAGGTCGGCTCGTGACCGGTCAGCAGCAGGCACTCGGGGTCGTCGTCGAGGGCGCGGATCCAGTGCACGACCTGGCCCGGTGAGCTCTCATACAGCGCGCTGTCGACGCGCATCGTCGTGTGCCAGTGCCCGGCACGCGCCGCCAGCTGCAGCGTGTCGCGTGCCCGCAGCGCCGACGAGCTGACGGCGAGATCCGGCACCTGGTGGGTCTGCTGCAGGAAGCGCCCCATCAGGCGTGCGGCTTCGATGCCACGGCTCGCCAATGGGCGCTCGTGATCGTTGGCGAACGCCGCGTCCCAATCAGATTTACCGTGCCGAAACAGGATAAGGCTGCGCATCGGCCGAAACTCAGTTGACCACCTGCGCCGACGTTACCACGTGCCGCCTGACCTGCGTATGCTGTCGCTACGACGACCTCAGCGTGCCGGCCTGCGCAGCAGGTCGGCACGCATCGGGTTGCGAAAGGTCGCGATGCCGTCGGCGGCGACATGCGGCAGGAACGCGTCGCGGATGGCCGCGTGCAGCGTCGCGTCGATCGCGAAATCGCTGTGCGTCACGGCCATGACACGGCGTTCGAATTCGGCGAAACCGGCAAAGCGGGCGATACTCGTGAAGTGGATCTCTTCGTGCAGCGCCAGCCGGCCGTCGGCGACGGTACGGCACAGCGCGTCGAATGCCGCCTGTCTGACGACCTGCTCGTCGTGGAACAGCCGCAGGATGTCGTTGAACGCGCCGGCGTAGACCGGTTCCGAGATGTACGCGAGGCCGCCCGGCCGCAGCACGCGCGCGATCTCCGCGAGCGCGCGGTCCATCGCGTCGACGGGCACGTGGTGCAGCGACTTGAGCATGATGACGCCGTCCACCGAGGCATCCGGCAGCGCGATCGCCTCGGCGCCGCCGTAGGCGAAGCGCACGTTGGGCAGGTCGTCGATCTGCAGGTTCTTGCGGTGCTGGACCGCGTCGACCTCTATCGCGACGATCCCGCGCAGCGGCAGCTCCTCGGCCAGGCGCCGGGTCGTCTCGGCGGCACCGCAGCCGAGTTCGAGCAGGCGGCTGCCATCGATCGGCAGTCTGCCGCGGATCAGGTCGAAGTCGCTGGACTCGGGTGCGTTGCCTGTCGTGGCGATCTGCATAATGTGCGGTTGCCCGTAGTTTTGGCGCGTGCCGAAGCGGCGCAGGCGGCCGGCACGGTGTTATTGTACGGGCTGTCGCCGCGATTGTTCGTCGTCAGTGCAGGAAACCCCGTTGTGACCATCGAATCGCTGGAGCAGCATGAGGCGCTGATCGACGCGCTGATGGACGAGGCGTGCTGGCGGGGCGGCGGGACATCGCGCCAGCGCATCGATACGCATATCTCCACCGTCATCCTTGCCGGTGACCTCGCGTACAAGATCAAGAAACCGCTCGACCTTGGCTTCCTGGACTTCTTGTCGCTGGAGAAGCGGCGTCTCGCGTGCGACGAGGAACTGCGCCTGAACCGGCGCCTGGCGCCGCGGATCTACCTCGGCGTCAGCGCCGTGACCGGCTCGATCGCGTCGCCGGCGATCGACGGTCCGGGCGACGTGATCGATTGGGCCGTACGCATGCGCCGCTTCGATCCCGATGCCGTGCTCAGCAACCCGGCGATCGCGCTCGACCGGGCGTTGATCGCTGGCCTGGCCCACAGCGTCGGCTACTTCCATATCGCCGCAGAAGCGGCGGGGCCGGCGTCGAGCTTTGGCAGTCCGGACGCCGTCGCCGGTCCGATGCGCGACAACTTCCGCCAGATCCGCGAGCTGCGCGGGGATGACGACAGCCGGCTGGGAACGGTCCAGGCGTGGACCGACACCGCGCTGGCGGCATGCGATGCGGCGCTGATCGATCGCCGCCGCGCCGGGCAGATCAAGGAGTGTCACGGTGACCTGCACCTCGGCAACATCGCGCTGATCGACGCGGTGCCCGTGGTGTTCGATGCGATCGAGTTCAACCCGGCGCTGCGCTGGATCGATACCGTCAACGACGTCGCCTTCCTGACCATGGACCTGCATCACCGCGCGCGCGCCGAACTGGTCTACGCGTTCCTCGACGGCTACCTGCAGGTCACCGGCGACTATGCCGGGCTGACACTGCTGCAGCTCTACGAGGTCTATCGCGCGATGGTCAGGGCCAAGATCGCGGCGATCCGCTGCGCCCAGATCGACGACGACGCGTCGCGACGGCCGGTCGAGGCCGAGCTGGCGTCGTACCTCGACCTCGCCGACGCGCTGTGCCGGCCGCGCACCGGTGCGATCGTGATCACGCACGGCGTCTCCGGCAGCGGCAAGAGCCACCAGGCCGCGCGGATCGTCGGCGAGCTGCCCGCGGTACGATTGCGTTCCGACGTCGAGCGCAAGCGCCTGCTCGGCATCGCGGCCGACGCCGACGCCACGGCGCACGGCGCCTACACCGACGATCTCAACGACCGCACCTATGAACGCCTCGGCGAGCTCGCCGCCGGCGTCGCCGCTGCCGGCTACATCGCGATCGTCGATGCGACTTTCCTGCGCCGACGCTACCGCGCGCGTTTCGCCGAGCTGGCCCGCGAGCACGACGTGCCGTTTGCGATCCTCGATGTCGACGCGCCGCTCGACACGCTGCGCCAGCGGATCCTCGGGCGGCGCGGCAGCGCCGGCAATGTGTCGGACGCCGACCTGCAGGTGCTCGAGTTGCAGCGCCGCGAGCGCGATCCGCTGACCGCCGCCGAGCGCGCGGTCGGCGTGCCCGTCACGCCGCAGACGCCGCTCGACATCGACCGCCTGCGCGAGCTACTGCGACGCTGACGACTCGGCGGCCGGCGCGTAACCGCTGAGCTCGAGGTAGCCACGGCCGCTGTGCGTGCCGGTCACGTCGACGGCGCCTTCCCAGTAGCGCACCGTGTGCCGCATCTCCTGCTCGTCGAACGTCGCCTCGACCGCCAGCGCGAGGCCGAATCGCGGTACCTCGATGCGCCACGCGACCGGGTAGCGGGCGCCCTCGTCGGAGATCCAGTGCCGCGTCGGGCGCAGTGCGAAATCGCTGTGTGCGAGGTGCTGGATGCGGCCGTCCGGCGCGACCAGCACGCCCTTGCTGAAGCGCTGTGCACGGCCGTCGACGCCGCGCATCTGGTACAGCATTAGCTCGCTGCGGTCGTCGAACTGCAGCGCGAACCAGTCCCAGCCGGCCTGGTCGTCGGCCAGCGCCGATGTCGACCATTCGCGGTCGAACCACGACGTGCCGTCGACCGCGTGCGTGGTATCGCCGATGCGTAGTCGCCCGTGCGTCGGCAGACGGGTATGGGAGTAGTAGTAGGACGCGTTGCCCGGCGCCGCACTCTTGCGCGACAGCCCCTGCTCGCCCTGCAGCACGCGCGGCTTGGCGCCGCGCGCCAGTGTCAGCGCAAGCCCGATGTCGGCAGTGTCGGCGCGCAACGTCAGCGGGAAGGTCGTGTCGCCGGCGCCGCTGATCGACCACGGTCCGAGCCAGACGCGCAGCGGCGATGCCTGGGCCCCGGCGAGGCCGGCCGCTGCGCGGCTGAAGCGTTCCGCACTGTGGTGGCGGCGCGCCGCGACGTCGCTGAGCGCGAGATGTCCCATGTATAGCTGGTGGGTACGCCACGCGGAGTCGTCGGCGGGTGCGCCAGGTTTCAGGCCGACGCGAAACAACGTCAGCTGGTAACCGAAGCGGCGGCCGTCGCTGGCGTCGAGGTTGCCGGTGAAATACCACCACTCGGTCGCGAACTCCGGGTGCGCGCCGTGGTCCTGCGGAAAGGTGAACGCGCGCGGTGCGTCGGCGCGCGCAAAACCGGGGTCGGGCGGTGCGCCCATGCGCTCGGTCAGCGTGACCGGCGCATCGTCGGCCGGTCTCGGTGCGTCGTCGCCGCAACCGGTCAGCACGGCCAGTGCCATGCCACCGAGCAGCGCTGTCAAGCGGCTCGCCATCAGTCCTGCCGCATCTGCGGGGCCGGCGCCTCGCGGCCGCCGCGCCACGCCGGGTAGATCCCGGCCAGCAGTGCCGCGGCCACGCCGAACACGACGCTGACCAGCAGCGGTGTGGGTGTGACCAGGTACTGCATGGTCCAGCCGAACGCGCGCAGCTGGATCACGTCGGTCAGCACCCACGCCATCGCCATCCCGGTCGGCACCGCGACCACGCCGGCGAGCAGGCCGAGCAGCGCCGACTGCTGCAGGATCAGGCGCGCCAGCTGACCGGGTGTGAAACCGATGGCACGCAGCACGGCGTATTCGCGCCGGCGCTCGATCTGGATCGCCATCAGCGCGCTGAACACGCCGATGAAGGCAACCAGCAGCGACAGGTAGCGCAGCACCTCGGTGATGCGGAACGTGCGATCGAAGATGCGCATCGACTCGTCGTAGATCTCGCGCGCCGACACCAGGTTGACATCGAATTGCGCGGTCAGTCCGCCGACGACGCTGTCGTAGAACGCCGGGGTCGCGGCCGGTTCGGCGAACAGCGCCAGCGTGTCGGTCTCGTGGTCGCGCCAGTGTGCGCGGTAGCTTGGCATCGCGATGAACACGCGGCCGCGCTCGCTGGCGTAGTCCTGGAACACCGCGGCGACCGCGAACTCGTGTTCGCCGTCGGCGGTCGGCATTCGATCGCGGCGCGGTGCTGGTGTCCGAGCCCCTCGCCTACCGCCTCGGGCTCGCCGCCGGTGACCCGATCGCGCTGCCGACCGCCGACGGCGAACACGAGTTCGCGGTCGCCGCGGTGTTCCAGGACTACGCCAGCGAGCGCGGCCGCGTGTTCATCGCGATGCCAAGCTACCGCGCACACTGGCGCGACCA